>CAZYTS010000081.1:15319-16038 GCA_964649855.1 uncultured Gemmatimonadaceae bacterium
AGGCAGCCGTCTGGGAGGCACATTCCGGTGCACCTCTGTGGTATACACTTGCAGCCCACTCACGCTCTCCCTCTCATGCGCCTCACCCACTCGGCAACGTTGATTGCAACTGTACTCACGACGACCACGGTAGCCGGGGCGCAGGATTCGCGCGACGTCGTTCGCTATGTCGACTCCGTTGCTACTGCAGCTGTAGCCGATCAAAAGACTGCAGGGGTGTCGGTGGCCGTGGTTAAAGCAGGCCGGCCATTGGTCATGAAAGGCTATGGCTTTGCCGATCTCGAAAACGACATACCGGCAACCTCGGAAACCGTTTACCGCGTTGGGTCGCTGACAAAGCAGTTCACGAGCGCGGCCATCATGCGGCTGATGGAGCAGGGGAAGCTTTCGCTCGATGACACGCTACAGAAGTTTCTGCCAGACTTCCCTACGCAGGGAAATCATGTGACGGTGCGCCATCTCCTCAATCACACCTCGGGAATAAAGAGCTACACGAGCCTCGGCCCCAAGTGGCAGCGTGTGATGAGGATAGATCTGGCAACTGATTCGCTGGTTGCGCTTTTTGCGAACGAGCCATTCGACTTTAAGCCTGGCGACGCCTATCGATACAACAACTCCGGCTATTTCCTGCTTGGAATGATTATCGAGAAGCTGAGCGGCAAGACTTACGGTCAGTATTTGCAGGACGAATTCTTTACGCCGTTAGGCCTCAAGGGCAC
>CAZYTS010000082.1:0-16011 GCA_964649855.1 uncultured Gemmatimonadaceae bacterium
TAAGCGCTCCAGGCCACTACGCAATCGCAGCCGATTCTGAAGACTGTGGAGCGAATGACCAGTGACCTTGCGAAAAACGCGGGCCAGATGAAAAGGCGAACAGCCCACCTCACGCGCAATAGAGCCTAACGACAGACGTTCGCTGAACCTGCACGCAATAACCTGACGCGCCCTTTCGGTCAGCGACACCTCGCTCTGCGACTCGGCGCGCCTCGCCACCACGTGGCCTTCGCTGCCCAGCGCCAGACGCATGAATCTGAGCGCAGCCTCCTCGATGCCTAACGGGCTGTCGCAACGACCACCGGCGAGCGCAGCGAAAAACCTTACCCGCTCCACAGCCAACTGCGACGAAGCAGCTCCCGGGCCGTGCAGGTCCGTCAGATCTCTGTAACGCCCACAAGGTGAAAGATCCCGCAGTAGAGGCTCCACCGCCGAGGGCTTAAAGGCGATCCAGTCACACTGGTCACCCACAGGCGAAAGAGGCCGACGCTCAAATTGCTGCCACGGCTGATACCACACGATCTGACAGGCGTCGGCGATAAAGGGCGCATGGCCCTCCTGCTCGATTGTAACCGCATGCGACGGGAAGACCAGCTCGATCGAGCCGCCTATTGATCCTGCCGTTCTGAACAACGGATCGTCGCGGCTCACGCAAAAGCGGCCGAACTCGACGACGTCGCCGGAAAAAAGGAGTCGCGAGTAACTACTGGGCACCGTAGTGCCTCTCCGCATCACTCGAGAAAAGGGTCGCTGCCATGCGCATCTGACAACGACCCACCTCGAGCTCCCTATCTCAGCCCGGCAACGATTCCAACTCGCCAGGTAAAGAGGTCGGTTCGACTCTCTATCGGAAAGATCAGCGGCGTCTGACCGGGGCGATCCACGATACTCCCTTCTTTGAGGTACCGGCCACGACCACTGTTGTGGTAGCGCATACCGATATCGAGACCCGTGTTGGCGCGCGACCCAAATGGAATGTAGATCCCCGCCCCGCCGGTCGTCGCAAATACCGCATCGCTGTAGTTGGTGGACTTGGCAAAGCTGCCGTCAGAGCCGTAGTAGTAGTCGCGGTCGTCACCATCCACCGAGGATTCGGTGAAGAGATAAGAGAGCCCAACCGATCCGCTCAGATACGGCCTAACGGCTCCGGTGGGTGACATCACCTGCGGACCGATACCCAGGAACATGATGTTGTTGGAGGTTACGACATCTACCTGCACTCTGCCTATAGTCGAGCTCAACGGCACGCGCATGGTCTCACGACCATACTGCAGCCAGCCTCCTTCCAGGCCTAACGAGAATATTCCTCGCCGGTCGAGCTTGAGCCTTACAAAGCCGTCAAAGCCAAAGCCCTGTTCGACGTAGTCGGCAAATGAACCGGCGGGTCTGCCGTAAACCAGGCTTCCGCCGCCAAAGACGGGAGAACGCCGCGGACCAAAGTCATCCCTGTCATCACCCCCGACGGTAAAGACCTGCGCGCCGGCCAGGGTTGGGATGAACGCGATTGCTGAAAGAATGAGTGTGAGACGAGTTCTGGACATAATGCCTCGGGCTTGCACGAATCTGAGCCATTCTACGCCGGCTTTAGGCCGTTGTTTCAGCCTCTTCTATTGCATCCACCGCGCCACTGGATCTCAAGCATAATTCGGTCTCCACACGGCTAAAACGTCCACTTGGCGGTGCAATCGCCCGTGTCTTAATGAGGACAGCCAGCTTTATGTCCTCCCCTCAAGGAATCCTACCTACTCGCGGAGACTTGGCCTTCCGGTGAGGGCGGCGGTGACCAGGATAATCAGGATGGCGATGAGGACTTCGCTCCAGGCCGAGGCGCGGAAACGTGAGGCGCCGTGCGTGGTACCTGAGCCCGGTCCAAAACGCAGCCAGTTTGCGGCTCCCACAGAAAGTATAAAGGTCACGAGGACGAGCTTGGCAATAAGCGCGTGGCCATAGCGAGTAGTGAGGAGTGCTTCCCAGGTTCCTACGAGCCGCCATCCCGCATAAACACCGCTTGCAGCAAGGAGTGCAACGCTCAAGAGAGCTACCGGAGAAAAGGCTCCGACCATGCTCCTGGTTGCGGGTGCCGTCATGCCGGGTTCGTGATCTCTTACAACGGGAATAGCTGCGACGAGCAGAACGATGAGCATTCCGATCCAGGAGCCGGCAGCCAACATATGGATAGCATCAGCTCCAAGTGCGAGGGCGAGGGGGTTGCCCGCCGCGGCGTGGCCGGCAAATCCCGGGGCCAGGGACATTGCAGGAATCGCGCAGAGCGTGGCCAGCGCCGCACGCCAGCCACTTCGCCCTCCGGCGAGTACGAGCGTGGTAGCCCCGAATTGGAGCCAGAAGCTCGCGCCTCCCATTCCTGAGACCAGGTCGCGCCATTGCACCACCTCGGGAGCGAGGGCTGCGTTGAGCCCCGCGCGCTGCATAACGAGTCGCAGGATGGAGCCCGTAAGCGCCGCGAGCGCTGAGACGACGGCCACGAGGTGAACGCGAGAGCGCATCGCTTCGGCGGTGCGGTGACCAATTGCAAAACGGGTGGCGCGCTCGATAGCGTACGGAAAGAGGAGGGCCCCAATACAGACGACAACGGCGGAGAACTGTAGCCAGCGCGCCAGGATATAGAGCGGTGCTTCGGATGGCGCAGACGGATCCCATAACATGGCCCCGAATCTAGCTTGAGGATCGTGGGGTGGCGATGTTGTGTTTGAGCGCCCAGATGGCGATGAGGGCGATGATTGCGAAGCTTGTTACGAACCAGAGGCTACATCTCGAACCACAAACACGGATCTGCCGACTTGAGTGACACCTGGCCCATATCAATCGAAGACATTCGAGCCGCACGTAAGGTGATTTCCGCGCATATGCCGGTGTCGCCGGTCTATGACTATCCGCTCCTCGATGAGTGGATTGGCAACGGCATACAGCTCCTTGTAAAGCACGAGAATTTCAATCCCACCAACTCGTTCAAGGTGCGGAACGGACTTTCCTTCATGGGTTCGCTCGATAAAAAAGCACTTTCTAACGGAGTTGTGGCAGCCACACGTGGGAACCACGGACTGGGGATTGCCTATGCGGGGGCGCGCTTTGGAGTTCGCTGCACGTTGTGTGTTCCAGTGGGCAACAATCCTGACAAGAACGCAGCGATGCGAGCACTGGGGGCACGCGTAGTCGAGGAAGGACGCGACTATGACGAATCAGTCGAAGTGGCAAAGCGTGTCGTGCAGCACGATGGCGCGATTCTTGCACACTCCACCAATGACCGCAACGTCCTCGCGGGCGCAGGTACTCTTTCGTTAGAGATGCTGGAACAGCGCGAAGACCTGGAAGCGCTGGTGGTCGCGGTCGGAGGAGGCTCGCAAGCCGTGGGAGCGCTGACCGTTGCACGCGCACTCAAACCGTCAATAGCAGTTTACGCCGTCCAGGCCGCAGGCGCGGCGGCAAGTCACGATTCCTGGCACGCTGGCAGAATCCTGGGACTCGACAGCGCCAACACCTTTGCCGACGGTCTCGCAACCCGCAGTGCGTACGAGCTCACCTTTCCTGCTCTGCGCGCGGGGCTCACCGATTTCATCACAGTGCGAGACGCCGAGATTGCCGAAGCTGTCAGGGTCTTGCTGCGGACGACACACTCCCTGGTGGAAGGAGCAGGTGCAGCCGGTCTCGCTGGGGCCTTTGCGCTTCGTGACAGGCTCGCAGGAAAACGGGTGGGTATCATACTCAGCGGCGGCAACATCGACGCCGATACGTTAGGCAGAGTACTCGCCAGGGAGCTCTAACTCATGGACGACGTTCGCGTTGACAAGTGGCTGTGGGCTGCGCGCTTCTTCAAGACACGCTCGCTGGCCGCGGAAGCAATTGATATAGGCAGAATCGAAGTGAATGAAGAACGCAGCAAGCGCTCTCGTCTGTTAAGGGTTGGCGACGTTGTAAAGATCCGCCGCCCTCCCTTTGAGCACGTGGTGCGCGTAGTCGCCCTTTCTGAAACTCGCGGCCCCGCGAGCGCCGCTCAGGCGCTATACGAGGAGACAGAGGAAAGCGTTAAGACCCGGGAGCGGCTTGCCTCTCAGCTACGAGCCATGGGAAGTCCGCCGATCCGTGAAGGTCGCCCGACTAAAAAGGAACGGCGGGAGACGGACCGTTGGCGTGGAAGAAACTGAAAGCTGGTTGGGAAGTTGGAACGTTGGGAAGTTGGCAAGTTGGGAAGTTGGGAAGTTGGGAAGCTGGGACGAACGTCGAAGCATCGAAGCCTCCCTACCCCATCAGCACCTTGAGCGTATCGCGATCCAGTCTGTGACCGCCCTCAAAACGTCGTAACTCAAAGCGAAGCCCCGCTTCTCCAAATCTCCTCTGCAGCTCCACCAGGTCGATCCAGTCCTGGGCCTTGTCGCGCGTTCCCATCACATACTCCACGCCTCTCTGCGGAAATCGCCCCGCGTACTCCCACAAATCAAGTTCGGGAGGTACGGTCCCAGCCCACAACACTGAGCGCTCAAACTTGCGCCTGCCCAACACCATCCACCTCGTGGCCGTGGCAACCCCCTGTGAAAAACCAAGGACACAGAGGCTGGCACCCGCTGTCTGAGTCACCTCTGCCACTGCGTCGAGATACTCAACATAGTCCTGGATCTCCGCCTCCCGGTACATCCGCGTCATCCACGTAGTACCAAGAGGAGTGTCCACGTGGCGCGCGGCGTCGGCTGCAGCATCCTTGTAGTATCGGTTCAAAGCCTCCGGTACTACCACAGCGCGAGCCGGGCTCACAACGTGCTCGAACTCACGGGCAAAATCCTCTGCCAACTGCCCGTATCCATGAAGCACAACCCACAGTTCACGCGCCGACTTAACATCACCTAACACGTAGTAGCGCGCACGACGCTTGACCTCGATGCGATGCTCCTGCATCACCTATCGTCCCGGACGAACAAGGAGGCGTTCGCCGACCCGGATACGGGAGTCCGACCGGTTGTTCCATACTCTCAGCGAGTCCATACTGACTCCGTATCGGCGCGCGATTACTTCGAGCGCCTCACCCGCCTGCACCAGATGATAGATCGGTCGCCGGGCCGCCGCGGCTGCGGCATCCGCCGCCCGTCGCTCCGCCTCAGCCAACTGCGCCAGTGAGTCCAGCTTGGCACCTACAATCCCTATCAACGCCTCCAGCCTGGGCAATTCACTTTCTCCGACTGCGAAAGTCTCACTGGTACCGGCACCTTCGATCGTTACGCCGCGAGATGTGCCAAGAAAAACGCGCCCCGGCACGATTCTTAAGGGCCGTGTGTATGGAAAGCTCGACTGCATTAGCTCCGGAGGTCCATCTTCACCGCGCAAGAGTGGTTCCGGCAGCACGCCTGTGTAGATCAAGCGCCGGTCCGTTGCGGCAATCACGCCATGCGTCTGCCGAAAGTAGTCCCACCAGTAGCGCTGTCGGACGGCCACGCGCTCGAGAACGACCTCCCCACCTTCGAGCGACGCATCAATTTCGGAGTTAGACGTGCGAGCGGCGCCTTCGGGGTCGCCGCGGTGCAGGAGAAAAGCGAACAGGGCGAGCGCTGCGACGGCCAAAACCACCACAAACCAGGCCGAAGGCGCTATCCACTTGTTGGTGTCGGGGCGCTTGCGCGAGGAAACAGGAGCGACGCTGCGCTCCGAAGCCGTAGTCCTCAACTACCCGAGGGAGTAGTGCGCCCCGAAGTGCCCGTACCGGGGCGACGTCTCAGCAATCCCGAATAGAGGGAGTCGGCTGTAGCTCGTTGGCGTTCATCGAGCATTGCCTGCACTTCGCGGCGAGCCAGATCGTTGTTGACGCGGATCGAATCGATAACCGGGCGCGACCACGTGCGGAATCGTTCGAGGGCCTCGCGGTCATCGCTAGTGAGCCGGCCACGTTCACCCAACTCCACACCAGCAAGATCGCGCAGCGAGTCGAGCTGCTTCATATAAGGGCCGTTCTGCACTCGCAAACGGCGGCGCATGTTCATCAGTCTGGTTTTCTGGTCCTCACTGAGTCCCAGCTCGCGTGAAATCTCGAGGTAAAACGAGATTGGCTCGCCACTGGAGAGATCCAGAGTCACTGCTCCGCGTGGTCCCTCAAAGCCTTCACCCTGCCCACGTTGGGCCAGAAGTGGGGCGGCAATACCCGTAATGGCGGTGATGGCGATGGCAGCGAACAGGCGCAGCATTGCAGCTACTCCTCCTTGAAGGATTCGACGCGGCCTCTGATCCTGGCCGCGTCTCTCCAGATACACCGCGAATGCAGTTTTTCCCTCGCCACCTGGTGGCAAACGGTGTGATCTCCAGGCCGTCGGATCTATCAGTGAGCCGCGTCCGATGCTGCGGGGGCGTGAGCTGCAGCCGCCTCGGGCACCGGTCCAAGGGGGTCGTTAGGCGAGTGAAACGTGTTCTTTTTGATCACGCCGGCGAGCACCCACAAACCTACGGCGAGTGCAGTAATAAAGCCGGCAAAGCCCCAGCCCTGGGAAAAGTTCGGGCGGTTGGATGACGCAGTCATTGAGCCCTGGAGTCGAGTTCGGGTGACGGTTATAGGCGAAAGCTATTGCGAGGCAGACGCGGCTTCAATAATGGCAAGCACTTCCGACTGGGCGCTGCGGCCCCGGTCGCGGGCGTACCATTCTCGCACCCGGCGCGACCGCACGGCGCGGTCTATCTGGCGGCCCTCGGTAAGGAACCAGTGCTGCAGTTCCGCGGGCCGAGGTCCCCACCAGCCCCTTTCCACGAACTCTTCGTCGAGGACCATGACGACGGGAATCGAGCGGGTTCCGTTGGTGAGATGCTCATTCATGAGATCGGGATTGGCATCGCGTGGCAATATTCTCAAGCGGCACTCAGTGATCGACTCGGCGAGACGCGAGATGGCGGGAACGGAGTTGACCGCGTCGCCACACCAGTCCTCGGATAGTACGAGGAGGTTCCACCTTGCTTCGACGGCTGCGGCGCGTGGGAGGAGGTCAGAAGCAGTGCGCGAGGTACGGTAGACTCCGCGCCAGAACTCCTGATTCCGCTGCGCTGCGTCTATGTAGCTTTCCAGTGTTTGTCCCTCGAGGAAGCGGTTTCTCACAAAGTTGGGCGATAGGGATCACGTTCCGGTCGGTGCCGGGATCACGCGCATTGTGCGTCAGCATCACAGAACAAGGTGGAATGACGTCAAAGGCGCAACTGGCCTTGCCGCAAGTGCCCGGATTCCAGAAGTTGCGAGACTGCAGGTGGTTCCCGTGCGTCCATCTGACGATGCCAAACTCTTTGTTCAAGGAGGCGTGGATCTGGGGCCGCGCCTTGACGATCCTTTGCCTGATGTCTGCGACTCTTTCCGAGGCAGCTGACGCTCAACGGCAACGTTACCCTGCTTCGCCAAGGGGTCGCGTGGCCGACGACTATCATGGGACCAAGGTGAGCGATCCTTATCGCTGGCTGGAGGATCTCAACAGCGACGAGACGCGCGGCTGGGTTAACGATCAGAACGCTTTTTCAGAGCGCTTTCTTGCGGCCATTCCCGAACGTGACAAGCTGCGGAAGCGCCTGACGGAGTTGTGGAACTATCCGCGTTCGTCGGTGCCTCACCGACTGACTAACAATGTGCTGTTTTACCTGCACAACAGCGGTCTTCAGAAACAGTCTGTCGTGATGGCGCGTTCTTCACCACAGACAAAGCCTAAAGTCATTCTGGATCCGAATGCCATGTGGCCAGACGGCAACGTGTCGTTGTCTCAGTTTGAGCCGTCCCCTGATGGACGCTACGTGGCATGGGCTGCCTCTACCGGAGGAGCCGATTGGCAGGAAGTTCGAGTCCGCAGGGTGCGCGATGGAAAGGATCTCGCCGAGTCGCTCAAGTGGGTGCGCTTTTCGGGACTTTCCTGGACGCGCGACGGCAAGGGATTCTTCTACTCGCGCTATCCGGCGGGAGACGAAGGCACACGGTTGAGCGACGTTCTGGAGCATCACCGCATCTACTACCACCGCGTGGGCACAGCTCAGGAATCCGACGTGCTGGTATACGAACGCAACGACCTTCCGGCTGCTTTCCTTTACGCCAGTACGAGCGAAGACGGTCGCTATCTCTTCATTTCTCTCTACCCCAGCGCCTCGTCGCGTAACCGGCTCTACGTAATGGACCTGATGGATCCACAGGCTCCCCGTGTCAGCGGCCGCATCACTCCAATTATTGACAACGACGACGCCGAGTTTGACGTATTGGGCAATGTACGCACCACGGTGTTTGTCCGGACCAATCTCGAGGCACCCAAGCGAAGGATAGTTGCAATAGACCTGCAACACCCGGAGCGCTCTCAGTGGAAGACCATAGTCGCTGAAGGCGAGTCGACTATTGGTGAAGCTGCCATCACTCGCAGCACCATTGTTGTAAACAGACTGGTGGACGTAACGAGCGAATTGAGCATCTATTCACTCGCAGGAAAGAGAACGGGCACCGTAAAACTGCCGGCTCCCGGAACCGCGACGATGCTTTCCACAACCACGGACGCCTCCAGCTTCTACTTTGCCTTTACCTCGCACCTCTACCCCACCACGGTTTTTCGTTACAACGCGGCTACGCGTCGAATCGAGCCATTTGAAAAGCGCAAGATTCCGTTTGATCAGTCCCGCTTTGAAACCAAACGGGTGTTCGCTATTTCGGGCGATGGTACTCGCATTCCGCTTTTTCTCAGCCACCTCAAGGGTCTCAAGCACGACGGAACTCACCCTGCTCTCTTGTATGCTTACGGCGGCTTTTCGGTAGACCTCACGCCGTCTTTCTCTCCGGCGGCGATTGCCTGGATGGAAGAGGGAGGCGTCTACGCCACGGCTTCTCTTCGCGGCGGTGGTGAATACGGCGAGGCGTGGCATCGCGCAGGCATGCGTGAACACAAGCAGAATGTATTTGACGACTTCATCGCCTCTGCAGAGTATCTCGTCCGCGAGAAATACACCGAACCATCAAAGCTCGTTATCAACGGCGCCTCTAACGGCGGCCTGCTTGTTGGAGCCGTAATGACGCAGAGACCTGATCTTTTTGGAGTAGCCATCCCTCAGGTCGGGGTGATGGATATGCTGAGGTATCATAGATTCACTGGCGGCGCCGCCTGGGCAGATGAATACGGCTCCGCCGACGACCCTTCGGCTTTCAAGACACTCGTGTCTTACTCACCCCTCCACCGTATCAAGTCTGGTGTTTGTTATCCGGCCACGCTGGTCACCACAGCCGATCACGATGATCGAGTGGTGCCGAGCCACTCGTACAAGTTTGCGGCTGCCCTTCAGCACGCCCAGGAGTGCAGCAATCCGATCCTGATCCGGGTCGAGAAAAGCGGCTCACACGGTTACCGGCCGACCGACCGGCTGATCTCTGAAGTTGCGGATATGTGGGGATTCGCACTGAATCACGTGAGAAACCGTGAGCCCTAGTACGGCCGCGGAAAGTACATTTTGGCCGCGGATGAACGCGGACTTGAACCGAGCCCACTTTGGGTAACGCCTGGGGACTCCCTAAAAGAATCTGCCTACCACCCGAGGCTCCTGCGAAGGCAGGAGCCTCGTGTCTTTCTCTTTTGGCCGCGGATGAACGCGGAATTGAACCGAGCCCACTCTGGGTGACGCCTGGGCATTCCCTAAAAGAATCTGCCTACCACCCGCGGCTCCTGCGAAGGCAGGAGCCTAGTGTCTTTCTTTTTTGGCCGCGGATGAACGCGGAATTGAACCGAGCCCACTTTGGGTGACGCTTGGGCATTCCCTAAAAGAATCTGCCTACCACCCGCGGCTCCTGCGAAGGCAGGAGCCTAGTGTCTTTCTCTTTTGGCCGCGGATGAACGCGGACTTGAACCGAGCCCACTCTGGGTGACGCCTGGGGACAACCCAGCGGCAAACTCAATAGTAGCGCCGACCTCACCTCCACCGACGCAATTTCACCGTGCTTCCGCGGCAAGTTGTCCCTTAGGCCGCGACTGACCAACAACTCCGGCCGGACACTGGCCTCGAAGCGCTCTCGATCCCGTTGCCACACCTCCGCGGCAACCCTTTCCACGCTGCCGGGCGACTAATGGCGGTCAACCCCGAACAACACGTGGAGCCCGAACCATGCGTTTAACCCCCGAAGCCTCCGTAGCCCTCGCAGCGGTGCCGCGGTCAGCACCTCATGCCGCCTTGGACACCAGCCCAGTCTTAACTCCGCGGTTGGTCTCGCGACTCTATGCTCTGAGCGTTCTCGCGATCCTGGCGAGCCTCGCAACCGCGGCAGCGCTCCCGGCGCAACAGTTGCGCACGCTCTCCAAAGCCGACGCCGAGTTCGACGAGCCCTTTACTCAGATCACCGGAGTCCGCGAGCTCCGGGATGGCCGAGTGATTGTCAATGACGTGCGCGATAAGGTCATCCAGCTGATCGACTTCAAATCAGGAACAGCAAAAGCCATCGGGCGAGAAGGCTCAGGGCCAAAAGAGTTTGGGCTGCCAATGGGTCTCATAGCGCTGCCTGGTGATACGTCCGCGATTTTCGATCCGCTCAATTCGCGTTCGATGCTGATTCTTCCTAATGGAGAACCGGGCGAATTTGTAACAACGAGCCCGCCACCGGCGCCCGCTGGGGACGGAACACGCCGAATGACCGTGAGCCTAACGCCTCCTCGCTATACCGACTCCAAGGGGCGCATTTACTATGTAGGCCCCAGTGTCAGTTTCGGCGGCCAGAGCCAGGGACCCGATTCTCAGCCCATCCTCAGATTCGAGCGTGGAGCAAAAGACGCCGACACTGTCGGATTCATAAGGATTCCTGCCAGCAATACACAAACAGTATCGGGCGGGGCCAATCGCACAACTGTCAGAATGGGAGTGGCGAACCCATTCGAACCTCGCGACGAATGGGTCGTCACTCCTGATGGACGAGTCGCGGTGATTCGCTCCCCCGAATATCGCGTCGACTGGACGGCTCCGACAAAGTCCACTGGCGCGGCGATCGCATACAACAAGGTTAAAGTCACCGAAGGCCACAAGAAGCAGTGGCGCGACTCACGGTCTCAGGCCACCGCCATCTTTAGACGCGTGGGCCCAGGAGGGGCGTCTACGACCTCAGGAAGCGGCGCGACGATGAACATCCCAGAGCCTACGGATTGGCCAGAGGAGATGCCACCCTTCCTCAACAATGGTGCATCGGTTGCGCCCAATGGCCAGATCTGGGTACTGCGCACGCGCGAGGCTAACGACAACGTGCCGAAGTACGACGTAATCGACGCATCCGGCAAGGTGGTATCTCGGGTCGCGCTGGCACCTCGCAGTCGCGTGGTTGGGTTCGGTAACGGAGTCGTGTACGTAATGCGCATGGACGAGGACGATCTACAGTACCTGCAGCGCTTCCGTCTCTAGACGACCTTACGGAGAGGGCGCGGAAGCAAAATTCCGCGGTCCGCGCCCTGTCCCAGGCCTTTTGAGCACGCAGAGGCACTGTCGGGAGGAGGGAGCAGGCGTATTTTGAGGTGAGCCACGTGCGTGCTCGAATTGGGCGCGCCCCAAACCACGATCTGGTGCACGTGAAAACAATGATTTTGCGGCGGGGACCGTCGCTGGCACTGATTGTCTCACTACTCGCCGGTTGCGCCAAAGGTGAAGCCGGTGAATCCGGCGACTCCTCCTCTGCCGATGACTCAGCGTCTGCCGAGTCATCATCAGGTCGCTCACTTTCGCTGCCGGTAGCCGTGAATGAGGTGCGGGAAGGAGACCTGGTCCTCTCGATCACGACGACCGGTCAGGTACGCTCGGCGGGTGAGGCAACGCTCAAATCAGAAGTCACCGGCACTATCGAGCAGGTTCTGGTGCGCCCAGGTGACAACGTTAGGCGCGGACAACCGCTGATTCGCTTCGACCCTCGCCCCTTTGACCTCAATGTCCAGGAGGCCGAAGCCGCAGTTGCCGAGGCGCAGATTCGGTATATCGACGCCGTCGCTCCGGACTCGATCGTACTTGGAAGATCGCCTACCGACGAACAGCGCAGGATTGCACTGGCACGCTCCGGACTCCCGGCAGCCCGCGTCCGGCTGGAGAGAGCCAAGCTCGAGCGGGAGCGCGCAGTAATCGTGGCCCCGTTTGACGGAATAGTAGACAGAGTCGACCACGCTATGGGCGAACGCATTCAGGCCGGTGAGACTCTTACGCGAGTAGTCAATCTTGGCGCAATGCGCGTCGAAGCTTCGGTCCTGGAGCACGACCTACCGCTCATCAAAGAAGGCGGCGTAGCGCTGGTTACCAGCGCTTCTGCGCCAGGCCGCGCCGTACGGGGCCGAGTGACCGCGGTGTTACCAATGATTGATACCACCACGCGCGCGGGGAGAGTCTACGTAAGCATTCCCAACGCGGGACCGCTGCGCCCCGGTATGTATGCTGACGTGCAACTCGAATCTCAGCGTCTTTCAAAGAGGCGGCTGGTTCCGGCGCGCGCAGTAATCGAGCGCGATGGCCGTCCACTGGTGTTTGTAGTAAAGGACGGACGAGCCCAGTGGGTTTACATCAACCCGGGGCGTTCCAATGGATCGGAAACCGAGGTCATGCCTGACTCGGCGACGGGACTCATACCGATCGAGATCGGCGACCACGTGATCGTAGAGGGGCACCTAACGCTCACGCACGACGCACCGGTTAGAGAAGTGGTAGCCGATACGAGTAGGCGAGGAGGCTGAGAAGTTGAGGCGCTGGGGTCGGAGCGTGAGCGACTAAAATCGCCTCTCCTCTGGACTCAGCCTCACTGGACTAAGCCCGTCAGCGCCTCAAGTTCGCTCCACGATCCGGTCGATCAGGTAGCTCGACTGCTCCAGCGCCTCGTTAGTAAAGTCTCCAAAGAACTCGCGCACTTCTGCAAAAAGCTCTTCAAAGCTGGCTTGGTCTCCGCTCTCGACGACGCGCGAGAGGTCGCGCGCGGCCGACCTGAATGCTTCGGTCACTTCGGCAGTGCGCGGATTCAGCATCTCTATAGGACCGTATAGCTGCGGCGACTGGGCAAAGTGCCGCGCGGTGACAAACAATTCGAGGAGATACACCGGCGAGGTGAACGTCATTGTCTCAGCAAGTGGCAAACCAAGCCTTGCCAGAGTCAGCCCCTGTACCTGCGTCTGGAAGTGGGTAAGTACCTGAACGATCGACATTGCTCGGTCGTGCTTTTCGGGAGTGGTCTCCGTTACCTGAAGACCACGCGCTGCAAAGACTCTGGTAAGCCAATCTGCCCATTCGTCGCCACGCGCCCTGCACAACACAACGCGCTGACCCTGCAGTGTGTGGACATTTGGTCCAAACATGGGATGTGTCCCGGCAACGCTGGCACTTGTAGAAGCGAGCATCGCTCGAACCGGCGCTTCCTTGATGCTCGTTACATCCATCAGCAGGGCGTCTTCGCGCACGTATGGCCCGATTTCACCGATTACCCGCTCCGTTATATCGATCGGAACACTCACAACCACGACGTCGGCCTCGGCGGCGGCGGCTCGTGCATCAAGAGCGGTATCGAGATCCGCCACCAGCACAGGATTGCCTGTGTCCGAAAAGAGCGATGTCAACAGCCGGCCCATCTTTCCGTGCCCACCAATGATCGCGACAGTCCGCGGCTGCTCGTCCAGCGCCACTTCGGTCCGCAACGTCGCCTGATGATCTCGGCTCGCACGCAGCAGAAGACGGAACATCGACTCGATCTCTCCAACAGGGAGGCCGAGATCGGCTGCGATGCGCGTACGGTCCGCCAGAACCTCACGTTCGCGATCGAAGTCGCGGATCCTTAGCCCTGTTTCGCGCTTGGCGACGGCGATTTCTCCAACGAGGGCCATGCGACGTGCAACGAGCTGCAATAAGTCATGGTCAACGGCGTCTACCATGGCCCTAAGAAGGGGAAGCGATGGATGGTGCTGCACTTTATCTGTCACGGAGCCCGTTCTACTTGAGTTTTTGACGAAATCGGCAAGCGTCAGAGAAGCTAGTTGGTGTGTGCGCTTCGGGGCTCAAATCCTGAGAAATTCATGCGAATCCGAACTGGACACTGCCCGTAGGCATTGTTCTGTGACCCTCTGGCCCGGCTTACAACGCATTCCGCCCCACAAGTGACTTGTCGTGCCGGGAATTTTGGGGCATCGTCCCCTATTCAACCCGTTTGTCGCGGTAAACCCATACGCGGCTCGCGGTTCCTAATTCGAGACACACAAACCCCTGCCTGATTGTCGCTCCCCGCACTAGCCGTCCGAAAGCCGGTCTCCACGATCGCTGCGACTCTCGCAATCGTGCTCCTGGGCTCGGTGTCGTTGACCCGGCTGCCGGTCTCGCTGCTCCCCGACGTCACACTTCCCGTTCTCACCGTCCGCACACTCTACCCCGGAGCAGCGGCAACTGAAGTCTCGCGTTTCATCGCGGAGCCAATCGAGGAAGCGATCGCCGCAACTCCTGGCCTGGTGGAGCTCAGGTCAATCAGCCGCACGGGAGAAGCGACGACGATCGTTCGGTTTGCCTGGGGCACCGATATGCAGACCACGGTGCTCAACGTACGCGAGCGACTCGACAATGCCCGGGGTCTCATGCCAGAAAGAGCCGAGCGCCCTACTCTCCTGACCAGTGATCCGGGGGAGCGGCCGATAGCTGTACTCGCGCTTGGCACTACAGGCGACTTGCGCCAACTCTCGCGAACAGCAGAAGAGGTCTACGCCAGACGGCTCGAACAGATTGGCGGTGTAGCCAGCGTTGCTGTTGTTGGTGCGCCTGAAGATGAGATCAGGGTTGAAGCTGACCCGGCTCGGCTGCGAGCGCTGGGTCTTACACCTAATGATCTGGCAACGGCAATCAGCGCCGCTAACCCAACCGGGGCAAGCGGAACGATCAGACGTGGACAGTTTCGCTTTGCGGTCCGCACGCTCACCGAATTCCGCCAGCCCGAAGAGGTGCTGGATGTGCCGATCGGTCCACCCGGCTCCGGAATCAGAGTGCGGGACGTTGCTACGGTGGCGGTTACGACCGCGGATCCAAAGACTCTCACGCGACTCGATGGCAATCGCGCTGTAGGCCTGGTGGTCTACAAGGATGCGGGCTCCAACACGGTGGCGGTCACTCGCGAGCTGCGCGAGACCGTTGAGGCGTTGTCTCAGGAGTTCCCTGCGATATCACTCACCATCGTTGCGGCGCAGGCCGACTTTGTAGTGGACGCGCTGTCAAACCTCGGACAGGAGATCCTTGCTGGCGGTCTGATTTCGCTCGTCCTTATCATCGTATTCCTGCGGAACTGGCGCATGTCGGTTGCCATCGGTGTGATGGTGCCACTCTCGATACTGGTAGCGCTCGTTCTTCTCCAGTTGATGGACGTTTCGATCAACGTTTTGTCGCTGGGCGGTCTTGCATTGGGCGTGGGACTATTGGTCGACAACGCAATCGTCGTTGCAGAGGCGTCGGCGAGAAAGTTCGAGGAGGGGTTGCCGCTGAGACAGGCAACGATCGAGGCTACCGAAGAGGTGGCCGGCCCGCTCATCGCAGGAACGCTCACCACGCTCCTGGTCTTTGGACCAATAATCTTTGTACGCGGTCTTGCTGCGGCGCTTTTCCGTGATCTGGCGTTATCGGTGGTGATGTCTGTGGGTGCTTCGCTGGTGCTGGCGCTCACGCTGATGCCGGTTCTCATAGTCGGCCGGCGGCGCTCCAGTGCGAACCAGGGAGCAACTACAGACGGCGATGGCAAGGGCCTGGTTACCAAAGCATCCGAAGCAGTCGACACTTCGCGTCTGACACGTTGGGGCAACGCCCTGACACACCTGTACGATCGCGGTATGCGCTGGTCGTTGGCTAACCCGCCGCTCGTCTTTGGTATTACCATTGTAGCGACCGCCTTTACAGTCTGGGTAGCTATGCGGCTTCCCCGCGAGATTCTGCCCGCCGTGGACGAACGCGTTGCGGTCGCACAGGTTCAGCTGGCCGAAGGCACTGCCATCGAAGAAACAGCGCGACAGGTTGGACGCATCGAAGCCCTCGCTAATTCACTGGGATCCACGAACGTCTATA
>CAZYTS010000083.1:0-15864 GCA_964649855.1 uncultured Gemmatimonadaceae bacterium
CTCCACGCCGAGCGGCCCGTAGTCCCACACAGAACCTGCACCACCGTAGATCTCAGAAGATTGAAAAATGAAGCCGCGTCGCTTGCAGAGCGATACGAGCTTGTCCATCACATCGGGAAAGGACGACGCTGTCGTCATTAAATACAGGTAGTAGGTGATCTCTCAGATGCACGCCAAACGAGCACACACCCGCGCAGGAGGCACTCCCTCCCACCTAGCTAAAGATAAAGGGACAACGCTCGTGTGGATGACGCCAAAGTGCTCCACTCTGAGCTACGGAAGTTCGCGATACCACGCCTCAAATGCCCGCTGAAAGAAGGCTCGGCTGAAGAGCGTCCACTCGCCGAGCGACTCCGGAAGCGAAAACGCTCCGGCCGCTGCCTCGACACCCAAACCCGAACTCCTGGCATTTCTGGCAGCCTGCTCAACCTCGCCGAGCATGGCTGCATAACGATCGAGGTCGGCCTCCGTGGCTACGCTTCCGTGCCCGGGGACGTAGACGGTGGAGCGGCTGCGCCTCAGAGCGGCTACGCTCCGGGACAGCTCCGAGGGACGTGCATCTACGTAGTTCGGAAACATCCCGTTCCAAACCAGGTCGCCGCAAAATACCAGCGACGGATCCTCGACCTCCACGGTGACGTCGCTTTGAGTGTGCCCCGCGCGAGGGACAATTCGCACCGAGCGCCCGCCAAGGTCCAGAGTCGTCTCCCGGCTTCCGTCGAGTTCGACGGCGCCTGTCAATGCTGCCGTGCGGTCGGCATCCGTAGGCTGGTTGCGCCCAATTGCCGCGTCTCTGGTAATCGCAGTGGAGTGAATAGATGGAGCGGGAGAACCGGCGTAGCCTGCTATCCCATTGGCGTGATCAGCGTGGTAGTGCGTGACGACTACATGGGTGGGACGCTTGCCCGTGAGTTCGAGCGATCTGGAAGTCAGCCAGCGCGCACCCGTTGGTGTCATGAAGCCTTCGATAGCCAGTACACCATTTCGACCGGCTATCAAGCCGCCATTTGAGAGCGTGGTGCGATCGCCAGTCAGCGGAGTCGAGACGAGGGCCCATACTCCTTCTGCAACGAGTTCCAGCCTTCCAAAGGGCTCCTGCGCCACGACTTTCGTTTGCTGCCACGGCTGGGCGGCCCAGAGCCTGCGGACGGCAAGCGGAGTTGCCGCTGCGGCCAAGGCAATGTGCGCTGCACACGATCCGGCGCCGACGATAAAGTCTCTGCGCGACTGCGATGTTGTCATTGAGTGGAATCAGGCGATTCAGGAGTCTCGCTCCGCAGCTAGCCGCCGTCCAGATCCCGGCTCACACCGGGTGTTTCTGGGGGAAGGTCACCACGCAATCTTGCCACGATTCTGTCGCCGTGAAAGCGCCCGTTCTCAATAAAAACCTTATTGGCATCGTAGCCAGCAACCACGACTCCCGCTATGAACAGTCCCGGCACGGTCGTCTCGAGCGTGGCCGCGTCATGTGATGGGATGCCTGTTTTGGGATCAATTGGCACTCCAGCGTTCTCGAGCAACTCCACATTTGGCGCGTAGCCAGTCAACAGATACACATGATCGGCAGGGACACGCTTATCGCCTGCCGACGTTTCAAAGTCCACGGCGTCTTTATGGATTCGCTTGACACGGGCGTTCCACAGCGCTGCTATGCTCCCTTCGGCCAGGCGGTTACTCAGATCTGGCAAGATCCAGGGCTTGATCTTTTTGTCAAAGCTGGGACCAAAGTGGCTGAGGGTGACGCGAGCGCCGCATCTCCAAAGCTCCAATGCAGCTTCTGCAGCGGAATTGCCCCCGCCAACAACGACGACGTTCTGCTGAAAGGCATGATGCGCTTCGTGGAATGCATGATGAACGTGGGGGAGTTCCTCGCCGTCGATCCCCAGAAGGTTTGGGGATCCCCAGTAGCCCGTTGCAACGACCACGCTCTTGCAGGGTGTACTTATCGCACGGTCACCCCTGGCCGAATGCACCACGAACCCTTTGACCGTCTTCTCCAGCGATCCCACCCGCTCGTATTGCCGTACGGTCAGGCCAAAGTACGTAACTACGGCTCGATAATACGCCAGCGCGTCCCGGCGCGTGGGTTTGGAATCTGCCAGAACAAAAGGCAGGCCGCCTAGCGAGAGTTTTTCGGCAGTTGAAAAAAAGGTCGCGTACGTGGGATAGTGCGTGATCGACTGAGCCACGCAACCCGCATCCAGAACCACCGTATTGAATCCCGAGCGCTGCAACGAAATCGCGGCTGCAAGACCACATGGCCCCGCGCCGATAACGACTGCATCAGGATCGCGCTCGCTCACCGGCCCGCAAAGGCGTCGATGATCTGATCGCGACGCGTACCTACACTCACAAAGCGAATCGGTGTCTCGACCAGTTGCTCTATACGTTCCAGATACTTCTGTGCATGGGGCGGAAGGTCGCTGATTCTTCGCGCGTTGCCGGTGTCTTGGAGCCAGCCCTCCATCCACTCATAAACGGGTTCGACGCGCTCCAGTGCAGTGATGTCGGCCGGAAACTCCGTTCGCACGTCGGACTCCCCGACGCGATAGCCGGTGCACAGGGCCACTCGATCCAGAGTGTCAAGAACATCCAGTTTGGTCACGGCCAGACCGGTAAGGCCATTTACGCGAGAGGCGTAACGTACCACCACTGCGTCAAACCATCCGCAGCGGCGCGGTCGTCCGGTGGTAGCCCCAAACTCGTTGCCCAGTTCGCGCATACGCGAACCCAGCGGCTCCTCCAGTTCCGTCGGAAGGGGTCCGTTGCCAACGCGAGTCGTATATGCTTTGACAATCCCAAGCGCAGCGTGCAGAGACATCGGGGGCACTCCTGATCCCGTGGCAGCGCCACCAACCGTCGTGCTGCTCGATGTGACAAAGGGATAGGTGCCCTGATCTACGTCAAGCAAGGATCCCTGCGCACCTTCGAGGAGCACCGCAGCCCCACTCTTGATGGCTCGGTGCATAACAACCCCCAGGTCCTCGGCCAGGGCGCAAAGCCGCGTTGCCACCTCACCCATTTTTGACATGGTGTAGTCGACATCGGCACGCTTTGAAGAACCATACTGCTGCAAACGCATGTTAGCGTACTCGCAGCCCTTCTCCACCAGCGGCCGCAAACGATCCATGTGCTTGAGGTCGATGACTCTTACGCCTCGGCGCCCGGCTTTGTCCTCGTAGGCAGGACCGATCCCCCTGCCTGTAGTCCCGATCGCCTTGCTCGAATGGCTCTCCTTGTCCACCAACTTGTGATATGGCATCACAAGGTGCGCCCGGTCGGAGACGTAAAGCCGACCCTCTACATCGATCCCGTCTCGGACTAGTTCGTCTATCTCGGTAAATAGAGTCTCCGGATCCAGCACGACGCCGTTCCCGATGGCGCAGCGCACTCCCTCGTGCAGGATGCCACTCGGAATCTGGTGGAGCACGAACGAGTCTTCACCGATGTGTACCGTATGTCCGGCATTCGCGCCGCCCTGGTATCTCACTACCCAATCGGCCTTTTCGGCCAGAACGTCGACGAGCTTTCCCTTCCCCTCGTCTCCCCACTGTGCTCCTACGATGACCACGGTTCGTGTTTTGGAGTCGAACATGAGCCTATGGGTGTTTGGCGCTTCCGAGCAAAGAAAAACGCCCCGCTCGGGCGCGGGGCGTTGGGGAAAACTACTGAGTCCGCTCGAAAAACGCCAGTAAACAGGCCCTGATCGGCCTCAGACCAGTTTACTCTACGCTCAGCTTCAGGACCCCCTTGAGCCCCGCGTTAGGCATTCCGCAGTCGGTCCAGCGCTGCCGAAAGGTCAGCCTCGAGACCACTCCCCAGAATCGTTCCACCACTATCCACGAGGGTACGCTCAGCAAGACCCGTGTCGCTCTCTTCGGCGAGGGCAACAAGCATGGAGGTCCCCGCATCGAGCCCTGTCCCCATCTGCTTGAGAAGCGTGTCTGGAAAGCCAGCATCGATAAAGTGAGCGGCGACTCCGCCCACGATTGCCCCAGCAATGGGCCCAATCCCTGGGAGCACGAGAGCTGCAACCGCGCCTACAGCAGCGCTCTTTCCCACACCCCAATCCTGCGTCTCGTTGAACTCGACCTGGCCGTTGAGTTGTCGCTTGACCAGGGCGGCGTTACCCAGGCGGATTCCGGCCCCCTTAAGCCGGTCAAGCCCGTTCTTGGCGCCATCGGCGCTTGGGAAGGTGGCGACTATGATCTTCTTGGTCGTGTTTGAGCTCATACAGTGGATCTCCCTTACACTTGAATTGAGAGGCGCAAATGATGCCTCCAACGACTCAACTTATCAGCTATGTGGTTCGAGTCTACCGCTCGGTCAACCTGAACTGGTTACCCAGCGCCAAAAAGCAGGATGGCGGCGAGCGCGCAGCCGAGCCCGACCTTGGCTGCCGCTGCAGCTACGCGACCCAGTAGCGCACCCGTTGCAACTCGCGTAGCGCTCGACCTCGTGGCCTGGTCGCGCGTGTATTCCAGGACCAGCGCGCCAACGAATGCACCGGCAAAGGCACCAATGATCGATCCGATAATCGGAATCGGTACGCCGACTATTGCACCCGCTATCCCGCCCAGAATTGCACCCCACGCAGCGCGCCTGGAGCCTCCGTACTTTCGCGTGTAACTCGCCGACAGTGTGAACTCCAGCACCTCGGCAACAAGCGCTATGGCAAATCCAACGCCAATTGCGATCCAGCCGATCGGTGCGGCTGGGACTAGCCAGTTGTACACGAAAGCGGCTGCAAGCATGAGCCAGAGTCCCGGTAACCCAAGCGGTACCGAGAAGAGGCACAAAAGAAATACAGCAGCAAGAATTGCTATCGGCATTCTTCGGGTTCAACGCTTCCAGGTTTCGAGGCTTTGACGCTTTCGGCACGGAGTATCCACCCCGCAACCAGTTCTGCCAGCTCCTGTGCACCACTTCCCGTGAGTGAGTGTACGGTATCAGCGGGTCGATGGATTCGGGCGAGAGTGGCGATGTTGCCACGGCTAAGCGTTATGGCCTGCCAGCCGGCATCGCCGAGGGCGACCCCGTCGGTGAGGATTCCCGGAATCAGGCCGCTTACTACGAGTCGCCGGCCCCGCTCACGAGCCAGCTCTTCAAAACCTTTGGCCAGGGACCGGCTCTGATGTCCATGCACCATGCAGCGGATGACGCCTGCATCGTCGACGCTGTCGAAGTTGACCGCAATTCCAGGTGAATGTGTAGCGGACCTCGCGCGCGCCCAGGCTCGTGACCCCGCCAGTCCAAGCTCTTCGGCGCTGGTAAAAACCACGCCAAGTGGAACGTCGCTGGGCACTGTCTGGATCGTGGAGAGGAGCGAAGCTATGCCGCTTGCGTTATCGACGCCCCCGGGCGACTCATTGCCAACTGTTGACAGCGAAACAAACAACGCTGCAACGGCTCCAATTCCGGCACCTGCAGCACCAAGCGTGTTGGACAAGCCAAATAATGCAGCTAAAGCCGCAAATACCAGCGAGAGGGTCATCAATACAAGCGCGGCGGCACGCAACAGCGATGGTATGGGTTGCGACTTGGTATCGAGGTGCGCCACAAGCCAGAGCGTTGGCTGGCCGCGCACCCCCACCAGGTTGACTCCTCTGGTTCTTCCCATCCAGAGGTCCAACACTCCTCTGGTGGCGAGCCAGTTTTCTCCCAGCCAGAGGACTGTTATCAGCGCGAAGAGTGAATAGGCCAGCACGCGACCGCTGACGCCAGCGAGAAACAGACCGGTGGCCGCAGCCAGACAAACAAAGCACAAAGCGCCGGCAGCTGGAACCGCCAGCCGTCCCACGGCACTCGAATAAACAAACGGCTCCTCCGTTGTGGAGAAGCCGTTTGATTGAAGGACGGCAGCACAGTAGGCGCGGGCCTGACTCTCCTCGTTGCTTCCCGCGGCGCGTGGCCGCGCCATCTGGAGAAGGTGCGACCTCGGATCCGTGTTCGAACTAAGCAACTGCCTCCAGGCTTGCTTCTTTGAGGAGCCGTTCCACATCAGCCCGGTCAGCCTCTGAGGGCTCTAGAAGAGGAAGGCGAACCGGACCGCCACGCAGGCCGGTACGCTCCAGTGCGTACTTGATAGCCGGTATTCCCATTCTCCCTACGATTTCACCAGAAAGAGTCGCCATTCCTCGCTGTGCTTCTGCCGCTTCTGTCGTCTTGCCTTCCTTCTGTAGGGCATAGATCTCAGAGGCAAGTTCGCCGGCAAACAACGCAACGGCCAGGATTCCGCCTCTGGCTCCGATGTCCATGGCCTTTTGCAGTGTCCCGCCATTTCCCGTTAGCACGGTAAAGCTCGAACTCTGCGACGCCACGTAGTTTGGGAAGTACGCCATATCACCCGAGGAGTCCTTCATCCCAATGATGTTTTCGTGCTTTGCCAGCTGTGCGACCAGCTCGGCTTCGAGCCTGAAGTGCATATACTTGGGAATGCTGTACAGCAGAACCGGAATTGGAGACTCGTCGGCAACGCGTTGATAGTGCTCCGCGAGCGCGACCGGCGTCATGGCATTGGAGTAGTAGTGCGGCGCGACAACGATAACCGCGTCGGCGCCAGTTTCCGCAGCTTCGCGGTTGCGCCTGATGCAGCTGCGCGTGGACTCGGCGCCCGTGCCGACGATCATCCATTTGTCCGAGGGAATTACGGAGCGCGCCATTTCGTTGAGGCGCTTGCGTTCACCCTCGTCGAGTAGCGCGGCCTCACCGGTTGATCCAGCCACCAGAATACCGTGGAGTCCCGCCTGAAGGTGGGAACGGATGTTGAATCCGAATGCGTCAAGGTCCAGTTCGCCCCGTGAATCAAAGTTGGTGACGACCGGACCAAAGACACCCGCTAGCTCTTTTTTCACGACCTACTCCTGTTCGTTCAGGCGAATCCTGCGGCGCCGGAAGTGAACGGGTCAGCCTGCGCCGACGAACCCTCGCGGTTCGATCGACGAAACATACTCATCTGGAGCTCAAAGTCGGCAGGGCGTGTTGAGGCGGCCAGAGCGGTATCGAAGGTTACCACCCCCTGAGTAACGAGGTCGGCCAGATGCTGGTCGAACGTCTGCATGCCGTACTGGTCACGGCCCTCGGCGATGAAATCGCGGATCTCCCCTACACGCTGCTGCAGGATGAGGTCTGCGATTGTGGGCGTGTTGAGCATGATCTCGCATGCGACCGCTCTCCCCGCGCCATCCTTTCGACGCAGGAGTCGCTGTGAAACGACCCCGGCCAGGGATTCCGAGAGGCGGATGCGCACTACTTCCTGCTCTTCTGGAGGAAACATCGAGACGATACGCATGATGGTCGATTGCGCATCGGGGGTATGAACGGTGGCAAGGAGAAGGTGTCCGGTTTCCGCTGCCTTCATTGCCGTGTCGATCGTCTCGGTGTCGCGTAGCTCACCCAGCACAATAACGTCGGGATCCTGACGCAGTGCAGCTTTGAGGCCAAGGCGGAAGGTCTCAGTGTCAGTGCCAACTTCGCGCTGCGTGATCGAACTCTTGAGGTCACGATGCAAAAACTCGATCGGTTCTTCGAGCGTGACTATATGCTTTTCGAGTGTAGTGTTGATGTGCGAGATCATGGCGGCAAGTGTGGACGACTTGCCTGATCCCGTAACACCGGTTACGAGCACCATACCGCGCTCGGTGCCAGCAATTCTCTCCAGCACTGGCGGCAGGCCCAGCT
The DNA here is from genome assembly GCA_964649855.1 of uncultured Gemmatimonadaceae bacterium. Taxonomy (GTDB): domain Bacteria; phylum Gemmatimonadota; class Gemmatimonadetes; order Gemmatimonadales; family Gemmatimonadaceae; genus CAZYTS01. Next base: position 7,681 of record CAZYTS010000083.1, read on the forward strand.
GATCAATGGTGGGGACTTTAAAGGGAATGACGCGCATTACGATCATAAAGCTCGAGCGCTGGCGCAGGATGTTCACGCGAAAGCGTCCAATCCCCGGGGCTCCCCAGGAGCAATCGTGATCGAGCAGCGAGTCTATTCGCTCACGCACCTTTTCGTTTGTGATAAGGCGGAGAGCAATGGCACGCGTCTGTTCTGGTGTGAGGGCTTGCTTGGTCATGGCAACCAGCTTGCCGTCGATGCGCGCGCGAAAAACGTCGCCGGCCTTGATGTGCAGGTCGGACGCTCCGCGGTCTACTGCTGCCTTGATGATCTTTTCCACTTAGTACGCCGCCTCGGATTCCATGAGGGCTGCGTCATGGTTGTGACGCTCGAGCCTGCCGGGAATCAAACCACAAGTCGGGCCCGGTAACAAGCATGAGTCGCAGGTTGCTGCACCGCACATTCTCAGCAAAACGGTTCCTCCAGAGCACGGGTGTGTTGGGGCAGACCGCCTGAGGCGGTTGGCCGGCGACCTTTACTGGTCAGGAAACCCCAGAGGTTCGCCTTTTTTGGGCCGTTTGTGACCACCCCAACGACGATTGGGCGGGGCTGGAGGCAATCGTCTTCGAGCGTGAGAGGGGCTGCGACTGGGGCTTAAGCGTGGGGACGTTGGGAAGCTGGGACGTAATTTGGTCAGAACCCCCGGGGAACACCGCGCGCCGAGGCTTAAAAAGGGGCGTTGTCCAAAGGTCTCAGAGCCCAGTGGGCTTAAGCCCCGTCAACGCAGTCCCCAAGCCCATACGTTCACGCACCTCGCGCATAGTTTCTGACGCCACGCGCCGAGCCTTGTCGCCGCCGTCGTTGAAAATCTCAACAACGCGCTCAGGTCTCGACTCAAGTTCCGCAGCGCGGGCCCGAATTGGCGTCAGCTCGATCTCGATGTTGTCAAAGAGGACCTTTTTGCAATCGATGCACCCCCAACCCGCCGTACGACACATGTGGGCCACGTGCTCAACAGTCGCGGGGGGACTAAACGCCTTATGCAAGTGATAGATATTGCATATTTCCGGCGTTCCGGGGTCCGTTCGCTTTACCCGAGCGGGATCGGTGGCAGCTGTCCGAAGTTTGGCCCAGATGTCCGCCGACGGTTCCAGCAGGCCGATTGTGTTGTTGAGCGACTTGGACATTTTGGCCTTGCCATCGAGACCAACGATACGACGCGTGGGCGTGAGCCGCGGTTGAGGTTCGGGAAAAAACCCCTCTCCAAACCGTGCGTTCCATTTGCGCGCTATCTCGCGTGACAACTCAAGGTGCTGAACCTGGTCTTCACCAACAGGAACGGTATCCGCCTTGTAGAGCATAATGTCGGCGGCCTGGAGAACGGGATAGTTGAGGATGCCGGCTGGGATGCTTTCCATATGCGCCGACTTGTCCTTGAACTGCGTCTGCCGCTCCAATTCACCCAGAGGGGTGATCGTGTTGAAGATCCACTGAAGTTCCGTGTGCTCCCTTACACTCGACTGAACAAACAACGTCGCCGCGTTGGGATCCAGACCCGCTGCCAGCAATGACATGCACATTTCACGCGTCCGGCGCACCAGATCCTGAGGTTCATAGTTGCCAGTAAGCGCGTGATAATCCACGACGCAGAAGAACGATTCTATCTCGCGCTGCAGCGCCACCCAGTTCTTTACAGCGCCAAGGTAGTTCCCAATGTGCAGTTCCCCGGAGGGTTGTATCCCGCTAAAGATTCGAGCCATCTTGATACATTAGGTGAATGACATTGCCATTGCAACGCGATCTCCAGCTGCGACAGTCGTTGGCCGACGTCTCACTCAACGCAGCTCGGCTCGCCGCCTCGCTCATCCGCTCCCGCGTCGGCGCCCTTACGACCCTCGACTGGCGCGAAAAGGCCCGTGCCGACTTCGTGAGCGACGTCGACGTGGCTGCCGAATCGCTCATAGTCGAACACCTCCTGGCCCACTTCCCAAATGCTCGCGTAGTCGGTGAGGAACTCAGTCCTTCGGCCGCTCAAGACGCAGAACTCGCGTTTATTGTCGATCCCCTGGATGGAACCACCAACTTTCTACACGGCTACCCGCAATACGCAGTATCCATAGCGGCGCTGCACAACGGCGCCGTGGTAGCCGCTGTGGTACTCGACGTCGCTCGCGATGAAGTGTCTATAGCACAGCTTGGCCAGGGGGCCTGGCGGGACGGTTCTCCCATACGTGTATCCACCATTGCCCAACCTGCCCTGGCGCTCGTTGGCACGGGCTTCCCCTTCAAGCACCTCGAACACGTCGATGTCTTTCTCCCCCAACTCAAGCGCATCATCTCAAGCACCGCCGGTGTGAGGCGAGCGGGAGCGGCCGCCCTGGACCTCACCGACGTTGCCTGTGGCAGGCTGGACGCCTTCTGGGAGCTCTCACTCGCTCCGTGGGACTTTGCCGCCGGAATGCTGATAATCCGTGAAGCGGGTGGCCTGGTAACCAACTTTGAAAGCAAGGAACTCCTGCCTGTCCAAGGGCCCGTTGTTGCGAGCAACGGACTTCTGCATGACTGGTTCCTCACGGAGCTCGGCGCTACGTGATGCAGGAGAGCCGCGTGAATTCCGCTGAGGCCTTTGGCGATTCGGCCTGAAAGTCAAAGAAGGCAAAGGCAGCACCTTCAAGATCGTTGCCTCTGCGAGCCAAACGAAACGAAACGCCCGTAAAGCCGGTCGAGAAGACTACCTGAATGCTGTCGTGCGGCAGCTCCTGCCACCACGACCATTGATATGAATTGTTCGCTGGTGCGATTGCTTCAACCACCAGTCGGCCGTTCTCCAGCCCGCTGTTTCCGAGGCTGTCAGTGAGCAGAAGCCGATCAGGAATGGGCGGCAGCGGTTCCGGGAGCGCTGGGGCCCATGGGCCCAGCGAAACGTTGAAGCAAGCCAGTGGAATGGGACTCAGCGATGCATCGGTCGAACAGGCAACTGCTATAGCGCCAAGCAAGGCAGCGCGCAAAATGGTCTTTCTTGAGACTTGCATCTTGTTGTTTTCTTACGGTACGCCATTTCAACACGCGAAAGCGGCGTTCGCCCTTACATAAGTGCAGAGTCGCGAGCCGTAGACGTTGGCCAGCGACTGCGCCCCTGCTTCGATTTGACTGGACCGAGGTTATTCTTCAGCAACTTTACGCTGGTAAAAATGAAACTCGTCGAGTGCGTTCCCAACTTTTCAGAAGGTCGCGACGCGTCCAGGGTTGCGGCAATTCGCGATGCCATTGCAGCAGTTCCCGAGACCGTCGTACTCGACGTATCGAGCGACGCATCGCACAATCGCTCGGTTATCACCTTTGTCGTACCGGTTGAACGGGCAGTTGAAGCCGCTTTTGCTGCGATCCGCGAAGCTGCTGTGCGTATCGATCTGACTAAACATCAGGGGGAGCATCCACGTATCGGAGCCACTGACGTAGTGCCTTTTGTTCCGCTCGAAGGGAGCACGATGGAGGACTGCGTAGCTCTCGCTCGTGCTCTCGGGAAGCGGGTCGGCGACGAACTGGGAATACCGGTATACCTCTACGAGCGCGCCGCCACGCGACCCTCCCGCGAGAATCTGGCTGATGTGAGGCGCGGGGAGTTCGAGGGGCTCCGCACAGAGATCGAGAGCAACGGCGAGCGAGCGCCGGATTTTGGACCGTCCCGTCTTCACCCGACGGCCGGTGCTACTGCGATTGGCGCGAGACCCTTTCTCGTGGCCTACAACGTGTATTTAGGTGGTAAAGAAAACATGCCCGTGGCAAAGGAGGTTGCGCGGGCAGTTCGCGGTTCTTCGGGTGGGCTCCGCTACGTAAAGGGCCTGGGTCTGGAGGTCGATGGGCAGGCACAGGTCTCGATGAATCTGGTCGACCTGGAAAAGACTCCTCTGCACCGGGCGTACGACATGGTAAAGATGGAAGCCGAACTGCGCGGTGTAACGCCCACGTGGAGCGAGATCGTTGGCCTCGTTCCCGAGCGAGCTCTATTTGAAGCAGCGGCGAGCCACCTGAGGCTTCGTGGTTTCACTCCAGAGTTTGTCCTGGAACAAAAGGTGCGGCGTGCTGTTACCGGCGGTCAGTCGTTGTCGGCCTTTGTAGCCTCAGTGGCGGCACCTACGCCTGCGCCTGGCGGTGGAGCCGTTGCCGCACACGTCGCAGCCCTTGGTGCAGCACTGGCGCAGATGGTCGCTGGCCTAACTATTGGACGCAAGAAGTATGCCGCTGTTGAGGGCGAAATGAGACAACTCGCCTCAGAAGCAGCCGCAGCGGTGGCGGAGCTGTCAGAGCTTTCAGACAAAGACGTTGCTGCCTACAGCGTCGTCATAGAAGCATACAAACTCCCAAAAGATACAGAGGACCAGAAAGCTCTTCGCGAACGGGCTATCGACACTGCGCTACTGGGTGCAGCCAGGGTACCGCTGGAGACAGCTCGGGTATGCGCCAATGTTGCTCGCCTGGCCGCCAAAGCTGCCGACCAAGGGAACACCAATGCGGCCTCCGATGCGGGTGTCGCAGCACTTTTGGCCGAAGCGGGCTGCAAAGCAGCATCGTATAACGTCGAGACCAACATCGCCTCGCTTTCGCACCCGGGTGCTGGCGCCGAAATCCTGGCCGAAACAGAAAGACTGGTCGAGGACGCAACGCGCTACTCGCACGCGGCAGGTGAGGCTGTAAGGAAGCTCATTTCCGCCAACCACGGCTGAAACGGGGCAGCAAAACCCTCACCCGGCCGCGTTTGAGACCCTTTAACCCCCTAAAAATGCGCCCGCTGTGGCGAGTAGGGTATTCACCTCTTGCGATTTAGGGGATCAGGTGCGATAGGTACGACAAGCGCTCGGTGAAGTGAATCACTGATGCCGTCGCAACTGGACATCGACAGAGGGGTCAAGCGTGAGCACGTCGATTGCCTCCGCCCTGCCAGCAGAATCACCCCGGGGCTTTGCATCAATATTCGCATATTGTAAAGCAATGTGCGGCGGACTGCACAAACCTGGACGTGCAGCCCTCTTTGCCGCGTTGGCCCTGCCGGCCGGATGCAAACTCTCTGAGCCCGCCTCGCCAACCCTCGGGTCGGACGAATTTGCCAGGCTCGTGGTCTGGAGGAACCCCCTCGCGCGCTCCACCGTTGCTCCGCTCGTAAGTGACAACACCGTGTACTCGAAACCCGGCTGCAAAGCGTCACAGCAGTTGCGCGACAAAACGGCGATGGAAGGTGGCGTACGCTCCCGACATCAGGCGGTCTCCTGGGCACACCCCCTGGCGGACTCGCTCTTTTGCCCGGCGCTCTTGGTGCCGTGAGTGAAGAACTCTTTGCCCTCAACCCAATCACGGGACAACAGCTCTGGCGCTTTACTCCTTCGATTGGTCCCGCAACGACCTTCAGAAGAATCGCCACAGATGGCACTCACTTCATCGTCGCTTCTTCGCACCTCTTCAGCGTGGACGCTTCCAATGGAAAGGAACGCTGGGTAAGGGCCGTTGCAGACGACACCTTGAGCCCGGTCATAAACGACATAGTAACGCGTGATGGAGTGCTGTTTGCCGGATACCTGGTGTATCATCCGCAACCCTACAACAGGGGAGTCGGAGGGGTAATGGCCGTCAGTACCACAACGGGCGACGTGCTATGGCACCGCCTGTTCCAGGACAGCACCACAGACTACTGGATCGACGAACTGGAGATAAACAGCACCCACCTCTACGCCCTGGACTCAAAAGGGCGCATCCAGGTGTTAGACAAGAGCAACGGCAACGTCGTCAGGGTCATCGAAAGGGAAGAGTCAAACGAATCCACCTCACGACCGCAATTCCGCATGACTCAGCTGCTGGTTTCCGACGACACGCTGATCGTTTCAGCGTCATCAAGGCAGGCAGCGATTTCTGCCATCAATGCCCGCACTTTCGACAAACTATGGAGTGTCAACATTCCCGGGTTCTCTGTGTCCCAGGTAGTCATCGACGACAGCAACGTCTACGCTGTGGCCGCGCTTGGGAACTCGTTGTATTGAGCCTGAGTGACGGTAGCACCCTCGCCCAACGCGGCACTCTCTTTAGTGACGCCATCCTCCCAGGAGTTACGGGAATGCCAGTGTCGATCGATGGACGAGTCTATTTGGGAACACACCTCGGCGGACTGGCCCTCATCAAGCCCTGATCGGTGCTGCCTTCGTAGGGGCGGCGGCCTGGCTACGCGGCCCGAGTCAGAACCCGCGGACCAGCCTCGGTGATCGCCACCGTGTGCTCAAAATGCGCTGAGCGCGACCCGTCTGCCGTCACAATGGTCCACTTGTCTGCCAGCGTCCGCGTGGCCGAGCCTCCAATGTTTACCATTGGCTCGATCGCAATGGTCAGACCAGGAAGCAGCCTCGCGCCACGTTTGGGCTTTCCACGGTTAGGGATCTGGGGATCGCCATGCGGCTTTGTCCCCACATAGTGGCCCACAAGGTCATCTGCGACAGTGAATCCAGCCTCGCCAACAACGCCCCATACGGCAGCACCTATGTCTCCCGTGTGGTTCCCTACCCGAGCGGCGTCGATACCAGCTTCCAGCGCCCGTTGCGTGACCTCCAGAAGACGCTCGGCTTCGGGATCTATATGACCCACGGGTACTGTGATCGATGCGTCCGTAAAGTAGCCATCCAGCTTTACGCCTACGTCCAGCTTGAGGATGTCGCCCTCTTCGAGAATCCGCCGGGGTGAAGGAATTCCATGAACTATCTCATCGTTAATTGAGATACAGATGGCCCCCGGGAATCCGTACAAACCCTTGAAAGCGGGTTCGGCCCCTTTGTGTGACCTGATGAACTCTTCGGCGGCCTTGTCGAGAGCGCGCGTCGAGACCCCCGGCTTTACCAACGGCCGGAGCATCTCGTGCGTGAGCGCCAGTATGCGACCACCGGCCGCCATTATGTCCAGTTCACGTTCAGACTTTAGGTGAATCATCTTCGGAGAGCCATATTTACGCGTTCCAGTACCTCATCAAGGCTACCTACCGCGTCAATAGCCATGAGACGCGCCCCGTCCGACCTGTACCAGTCAATCAAGGGAGCCGTCTGTGAATGATAAGTCTTGAGCCGGTTTCGCACCGCCTCAGGCTCGTCATCTTTGCGGCGGACGAGCGTTCCGCCGCAGTTATCGCACTTTTCTCCCGGCTCACGGCCCGTGTACGGCGTTTGACACTTTTCGCAGACCGTCCGCCCCGAAAGGCGTCGAACCAGCTCCTCGTCGGCGACCTGGAAGAGCAGCACTCCGTCCAGTCTCTTGCCGATTTCGCTCAGTACCCGATTGAGTCCTACAGCCTGGGGGATCGTTCGGACCACGCCATCCAGGATTGCTCCTTTGGAGGCGGAGGGGGCCGAAAGCGCCTCTTTCATAATCCCGAGGATGACTTCGTCGGGAACAAGGTCCCCGCGGTCCATGGCTGCTTTGGCAGCGAGACCGAGAGGAGTGCCGTCGCGCACCGCGGCGCGCAGAACATCGCCGGTGGCGATACGCGGGACTCCCAACTGCGCAGCCAGACGTTCACCCTGCGTACCCTTTCCCGCGCCGGGCGGACCGAGGAGAACCAGGATCATGAGGAGGGTGGTTTGAGGAAACGGTGGCGGTGCCATCCTTCGGCCGGGTACCCGACCGAAGGCAAAGTGGCAGCGCCTGTTCGTAGAGCTCTGCTAGGCGACTCTAAAAGCCTGTTGCTCCCTGACGACCGCGGAAGCGTACCCGTCCCTTCTTCATAAAGCCGTCGTACTTGCGCAGCAACAAATGCTGCTGCATCTGCGACATCGTGTCGAGGGCAACACCAACCACGATCAGGAGCGAGGTGCCGCCAAACCGGAAGGGCACGTTGATCCAACTGGCAATGATCACCGGAAAGAGCGCAATTGCCGTAAGGAAGAGAGCTCCGGGAAAGGTGATGCGGGTAACGACCTGCTCGATATACTCCGCCGTCTTGGCTCCAGGCTTTACTCCGGGAATAAACCCGCCCTGCTTCTTCAGGTTCTCTGCCAGATCGATCGGGTTGAAAATGATCGACGTGTAGAAGTAGGTGAAGAAGAGAATGAGGATACCGGACGCGATGATGTACGCCCAGGTTCCCTCCAGGAAGATGTCGGCCAGACGCTGGAAGGTAGGATTACCGGAGAACTGTGCCAGCGCGCCAGGAACAACAATTACCGATTGCGCAAAGAT
>CAZYTS010000084.1:0-15847 GCA_964649855.1 uncultured Gemmatimonadaceae bacterium
CCGCTGAGAAAGAGCGACTCACCCAGCGATGCCAATACCGGCAGGTGATAGGGGTTCTCTTTGAGAAAGGCGGCCAGCAGCGGTACGCTCTCGGAGGCGCGGTCCTGTTCTCGCTGGATGCGCGCGAGGTTTAAGAGTGCATCGTCCGATGACGGCTGAGACGTAAGCGCTGCGGCCAGCTCCGCCTCCGCCTCCGCCAGCGAACCCGTAGCTTCGAGCAGGTTGGCAAGTGATAGCCGGAGTGCGGCTTCGCCCGGATCGAGCGCTATGGCGTCTCTGAGCAAAGTGATTGCGGCGGAGGGATCCCCGGAGATCGTTGCAAGCTTACCCATCGCGGCGAGAACGTCTGATCGCATCGGCGCGGCGCGACGCGCAGCTTCCAACGCCTCGCGCGCCGCGGCGATTCGCTCGGTCTCCATGCGTACTTCGGCTACCAGCAGGAGTGCGTCTGCGTCGTTAGGCGCAAAAGACGCCATCCATTCGGCGGTGGCCACCGCCTCGCTAAAGCGCCTCAACTCCACCAGCGCTTTCAGCTCCCCAAATGCAGCCGGTCCATACGCCGGTTCGGCCGTACGGGCCTCACGATATCGTTCCAGAGCTTCTCCAACTGCGCCCTGCGCCATGAAGGCATCGCCGGCAGCTACCAATCCTGCTCCGCGCGGTGCCCCGGAACTCAGCGCGGTCCTTATTGCCTGATGCGCAGCCGCTATATCGCCTCGGGCAATCAGTTCGTGAGCCGCGCGGTAAGGCTCGTCTTCAGAATCGGCCTCGCTTCGCGGCACCGATTCTGGTTCGAGGTCGGTAAAGAGCGCGTCAAGCTCACCCTGCCCGATATGGAAGTCCTCGATGCCGTCGCTCTTCTCTTGTTGGGCGCCGTCAACTTCGGGCGATATCTCGATCCCGGGATCCTCTGACTCCACGTCTATCGCCAACTCGAATTTTTGCGGTGTGTAATAGGGATCCAGTTCCAGAGCTCGGCGCGTCTCTCGCAAAGCACCTGCGTAGTCGCCAAGATTCGAGAGCACAAAACTCAGATTGTATCGCGCTTCCGCAAAAGCGGGTCTTGCCTCGATGGCACGGGCAAAAGCGTTGCGCGCATCTTCAAAGCGTCGCATCTGCGACAGAACCAGACCAACCCCGTTCCACGCGACAGGGTTTTCGGGTTCCAGCTTGAGCACCTGCCGGAACGCTTCCAGAGCGTGCGACTGCTCGGACTGCCGCAGCAGGAGCAGCGCCAGGTTGAGTCTTGCCTTGGTGAAGGTCGGCTGAACACCAAGTGCCTTCCGGAACGTTTCGAACGCGGCTTCCAGTCTGCCCAGATGGAAAGTTGCAACTCCCATGTTGTTAAGAGCTAGCACGTACGACGGATCCGCCTCGACGGCCTTTTCGTACGCAGAAAGCGCGTCTGCTGGCTTTCCCGACTGGTGCAGGGCTACACCACGCTCGTTCCACAGCTTGGGACTCTCAGGCTGCGTAGTCAAGAGCTTGTCGTAGAGCGCAACAGCAGAGCGGCCATCCCGTCGCAACAGGTGAACTTCTGCCATCGCCTGCTGTACGAGGTTTGGGTCTTCACCACGCTGCAGTGCGACTTCGTACTCCCGCATCGCCTCGTCCAGATAGCCCTTGTGCCGGAAGGCGAGGCCGAGCCCGTAGTGTGCAAGCTGGCCCCCTTCTACCACGCTCATGCCGTCACCTACTCCGCGCGCTTCGCGCTCTTCGCGGGCACGCGAATACGAGAGCGCGTCAAATCGCTCCAGCGAAAGGTTGGCGTGTGCCCGACCGAGCGAAGGGTTTATACGCAGCGCTTTTCGCGTTGACTCCTGGGCGGCCTCGTGTTCCCCCTGGTCTCCCAGTACAAAACCCAGCAGGTAGTGAGCGTCAGCGTCGTCAGGAGCGAGTTCGATGGCACGCGAAAGAGAGGTGCGCGCTTCTTCGTTCAAACCCCGATGATATGCCGCCTCGCCAAGCTGGAAATGCAGCTGCGCGTTTTCGGGTTCGATGGTCAGGGCCAGCTGCAGCCACCGCGAAGCTGCTTCCAGGTCCCCCTGTTTGCCTTCAGCTGCCGCGAGTTGGCAGATCACACGCACTTCAGCCGGCTGCTCCTTGAGCAGAACCCTGAACTCCGCGATAGCACGCGGTATGTCGCCAAGCAGCAACCACGTCCGCCCCAACTCCCAGCGCGATTCCCTGTCTCCTGGCTCCTCCTCCAGCCTGCCCGAAAGCTCCTCGACGCGGCGATCGTAGTAGCCACTGGTAAAGTATGCGATCTCGAGATTCCGCTGAGCGATCGTCATCCGCGGATCGAGTTCCAGCGCTCGCGTGAACTCGGCGACCGCATCCTCCGTCATTCCCTTGTTGAAATAGAGAACGCCGAGGTTGTTGTGCGCACCAGCATCCTGCGCATCGATACGATGCGCGAACGAGCGCAGTACTGAGCGATCCCGTTCCGAGGTTAAGAGCGTACTCACGGCAGAGCCCGTCCGGTTGCCGCGAGCTACTCCATCCGCACCGCACGCAGGATTGCGCGCAGCGACGCTAACTCGGGAAGCAGCAGAAAGAAGCCGCGCAGACGCTCATTGGCGTCTTGCATGCAGAACTCCGTCTCGACACAGAATACCAGATCGCCGTCGTAGCCAAACTGGAGATACGTGGTCGTAAGCACCGCCTGTGACATGTCAATGGCGAGAGACGGCGGCGATGGCATTAGCATGAGACCCATGAAATCGCTCAGCGCGTTCATGTACGCGCCACTCAGAATATTGCCTGCTTCCTTGATCGCAGAGCACTCAAGCTCGTTGAGTTCTCCATCTGCAACCGATCGTGGACGCTTGAGCATAAGACCAGCCATGCGAATCGCAGTCGGTCTCGGGAAGACCAAAAGAGTCTTGCCGGAAAGGTCCCCTGTCATGTTCATCAGAACCGCAGCCACCGGTTCTTCGGGCTGGCCGATGTGTGGCGGCACCTCTTCGAGCGGCGTGATGTTGATGGTCGGGACGGAGATCATGATCGTCTGCTCCGTCATCTGCGAAAGCGCGGTCGCCGCGTGTCCGGCGCCGATGTTGGCGACCTCGCGCAGCGCGTCGAGTTGCATTGGTTTCAACGAGAGCAGCTCTTGCATGATCACTCCTTGAGGAGACCTGCCACGTCCAGGATCAGTGCAGCGGTACCGTCAGCCAGGATCGTGGCGCCATTAAAGCCCGACGCCGCACCCTGCACTGCGTCAAACGACTTCACGACGATTTCGTGCTGGCCCAGAAGCCGGTCGATTACCAGCCCCGCCCGACGGTCCGTTGCCTCCACAATGACGATCTGGCACCCCTCTACGTCCCGCGTCTCCAGACCCACAACGCCTCGCAAATCCAGGAGCGGCAGAATCTCATCGCGAAGCACCAGAACCGAGCGTCCCCGAACCTTTCTGATGATTCCGCGCACCGACTGCAGCGTCTCTGTTACATGGGTGAGCGGCAACGCGTACGACTCCTGTCCAACCCGCGCGATCAGCGCAGGTATGATCGCCAGGGTCACCGGGAGCCTGATTTCAAACGTCGTCCCCGACCCCTCTGTCGTGGAAAAGCCCACCGCTCCTCCCAGTCCCCGAATTCGGGCCACAACCGCATCAATTCCAACCCCTCGACCTGAGACCTGGCTCACCCGGGCCGCTGTAGAAAATCCAGGGCGCGCGATGATTCTCAGAATCTCTTCGTCCGTGAGTTGTTGCACGTCGTCGTCAACCAGCCCCTGTTTCTTTGCCTTTTTGAGCACCCTCTCCCGGTTCACCCCAGCCCCGTCATCCGTGACGGCAATGACCACCGCACTCCGCTCGCGACGAGCGGCCAGGACAATTCGACCGATTTCGGACTTTCCATTAGCGCGCCGCGCGGCGGCGTCCTCGATCCCATGATCGACTGCATTCCTCAGCAGATGCACCAGCGGATCCGCAACCTGCTCCAACAGCGCCCGATCGAGCTCGATCTCGCGTCCCTGCAGTACCAGCGAGACCTCCTTTCCCAAGCTGCGCGCAGCATCACGCACTACGCGAGGAAAGCGGTCAAACACCTGCCAAACGGGAACCATGCGGCTGCCGAGCACTCCGTCCTGGACTTCTCCGATAAGTCGCGAGGCCTTGCTCACCGCTTCTTCCAGCGCGGGGTTCTGGTATTGCGAAGCCAGCGTCTGGAGCTGGCCCCGCGCAATCACCAGTTCGCCCACGAGGTTCATGAGATGGTCCAGGCGCCTGAGGTCGATGCGCACGTAGCGCTGCAACGGTGCGCTGAGCACGTCTCCCGACCACGCCGCGTCAAAGGTCGCGACCTTACCTGCGTCTGCAGACGCCGACGCGCGGTCGACGTGAACAGATCGTACAAACCCAGCCGACATCACTGTTTCGCGAACTGTCTCGTCCTCTTCCAGAGTGTCAATGAAGACCGTAAAAGCCCCGGGAAATCCCTCGGAGTTCATCGCGTCCATTGAGGGTTGTACGCCCAGGACGGGGCACATGGCTTTGAGGCGCCCAACTATCAGCTGCGCCCGTGCACCGGGAAGTGGCGTGTCTGGTTCGAGTTCGATTGCTACGCGGATTCCCGCGGCGTGAGTTGGGCTCTCATCGTGCTGCACATTGGAATCTTCGGCGCTCACGAGCCGATCGACTAACGCGCCCATGTCGAGCGCCGAGTGCTTTCCCGATGTTGCCGCTTCAACCGCCTGGGTCAGGGCGTCGGATGATTCAAAAAGAAGCTCGATCGAATCCGGGGAAAGCCGTTCGTCTCCTGCACGAACACGGGATAGCATCGACTCCATGGCATGAGCCAGCGACGTCACTACGTCGTAGCCCATCACGCCGCTCATGCCCTTGACCGTGTGGACCGCCCTGAAGAGTTCATCCAGCGGGGCACGCGCCGAAGGATCCCCCTCGAGTTCCAGAAGGGCGTGCTCCATGGCTGTCAGATGGTCGCGGCTCTCCGTAGCGAAGAGTTCTGCGTACTTGGCCGCGGGAGAGGTCATCTGCTTTCGCGAGTGGCTGCGATAACGAGGGGTTGAGGGCGCGGGTCGTCCTCGGCGTGATGCATCACTGAGTTTGGCGCTGATCGCCGCGGCGCAGCGGCGCTACCCAAGCACGCGCTGAACTGCCTCGATGACGCGGCTCGGCTGAAAGGGCTTTACCACAAAATCCTTGGCCCCCGCCTGAATGGCTTCGACCACCAGCGCCTGTTGTCCCATGGCGCTGCACATGAGCACACGGGCCCCGGGATCCTGTTTGGTTATTTCACGAACCGCGTCGATGCCGCCCATGTCTGGCATCACGATATCCATCGTGACTAGGTCCGGACGAAGGTCACGGTACTTTTCGACCGCTTGCGCCCCCGTTTCTGCTTCACCAACAATTTCAAAGCCGGCCTGGGAGAGGATGTCCCCAAGCATCGTGCGCATGAAGATGGCGTCGTCGCAAATAAGTACAGAGTGGCTCACGCAGTTGCCTCCTGGTGCTGCGCTACGCCCGCGCCCTTACGCGAGCGTCTGTCGCACGAGTTCCCGCACGTCAACCTCTATGACGATCGCCTGGCGAAAATGTCCCATCCGCGCAACCAGACTCCCGGCCCTACGTGCTGTGAGATCCTTCTCATCTGAGTAGTCCTCGGCGTCCGGAGAAAAGACCTCGTGGACGTCGTCGACCAGAAGGCCGAGAGTCTTTCCATCGACCTGCAGGACCACCACGCTCTGGTCGTCGCCGTGGGAGGCTTCGCGCCCCATGAGGTGAGAAAGATCGATGACTGTGAGCAGCACTCCCCTCAGATTGAGCAAGCCGCGCACGTACTCTGGTGCCCTCGGAATCCGGGTGACCGACTCCATGGGTGTGATTTCTCTCACAAACTCCGACGGGAGGGCGTAAAGTGACCCACCCGTTTCAGCCGCAAGGAGCAAGTTGGACATCAGTGGCGTCATTGCGTTCGGATTTCAGGAACGCCGGCCAGGTACTCGGACCCGGCGTCAGCTAAGCGCTTGACGCCTGTGGCTCGTCAAAGAAACCGAATCGTTCCAGGGCTGCCGGATCGTCGGCCAGGGAGGGGTCTTCTGAAGCGGCGGCCAGCGCCTGCCGGAGGTCGGGCGGGAGAGGTGACCGGACGTCCACAATGGTCCCCGTGGTCGGGTGGCGGAAGCGAAGCCAGGCGGCGTGGAGGAAGTGCCGCTTGGCTGCGAGTCTAAGGAGTCGTCGTCCGCCACCGCCACCGTAGGTGTCGTCACCGACAACTGGATGACCGATCGCGGAAAGGTGGACGCGGATCTGGTGCGTTCTTCCTGTGTGGAGGTGCGCCCGCAGGAGGTCCACGGAATCAAAGCGCGCCAGGCGAAAAAAGGTGGTCCGGGCGCTTCGTCCCGACGTGACGACAGCCATACGCTGTCTATTGTTTGGGTCTCGTGCCACGGGTTTGTCAACCACGACCTCGTCTCCATCGATGTGGCCCCAGCACATGACGGCGTATCTTCGCACGATGCGTCTGGCCGCAAGGGCAGCGCTCAACACGCGATGTGCCTGCTCAGTACGGGCCACCAGAATGAGTCCAGAGGTGTCTTTGTCGAGTCGGTGCACGAGCCCCTGGCGGTCTTCGCCCCCGGGCGCAACCTGGTTTCCACTCCTTCCGGCAAGTGCATTGACCAGCGTCCCTTCCCAGTTACCGGGAGCCGGGTGAACGACCATTCCAGCCGGCTTGTCGATTACCAGAACATCGCTGTCTTCGTAGGCAACAGAGAGGGGGATGTTTTGAGCAACGATCTCGCGCTTTCGCGAGGGCGGGATCTCGACGGAGATAACGCTTCCTGCAGGAGGGCGCACCGATGCTTTTTCGCGTTTGCCATCGACCAGAATACAGCCTTCGGCAATGAGCGTAGCGGCGCGCGTTCGCGAAATCCCTGTGCGTGCTGCCACCAAAGCATCGAGGCGAACATCGCTGTCCGCCTCACATTCAAACTCGATCCGCTCAGAAATGTTTGAGTCGCTCATGCCGCCGGTCGTGAATCACTGGTCAGTCCTGCTCGGGCGGCCGCTCTGTCCTCGCCCCACAGGACTACAGCCAGCAAAATCGCGCCCGTGCTTACCGCCATATCGGCGACGTTGAAGGTGGGCCATCGGCGACTGCCGATACCTACGTCGATGAAGTCTACTACTCCATTGGGCGAAATGATGCGGTCGATGAGATTCCCAATGGCACCAGCAGTAACGAGAGCAATCGCAAGGACGCGCCACCGGTCTCCGGGCGCAGTCTGGTTGTAGAGTCTGGCGAGAATTACGAGCGCCGCAATCGTAAGTCCGAGAAATATCCAGCGCGAATGCGGGCCCAGGTGCAGCCCGAAGGCTGCACCCGGGTTGTAGACAAGTGTCCACCTCAAAACGTCGCCCCAGACCTCACGCGGGACGTAGCGCGGCCACAAGGTCTGTTCGGCAATGATCTTGGTAATTCGATCGATGCCGACGATGGTGAGAACTACGGGCCAGAAGAGCGCGGCCTTGACCTCACTTCTTTCCATCTTCCTCCCGCTGCTTGCATTCGATGCAGTAACGCGCGTGCGGCAGTGCATCCAGCCTGTCGAAAGCGATTTCCTGTCCGCAGTTGTGGCACTTGCCGTAGATCTCAGGTGTTTTGTACAGCCGGCGTAGCGCCTGGTCTATGTGCCAGAGAAAGCGGCCCTCCTGGGATGCAAAGAGAAACGCCTTTTCGCGCTCCATTGCATCGGTCCCCTGGTCGGCCATATGGAAGGAGTAGGAACTCAGGTCTCCGTCGGACGACTGTTCGGTAGCTCCAAACACGTCGTCGTAGTGGCCGAGTTCCTTGAGCACGCGCCTCCGCTCCTCGAGAAGTCGCTTCTCGAAGTGCTGAAGGTTCTTCTTGCTCATCGCCTTCGGCTTTTTGGCGCCGGTGGGTGTCGCCATAGTCAGTTGTCCACGTTGAGTGCAACGCTGAAAACGAGTCCATCGATCTCGTCTTCGTGCGCAGCAGGTGTCTCGGCACTGGCGCCAATCCTCACCTCGCGTGCAAGAACTTCGCCAGCCATCCAATCTATATACTCTTTAGCCGCCAATTCGATTTCCGGATTGCCCCAGACCCAGAGTCGAATACGATCCGAAACAGCCAGCCCCCCCTCCTTGCGCAAACGCTGCAGACGGCTTACCAGCTCTCGCGCATATCCCTCCCGCCTGAGGGACGGTGTTACCGAGGGATCGATTGCCACAAAGCGGCCGCCGTCCTCTTTAACCACCAGTTCACCCGAGGCTCTACGTACGATTGTAAGGTCGTCGGGTTCCAGAACATGAGACAAACCGTCAATCGCTACGGCGAGTTCCTCGCCTGCTTCAAAGCGCCTGAGGTCGGCTGAGGGAATTGCCTGCACGGCGCTGGCAGCAAGTGGCGTTCCTTTTCCGAACTTCTTTCCTAACGACCTGAAGTTCGGGCGCGCTTCGAGCGTTACCAGATCGTCGGCCGAAGTAAGCAGTCTGGCCTCTTTGACGTTGAGCTCCGAGCGAAGGATCGAGAGCAGTGCGGTTACTCCATCGACTCTGCGAGGCGGTACAACGCAAAGCGCGACTGAAAGTGGCCGGCGCACATTTACGCCTGCGTCTTCGCGCGCCGCCCGGCCCAGCCTGGAAAGCGTTCTGACTTCTGCCATCGACGCCTCGAGATCTTCGTCTACCTTTAACGGCGTCGCGCGCCTGAACGGTGCAAGGTGGACTGAGCCTCCAGAGAGTTCTCGATGTAACCAATCACTGACAAATGGGGCCAATGGCGCCAGAAGCCGGCAGGTAACCACCAGGACTTCGTGCAATGTCGCAAAGGCGGCCCGGTTGTCGTCTGTCGTCACGTCGTAGAACCGAGAGCGCGTCTGTCGCACATACCAGTTTGACACGTCGTCAACAAAAAACGAAATCAGCGCACGCGCTGCAGCCGTTGCGTCGTAGTTCGTAAGCGCCTCGTCGACCTCGCCCTCGATCGTACTCAACCTGGAGAGAATCCAGCGATCCAGTGCGGGCCTCGCTTCGGGGGCCGGATCCTTGTCAGACGGCGACCAACCATAGTTTGCATACTGCGCAAACATCCCGCTGTACACATTTCGCAGTGCCAGCAGAAATCCGGTTGCCGTGTCGCGTACCACGCTTTCATCAAAGCGTTTGGGAATCCCCAGCTGCGAAGACGCAATCAAAAAGAGCCGTACAGCGTCTGCACCGTGACGCGCCACGACCGCAAAAGGATCCACCACGTTGCCACGGCTCTTGGACATCTTGACGCCGTTGGCATCCAGCACGAGGTCGTTGACCACCACTGTCCTGTAGGGAGCGGTGTCGCCCGCAGACCCACGTTCGCGAGGCGGATTGTTCGGCAACGCGTCGCCAAGACCTGTAGCAATTGCCAACAGCGAATAGAACCATCCGCGCGTCTGATCCAGGCCTTCGGCAATGAAATCCGCAGGATACTGCACCGCCAGCGCTTCGCGGTTCTCGAACGGAAAATGCCACTGGGCAAACGGCATCGACCCGGAATCAAACCAGGCGTCTATGACTTCCGGTACGCGCCGCATTGTGCCTTTGCATTGCCTGCAAGGCCACGACCACCGGTCGATGAATGGTTTGTGCGCGTCAAAATCGTCAGGCAGTGCCTCCCCTACCCTCTCGGCCAATTCGGCGTACGAACCCATCACCTCCACATGCGATGGGTCGACCTCGCAGATCCATACTGGGAGAGGTGTGCCCCAATAGCGATCACGAGAAATGGCCCAGTCGATGTTGTTCTTTAACCACTCGCCAAAACGCCCTTCTCCTACCTCGCGCGGGTACCACGACATGCGCGCATTGCGCGCCAGCATGTCGTCTTTGAATTCCGTCGTGCGCACAAACCACGACGTGCGGGCATAATACAATAGCGGCGTCCCGCATCTCCAGCAATGCGGGTAAGAGTGCATCATCGTAGTTGCCTTCCACAATTGATCACTGGACTTGAGAAAGTCGATGATCAATGCATCGGCATCCTTGACCCACTTGCCACCAACGACCGGAATACCTTCGTCAAACTCCCCCCGCGCGTTGACCGGCTGGAGCATGACCAGGTTGTACTTTCGTCCGGTGGAATAGTCGTCAGCTCCAAACGCAGGAGCCATGTGCACGATACCGCTTCCGTCCTCGGACGAAACAAAGTCCGCTCCAACAATGACTTCGTGGTCTCCCTCACCCGCAGGATATGGCACCCAGTCCAGAGGACGACGGTACCGCCTGCCCTCCAACTCCGCACCGCGCACCTTCCTTACACTCTCCCACCTGTCCGTATAGTCTTCACCCAGAACTGCCCCCGCACGATCCTCAGCAAGAATCACGGTCCATCCCGCTGTATTCCGTTTGCGGAGCTCCACGTACGTGAGCTCGGGATTAACCGCCAGCGCCACGTTTGAAACGAGCGTCCACGGTGTTGTAGTCCAAACGATCAGACGACGACGCTCCGGTCCATCGTCAACGAGGTCCAGCGCCACGTAAACAGAGGGATCCTCAACGTCCTCATAGCCCTGAGCGACTTCGTGCGAAGAAAGCGCGGTCCCGCAGCGAGCACAGTACGGCAGAATCTTGTGGCCGCGATACAGCAGTCCGCGCTCGTGAAGCGTCTTGAGTGCCCACCATTCGCTTTCGATGTAGTCGTTCGTGTATGTGACGTACGGATGGTCGTAGTCGAGCCAGTGCGCGATGCGCTCACAGAGGCGCTCCCAGTCAGCGCGATACTTCCAGACGCTCTCACGACACAAGCGGTTGAACTCCTCAACCCCTAACTTTTCAATGTCTTGCTTGCCGGAGATCCCAAGGCTCTTCTCTACCTCGATCTCTACCGGCAGACCGTGCGTATCCCAACCCGCCTTGCGAGGCACATTGCGCCCGTGCATCGCTCGGTGTCTGCAGAACAGGTCCTTGACCGTGCGCGCAAATACGTGATGAATCCCGGGCCGTCCATTTGCAGTTGGCGGTCCATCAAAAAAAATGTAGGGCTTGCCCCCTGCTCCGGCTTCGAGCGTGCGTTCAAACAATCGCTCCTCGCGCCAAAGCTGGAGAACTTCCAGCTCCAGGTCGTCAGAGTTGAGGTCAGGGGCAATGAGTCGGTACTGCTTCATTAGAGCTGCTCCACCACTCCTGCAATGAGATTTGTGAGATCAGGTTCAGCACGTGAGGCTACTGCAATGATCTGTTCGACGCTGGCCGGTTCCAGCGCGTCGGGCAGACAGCGGTCAGTAATGATCGAAACACCAAGGACTTCCATACCCCCATGCACCGCTACAATCACCTCGGGTACGGTCGACATACCCACCACATCTGCCCCCATTGCGCGCAGCATCCGATACTCGGCGCGCGTTTCGAGGTTGGGCCCTGGCACAGCCACGTAGACCCCTTCGCGCAGCGTCAATCCCCTGCGTCGGGCAAACTCTCTCGCAATGCCACGCAGGCGTTCCGAGTACGGTGCGGACATGTCGGGAAAGCGGGGGCCAAGCCTCTCATCGTTAGGCCCGATTAGAGGATTGTCACCGAGAAAATTGATATGATCGGCAATCAGCATCAGTTCTCCGACGTTCCACAGAGGATTCATACCTCCGCACGCATTCGAAACGAGAAGCGTACCAGCGCCGAGGCCTCTTAGCACTCTCACCGGGAAAGTCACCTGTGCGAGAGAGTATCCCTCGTACATGTGAAAACGCCCCTGCATCGCCACGACCTCACGCCCAGACAGCGTTCCGCAGATCAATCGACCCGTGTGGGACTCAACAGTTGACAGCGGAAAGCCGGGAATCTCCTCGTAATTGATCGACACCGCACGCTCGATTTTCCCAGCCAGGCCTCCAAGTCCCGTGCCGAGAATGATGGCCGCCTCAGGCCTGGCAGCATAACGTTTGCGTACGACCTGAGCAGCGCGCTCGATCGACTCGAGCGTGTGCGTCGCTTCTTTCTCTCTGTTCATGGTGAAAAGCGGTGTCGCCGCTACTCCTTGACCAGTGAGTCAAGCCACGCCGGAGTGTTGGTCGGAATCTCCGGCTCCGTGGAGTTGGAGTTTGACCTCACCGGCTCCGGGTCGGCTGCACTCGCCTCGGCGGCCTCGATTTCCGCCAGCTGGCGTTCAACCATGAGCCGCAACTGCGCCAGATACGCGCGCCGCTGTCTGCTGAGGTGGTCTATGTCTCCCTCCATCTTCCGCGCCTCATTGCCAGCAGCCGACACAATCTTTTCCGCCTCCGCCTTGGCTTCTCTGAGTATCAATTGAGCCTCTCGCTCGGCCTGCTCGCGCACTTCGGCGCGAAGCTGCTGCGCCGAGACCAGTGCTTCGTTGATTGCCTTGTCGCGTTCGCGAAATGCGCGCAACTGTTCGTGGAACCCCTGCGCCTTGGCTTCGAGAGCCTGCGCCTGACGGGCAAGACGCTCAACTTCGGCAGCTACCTGGTCACGGAACTGATCGACGCGCGCGCGATCGTAGCCTCGCAGCGCGTTGCCAAAATCGTAGCGCCTGATATCAAGCGGTGTGAGATGAAAGGATTCGTCGGCCATTTACGTGCGTGCTCCAAAGAGAATCGTTCCCAGCCGAACCATGGTTGCTCCCTCTTCGACGGCTATCTCAAAATCGTCTGACATCCCCATCGACAGCTCACAGGCCCTGGTTAGGCCGGCGTGCTGAAGTGCCTCCCTCGCTTCCCGCGCTCCACCAAAGGTTGCTCGCAGTACATCTTCACGAGCTCCATATGGTGCCATGGTCATTACGCCCACCACATCGAGACCCGACATCGCCGCCAGCGATGGCGCAAAACTCGTCAGGTCGCTCGCCGAAAAACCGCCCTTGCTCTCCTCACCCGAAACATTGACCTGGACGAGCACTCGCAGCGGTGATCCTTCTGCCAAACCTGCTTCGTTCAGTGCTTCAGCCAGTCGCGGAGTGTCCAGCGAATGTATGAGTGCAAACCTCTTCGCGAACTTTGCCTTGTTGCGTTGAAGATGTCCCACAAGGTGCCATTCAACGTCGACGTCAGCCTCATCCATTTTGGACAACGCTTCCTGCACGCGGTTTTCTCCGACCTTTCTCAACCCCGCCTCATAAGCCGCATGAACGGCGTCGACACCGTGCGTTTTGGTAATTGCAATCACTTCGACCCGCTGCCCATGCCCGCCCCGGACTATAGCTTCGTCGACCCGGGATCTGATTGCCGACACCCGGTCGGCCAGGTCCGGAAAACGCATAACGCAAGAAGCTATCAGTAGTTACAGACCGATTCAAGTAAGGGAGCGAGACGCTGCGCATAGCTGCTATCGTCGCTCAGCGCAGCGCTTGGACATAGCAGTAACCGCTGCACGTACTTGGCGGTTGAACCCCTTGGTTCGGCTGTGCGGGGCCCGAGACCGCGACTTCCCAGCCAATCCGCGATCTCGCGTGCGGCGATCGTATCGACCTTGGCAAACCTCTCCGAACCCGGCGCGCGAGCGATGTAGAGCAAGCCAGAGAGTGTCCACGCCGGGCCCATACTCAGTCTCAAATCCTTTTCGAGGCTAACGGACACCACCAGCGGCCTCCCCGAATCGCTCGCGGCACTCGCTATCGCCCCCAGTGTCCCTGGTTCTCCAGCCCAGTCCGAGACCAGCGAGCTATCCAGAAGTCCGTGCCTGCGCCGCAGCTCTTCCCTGTACCACTGAGCTCCGAGCATTGGCGCCACAACGGTCGTAACGTCGTTGCGCAAACCTCTGGCATACTGCGCAAACCACGTCGAATAGCTGTCATTGTCGCCTGCTGTGACGAGGACGGCGCGAGGAGGCGCCGAGCGCAGGAGCGCTGTTCCAAGGGCCTCGGCCAGTACGGCTTCCGGTCTCTGCCTTCTGTCGTTTGCCCTCCAGTTGAGGATTGCGGGGAGAAGCGCGAGTGAGAGCAGAGCAAATCTCCAACGCGCCCTGATAAGACGGTTGGCGAGTCGCACAACGCCCAGTCCGCACCAGAGACCCCATACTGCAAACGCGAGCGCAAAGAAATAGTCGCGCTCGCGCGCCTCTCTGAGCGCACCATCCGGCAAAACCCCCCAGCCATACGATGGCCCAGCGCGCAAGTTGAGCATGACAACGACTCCCAGAGATGCACTGAGCACAAGAACTACCAAGGCCCAAAAGGAGCGCTGATTGAGACGCTTGTGCCACTCTGCGCCGTACGCAGCAATTGCAAAGGCCAGAAAGGTGAACGGAGTCCGAAACAGCGAAGCTCCCGGTGCATCCGAAAGACCAGCGGCCACCTGCCAATCGGAGTACTGAATCACGTTTCCGATCTGCAGCCAGAATGGTGCCCGGCGTGGCCAGACTCCTGGGACGTCGTACTGTGCGCGGGCCACTACATCCCAAAGGGCGGACCACGTAGATGGGTTGCCGGCATTTAGGGATGGATCGAACTGCGCCCTGATGAGCATCGTCACAAGAAAGCTTGCCCCGAGCGCCACGAGGAGAACCGACGCGCACGCCTCCCACCGTGCACCTCGTGTCGGACGATCAGAAATGATGGCTACGACAAGCACAGCTGCACCGGCGGCGACGACGGTTAACGACGCCAGTCCGATTCCCGCTGCCACCACCCAAGCAGCCCCCGGCACAAGGGCCTTCTCCCACGACCACTTTCCATCACTACCTGTGGAAAGCATCATGACTGCGGCGGGACCGGCAACGAGCGCGCTTACTTGCAGCGGCACGGCCAGCCCAAAGAGGAAGCACACTAGAAGTCGATGTCTCGCGCTGTCTCGCGCCCCAGCAACGTCGGCGACTGCCAGGTACACTGCCATGAGCGCAAAGGCCACCGCATATACCTCGGTTTCTGTGGCGTTGTACCAAACCGCGCTCATGGTTCCTGCAACCACACCGCCCGCTACAACACTCCACTTTCCGGACCAACCGAGAAAGCGCCACGCCAGAATTGCGCAACCAGCTGCTGTGGCTACTGCCGACAGGAGATTCATGGCGAACGCCAGCGGGAACAGACCGAGTATTTCGGACCAGGCTTTGCCGACAAAGACAAAGAGCGGCGTACCCGGAGGATGTGGCACACCCAACGTGGCAACTGCGCTCAGGAACTCACCGCTGTCCCACAGCGTCAGACCAGGCGCAAGCGTCAGAAAATAGACTAGTAATAGTATGCAGGCAGCCAGCAGCGCATAACGCAGCTCGGACTTGTCCTGCGGTTCGTGGACGGCGCTCACGCCGCGAAAACTATAGCGTATACGAGAACGGGGTGACGTCTTCGTCACCCCGTTCAATACCTTCTAGCCCCGCGGCACTCAGGCCGGAGAGGGCTCCGGCCCGCCCAGCAATGGCTTGGAAGCCGGCTTGAGTGTTGGCAGCACCGGAGTCGGCTGTGATCCCTGTCCAACCGGTGGAACCGGCGCACGCGGCGGGAGGCTCTCACCGCGAACCAGTCGATCAAAGTCGTCGCGATTGAGTGTCTCTCGCTCCAGCAACGCCTTGGCCACTGCGTGCAGAAGAGCCAGGTGCTCTGTGAGCGTCTCGCGGGCCTTTTCATAAGCAGCGTCGATCACGCGCTTGACTTCGGCATCCACCAGTTCGGCGGTCTGCTCCGAAACTTCGCGCCTGCTCATCAGCTCTCTGCCCAAAAACACTTCTTGTTCGTTTTCGCCAACGAGAATCGGTCCGATACGATCGGAGAGACCCCACTGAGTCACATAACGACGCGCGATGCCTGTGGCCTGCTGAATGTCACTAGCCGCGCCGGTTGTTACACGATCGCGTCCGAAAATCAGTTCTTCGGCAACACGCCCGCCGTATGCCATTGCAAGTCTGGCTTCGATCTGCTCACGGGTGACAGAA
>CAZYTS010000085.1:0-15523 GCA_964649855.1 uncultured Gemmatimonadaceae bacterium
GTCCTGGACAACGAGCACACGGTGGTTCACCTGGCGGTTCACTTTGCCTGGGCGCACCTGGCCTCCTTTGGAATCTGGCGCCTGGCGCGTGACCTGGGGGCGCTCTCGGAAGCAGGAGTTAACTGGGAGACGGTGGTGGAGCTTGCCGAGTGGTATCGCGCGACTGAGAGCCTCTACTGGAGCCTGAGGCTGTCGCGGGTGCTTTGCGGTTTGGACTCCTGGCCGGCGTGGGTGGAGGAGCGCCTCAAGCCCCAGCGTTCTGAGTGGTTGCTGGGGGTGCTGGAACGCCACCTTTCACTCCACGTGATTGCACGGATTGCACCGTGCCCCTCGGAGAAGTGGCGGCGCCTCATGTGGAGCATGGCTCTCAACCCTTCGCGGACGGCTACGTCGTCGATGAGGCCATGGGACAGCGAGCCGGCGCGGCAGGGTAGTTTGCGCGGCCTCGGGCTACTGGAGCGGCTGCGGCTACAGCTCCGCCATGGGCGCGCGTGGCGCCGGTATTTTTCGCTTTTGCGATCCGCTTCCTGAAGGCGCAAGTTCAGCATTGACTTTCGTTTTCGCCGTTGCGAGATTGCTTGGCTCTCGTGATTCGGCGTTTTGCTGAAGCTTTGAGAGACTCGCTGTAATGGCGGGGCCGACGGACTGCGCGTCGGCGAATATGGGCCCGCGAAGGTCGCGGGGGCGCGGTACGGCCAGATGGTTCTCCAGTCGGAGGCTCCATTCCCGATAAGCAACGCAGGACAACCAGACGTCGGAGTTCTCGTTGAGAGATCCGGCGCGCCTTGGGTCCCCACCGCGCACCAGTGGCGGTTGTACCCGGCGAGTGCGGATGGACACCGGCCCGGTCTCGGGCGCCCGGTCCACCCGCGTTTTTGCTGATGGCAGATAGCGGCTCTGAGGACTCAACTCCCCAGGCCTAACGACTAAACACAGGTATGGCACGCACGACTCCGCTCGAACAGTATCGCAACATCGGCATCATGGCCCACATCGATGCCGGTAAGACGACTACAACCGAGCGCATTCTCTATTACACCGGAAAGAGCCACAAAATCGGCGAAGTCCACGATGGCGCTGCCACCATGGACTGGATGGAGCAGGAGCAGGAGCGCGGAATCACCATTACTTCTGCAGCTACCACATGCTTCTGGCGCAGACACGGCACGAGCCACGAAAAGGGCGAAGGGCCGGAGTTTCGCATCAACATCATCGACACGCCGGGACACGTCGACTTCACCGTTGAAGTCGAGCGCTCCTTGCGCGTGCTCGACGGCGCAGTAGCTCTTCTCGACAGCGTTGCAGGGGTCGAACCCCAGACAGAAACGGTCTGGCGTCAGGCGGACCGCTATCGCGTTCCGCGAATGATCTTTGCCAACAAAATGGATCGCGTCGGCGCCAACTTTGAGCGCTGCGTCGAGATGATCCGCGACAGGCTCACGCGAAACGCCTATCCCATCCAGATCCCAGTTGGTTCGGGCGAACTCTTCACTGGACATATCGACGTAGTCGAGCGCAGGGAGTACATCTTCCACAACGAAACGCTCGGCAAGACCTTTGACGTCGTCGACGTCCCAGAAGAGTTCCGCGACAAGGTTGAGGCCGCACGCAACGCACTCATCGAAGCCATTGTTGAGCACGATGAGGCGCTGATGGAGCGCTACCTGGCTGGCGAGGAGCTGAGCGTTGAGGAGATCCGCGGGCTCATTCGCAAGGCCACGTGCGCCATGACGTTCGTGCCAATCCTCTGTGGCGCTTCCTTCAAGAACAAGGGAGTGCAGGCGCTTCTGGACGCGGTGATCGATTTTCTTCCTGCGCCGGTAGACGTTGACGCCATTCAGGGTCACTTGCCGCACCACGACGAGACCTTTGATACACGCGCGGTCAGTGATGAGGCGCCTTTTGCAGCTCTCGCCTTCAAGATTGCAACCGATCCGTTTGTTGGTAAACTAACGTTCTTCCGCGTTTACTCCGGCATTCTGGAGTCAGGGAGCCACGTCTATAACTCCACCAAGGACAAGCGCGAGCGCATCGGACGTCTCCTTCAGATGCACGCCAACAAGCGCGAGGAGATTCCCGAGGTAAGGGCAGGAGACATCGCAGCTGCGATTGGTCTTAAGGACACACGCACGGGCGACACGCTCTGCGACGACGAGAATCCGATCATCCTCGAGGCCATGAAGTTCCCGATGCCCGTCATCGACGTGGCCATCGAACCCAAGACCAAGGCGGATCAGGACAAACTTGGCGTTGCATTAAACAAACTGGCAGAAGAGGATCCCACCTTCCGGGTCCATACGGATCAGGAAACGGGGCAGACGATCATTTCGGGAATGGGCGAGTTGCACCTCGAAATCATCGTCGACCGCATGATGCGTGAGTTCAAGGTTGACGCGAACGTAGGACGTCCCCAGGTCGCCTACCGCGAGACCATCAAAAAGCGCGTCGACAAGGTCGAAGGAAAGTTCATCAGGCAGTCGGGCGGTAAGGGACAGTACGGCCACGTTGTCATCAACGTCATGCCCGGAGAAGTCGGCCAGGGCTTCGTGTTCGAGGACAAGATCGTGGGCGGTGTGGTTCCGCGCGAATACATCGGACCCGTGGAACAAGGGATCAAGGAAGCCCTTGAGAACGGTGTGCTTGCGGGCTATCCAATGGTGGACGTAAAAGTCGAGCTCGTCTACGGTTCGTACCACGAGGTCGACTCCTCGGAAATGGCGTTCAAGATTGCTGGCTCCATGGCAGTAAAGGAGGGAGCGACAAAAGCGCAGCCCGTGCTTCTCGAGCCTATGATGAAGGTCGAGGTCGTGTCTCCGGAGCAGTACATGGGCGACGTGTTGGGCGACATTTCGTCGCGGCGCGGCAAGATCGGCGGCATGACTCAGCGCGGAGAAGCGCAGGTCATAGCGTCCACCGTTCCACTGGCGGAGATGTTCGGCTACTCTACGCGTCTGCGATCCATGACGCAGGGACGAGCGGTCTATTCAATGGAATTCTCGCACTACGAAGAAGTGCCAAAGAGCAAGGCCGAGGAAATCATTTCCAAGGTCAAGTAGCGGCAGGGATGGGTAGGCAGCAGAAATGGTTGTAGCAACAAAGATTTGCAGCATGCACGAAATTCGCAGTCGTACAGCGCGGGGGCACGGAGGTAGTCCCAGCGCTCCTCACAACGTCAGACCTCCACTTCACCGGGAACGCAGCAATGGCTAAGGCAAAGTTCGAGCGGAATAAGCCGCACGTGAACGTGGGTACGATCGGCCACGTCGACCACGGAAAAACGACTCTCACCGCTGCGCTGACGAAGATTTCGTCAGACAAGGGGTACGGGACCAAGTACGTCGCGTACGACGAAGTGGCGAAGGCGTCGGAATCACAGGGGCGTCGCGATGCCACCAAGATTCTCACCATCGCCACGTCGCACGTAGAGTACGAGACCGATAAGAGGCACTACGCTCACGTGGACTGCCCCGGTCACGCCGACTACGTCAAGAACATGATCACGGGCGCGGCGCAGATGGATGGCGCAATCCTGGTGGTCTCGGCCGTCGACGGTCCGATGCCCCAGACGCGTGAGCACATTCTCCTGGCTCGCCAGGTGAACGTGCCCAATATCGTCGTGTTCCTCAACAAGTGCGACCTCGTCGAAGACGCCGAGCTTCTCGACCTTGTCGAGCTCGAAGTCCGCGAGCTTCTCACGCGCTACAACTATCCCGGCGATGATACGCCTGTCATCCGCGGTTCGGCGAGCAAGGCGATCGAAGGCGATGCTAACTGGGTTGCCAAGATCCAGGAGCTCTACGACGCGCTCGACAGCTTTATCCCCGAGCCGGTTCGTGACATCGACAAGCCCTTCCAGATGCCGGTCGAAGACGTGTTCTCGATCACTGGTCGCGGAACAGTTGCCACGGGCAGAATCGAGAAGGGCAAGATCAAGGTCGGCGAAGAAGTTGCACTGGTCGGCTTTGGTTCCGACAAGAAGTCGGTGGTCACCGGAGTCGAAATGTTCCGCAAGCTTCTCGACGATGGTCAGGCCGGCGACAACGTTGGACTTCTTCTGCGCGGCGTCGACAAGAAGGAAATCGAGCGCGGCATGGTGTTGGCCAAGCCAGGCACGATCAAGCCGCACACAAAGTTCGACGCCGAGGTCTACGTACTTACGAAGGAAGAGGGAGGGCGCCACACCCCGTTCTTCAAGGGATATCGCCCGCAGTTCTACTTCCGCACGACGGACGTAACGGGTTCGATCGAGCTTCCGTCCGGTACCGAGATGGTGATGCCGGGCGACAACACTCAGATGTCGATTGAGTTGATCACGCCCATCGCCATGGAAGAGCAGCTTCGCTTCGCGATTCGCGAGGGTGGCCGCACGGTGGGATCGGGAGTGGTAACCAAGATCATTGCATAACTGCTTTTGGTCAGCCGGAAGCGCGTCGAGGCGCGTTTCCGGCGGGCCGGCACACTTTTCGAGAACATTTCAATGGCTGGAAGAATCAGGATTCGGCTCAAGGCTTTCGATCACGCGGTGATCGATCAGGCAGCGACCGACATCGTGCGGACGGCGGAGAAGACCGGGGCTCAGGTGTCCGGGCCGATCCCGCTCCCGACCAAGACGCGTCGCTGGACGCTTTTGCGTTCGCCTCACGTCGACAAAAAGTCGCGAGAGCAGTTCGAACTCAAGACGCACAAGCGAGTGATCGACATTCTCGATTCACGCGCTCAGACAGTTGATGCGCTTACAAAGCTCGATCTTCCGGCCGGTGTGGACGTAGAGATCAAGGTGCAATAAACAGAAGACTGCTTTGAGCGGGTGACAACCCGGCCGAAGCGATCGCTCACAAGTGGAGGAGTCCAACGGTCAAAAAGGGCAATGCGCCCGACCGCGACTCACTGAAAAAGGTCAAGAATGCTAGGGATAATTGGAAGGAAGCTGGGGATGACCCAGATCTTCAACGAACAGGGACATCAGGTGCCATGCACGGTAGTGGAGGCGACTCCAAACTCCGTGGTGCAGGTGCTCGGCAACGAGGCTGACAAGCCCGGGTACACGGGTCTTCAGCTGGGTTACGGCACTGCTCGCGTGGCGCGTGCAGCCAAAAAGGGCGAAAAGAAGACGGTTCGTGGCCAGCGTGCCTCAAAGGCGGCAATTGGCCACTCCTCACGCGCCGGGCTCGAAGCTCCGCCGCGTATTCTGCGCTCATTCCGCACCGACGATGCTCCCAAGGGGAAGGAGACTCCCGAGTACAAGGCTGGCGACAAGATCGACGTCTCGATCTTTACGCCGGGTGAATTCGTAAAGGTCACCGGAACCAGCAAGGGGCGTGGCTTCCAGGGTGTAGTCAAGCGCTATGGGATCGGAGGCGGTCCCAACACGCACGGCAACACCAAGCACCGACGTCCGGGATCGATCGGCGCGGGAACGGATCCATCGCGCGTCATCAAGGGAAAGCGCATGCCTGGTCACTACGGGTCGGCGCGACACACGCAAATCAATCTCCGCGTGGAGAAGGTCGACACGGAGCGCAATCTGATCTACATCCGCGGTGCGGTAGCCGGTGCAGCAAACGGCATCGTCCTCGTACGGAAGCAGGGTTAACACATGGCTGAGCAGACGAACTTTGACGCCGCGGCGTACACCGCGTTAGGCACGGCCCGCGAGAAGGTAACCCTTCCGGCGGGTACGTTTGACGGCACCGTCAACATGCCGGTGATGCACCTTGCCGTTAAGGCCTACCTGGCCAATCAGCGTCAGGCTACCGCGTTCACAAAAACGCGAGGCCTGGTGATTGGCGGTAACCAGAAGCCGTGGAAGCAAAAGGGGACCGGGCGCGCTCGCCAGGGATCTACCCGCGCTCCGCACTGGCCCGGTGGCGGTACCGTCTTCGGACCGCATGGCGACCGCAACTACTCGCAGTCGCTTCCTAAAAAGGTGAGGCAGCTGGCCCGTCGTAGCGCGCTCAACGCGCGCGCGCGTGAGAACGCCATCTACGTCATCGATTCCTTCACCTATTCCGAGCCGCACACCAAGGTCCTGCTGGGCCTGATCTCACGGATTGGCGTGAATGGCCAGAAGGTTCTGGTGCTCACCGACGGGATAAAGCCCAACGTCTATTTGAGCGGCCGCAACCTGGAAAGAGTGCACGTGATGCCCTTTGCCGAGGCTTCGGCTTACCACGTGCTGTGGTCTGACGTGGTGCTCATCGAGGCCCCTGCCATAGGTCACACTCTTGCACCGGTAGCGGAGAAAGAAGCTGCACCGGCGCCCAAGCGGGTCGCTGCTGCGCCAAAGGCCAGGAAGGCTGCTGAGCCAAAGGCCAAAAAGGCGGCTGCTCCTGCAAAGAAAAAGGCGCCCGCGCGCAAGCAGGCGGCCAAAACCAAGACAGCAGCCAAAAAGACTGCTGCCAAAAAGGCCTCCAAGCCGGCGGCCAAAAAGAAGACGGCCGCCCCAAAGAAGAAGGGAGGCAAGTAAATGGCGACGCTGCATCGCACTATCGTCCGGCCTCTGGTCACCGAGAAGACCTCGGCGCAGTACCAGTCGCGTGGAGAGTACGTTTTTGAGGTTGCCGACGATGCTTCAAAGCCCGCCATCAGGCAGGCAATCGAGCGTTTGTTCGGCGTAAAGGTCACTGGCGTGTGGACCATGAACATGCGGGGCAAACCGCGCCGCACCATGGGTCGCGCATCGGGCGTGAGACCTGGTTGGAAAAAGGCGATCGTGACGCTCAAGGAAGGCGACAAGATCGACATCTTCGAGGGTTGATAAAGGCATGGGTATTCGTCAATTCAAGCCGGTTACTAAGGGTACGCGCTTCCGCAAAATCTCCGATTTCGCGGAGATCACGCGCTCGACGCCCGAGAAGTCCCTGGTGGAGCCCCTCAAGAAGTCCGGAGGGCGCGACAACCACGGGCATATCTCGATGCGCCGTCGTGGTGGTGGTCACAAGCGCATGTACCGCATCATCGACTTCAAGCGCAACAAGAGTGGCCAGCCCGCTGTGGTCAAGGAGATCGAATACGATCCAAACCGCACGGCGCGTATTGCACTGGTGCAGTACGCCGACGGCGAAAAGCGCTACATCCTGCACCCCAAGGGACTTTCGGTTGGTGACACGATTGTGTCCGGACCGGGCTCCGACGTACGCACCGGCAACGCGTTGCCCCTTGGTGAGGTCCCGTTAGGCACTTCGGTTCACAATATCGAACTCGTGCCGGGACGTGGAGGCAAGGTGGCGCGTTCGGCGGGAATGTCCGCTGAAGTGGTGGCCAAGGAGGGTGACTACGTGACGCTGCGCATGGGTTCGACCGAGATGCGCCGGGTTCACATGCGTTGTCTCGCCACTATTGGCGAGGTCGGCAACTCCGAGCACGAACTGACGTCGCACGGCAAGGCGGGCAAGTCGCGCTGGCTGGGCCGGCGTCCCAAGGTACGTGGAGAAGTGATGAATCCTGTGGATCACCCACACGGCGGCCGCACTCGTGGCGGGCGCAACGTGGTGAGCCCGTGGGGCAAGAAAGAAGGCGTAAAGACGCGCAATCTGAAAAAGCCGTCGCAGCGCCTGATGGTACGTGGACGGCGGCGTGGCAAGGCTACGCAGTCCGGTTTCTAGGAGAATAAGAGGCTAAAGGGCAACAGCCCGAATCCGAGATGATCAACTATGGCTCGTAGCATCAGGAAGGGACCGTTCGTTCAGGAGGCACTTATGAAAAAGGTGCTGGGAATGAACGCAAAAAGTGAAAAGCGTGTAGTCAAGACGTGGTCGCGCGCCAGCACGATCGTGCCTGACTTTGTGGGTCACACTTTCGCGGTACACAACGGGAACAAGTTCATTCCCGTGTACGTGACCGAGAACATGGTGGGTCACAAGCTCGGCGAGTTTGCTCCTACGCGGCTCTTCAGAGGGCACTCCGGTAACAGGCCGACGGACAAGAAGGCGCCGGCGCCTGCGGCAGCAGCCCCAGCCAAGGGAGGCAAGTAGTCCATGGGACAGAACGCCAGAGTTCGCAAGGCGCGCCGTGATGCCGCGCGGAGGGCAGCCCCTCCGTCGGGGACGCAGCGTGGCACGCGCCAGTCACCCTACAAGATGCGCCTGGTCGTGGACCAGATCCGCGGCAAGATGGTGAACGACGCCCTTTCGTTGCTGCGCTTTTCCAAAAAGCGCGCAGCAGGTGAGATCACCAAGGTGCTGGAGTCAGCGGTTGCCAACGCTCAGTACCGCGCTCAGCAGAACAACGAGTCGGTGGATGTTGACAACCTCTTTGTAAAAAAGGCGATCATCAACGAGGGCCAGAAGCTCAAGAGGTGGACGCCGGCAGCGATGGGCCGGGCCACTCCGGTGCACAAGCGAACGAGCCACGTCGAAATCGTCGTGGCCGAAAAGACAGGACGCTAATGGGACAGAAGACCAATCCGATCGGATTCCGGCTGGGAATCACCAAGCAGTGGCGTTCGCGCTGGTACGCGCACCGTGACTTTCCGCAGTTGCTGCGGGAGGATCACATGCTGCGCAAGTACATCAAGACGCGCCTTGGGCACGCAGCAATCTCTGACGTTCACATCGAACGCAAGCCGGGCAAGGTGGTGGTAACGATTCACACGGGTCGGCCTGGCGTAGTCATCGGCAAAAAGGGCGCCGAGGTCGACAAACTGCGCGAAGAA
This sequence comes from uncultured Gemmatimonadaceae bacterium, assembly GCA_964649855.1. Lineage (GTDB taxonomy): Bacteria > Gemmatimonadota > Gemmatimonadetes > Gemmatimonadales > Gemmatimonadaceae > CAZYTS01. The sequence continues at coordinate 8,654 of CAZYTS010000085.1, forward strand.
ATTGCGCGGCTTTCGGGAAAGGACGTGGGGATCAACGTTGAAGAGATCAAGCGTCCGGAACTGGACGCACAGCTGGTGGCGGACAACATCGCCAATCAGTTGTCGCAGCGTATTTCGTTCCGCCGCGCCATGAAGCGTGCGGTACAGAGCGCCATGCGTATGGGTGCACAGGGGATCAAGGTAAAGGCGGGTGGCAGACTTGGTGGGGCCGAGATCGCCCGTGTCGAGGGTTATCACGAAGGTCGTGTTCCGCTCCACACACTCAGGGCAGACATCGACTACGCGACCTCGACGGCACGCACGACGTTTGGCACGATTGGAGTAAAGGTCTGGATCTTCCGGGGCGAGGTGGTCGAGGACAGGCGGGGCAAGACGTACAGCACCGGAGTCTGATACAGGAGAGCGGGAGCGCTCACCAGCGTTTCTGGTGGCAGCGCGACTGCATAACGATAGAGAGCTATGCTTAGTCCTAAGCGGGTAAAGTTCCGAAAAATGTTCAAGGGCCGGACCAAGGGTCTGGCCACGCGCGGAGGCGAAGTGTCCTTTGGGCACTACGGGCTTCAGGCGCTCGAGCCCGGCTGGGTAACCAACCGGCAGATCGAGGCCGCGCGCGTCGCGCTCACACGTCACATCAAGCGCGGCGGAAAGGTCTGGATCCGGATCTTCCCCGACAAGCCGATAACCAAAAAACCGGCGGAAACCCGCATGGGTAAGGGCAAGGGATCACCCGAAGGCTGGGTGGCCGTTGTCAAGCCGGGCAGAGTGATGTTCGAGCTCGAAGGCGTAACGCCGGAGATCGCGGCCAAGGCCATGGCGCTCGCGGCTGCCAAGCTCGGCGTAAAGACAAAGTTCATCGTGCGCCAGGAGGCACATACCGATGCGCGCTGAAGAGATACGTGATCTCAGTGATCCGGAGATCCGGGCGCGGCTCGACGAGCTCAACGAGGAGCGCTTCAGGCTGCGCTTCAGGAGCGCGACCGAACCGCTCGAGGATCCGCTGAGGCTCAGGGCGATTCGCAGGGACATTGCACGGCTTCACACCGTGCTGCGTGAACGTCAGGACGCGCAGGCTGCATTACAAGGGGGAGCACGCTGACAATGGCTGAGATGACAAATAAAGGACAACAGCCGGCCAGACGCGGAGCGCGCAAGGTGCGCGTCGGTGTCGTGGTAAGCGACAAGATGCAGAAGACTGTCGTTGTGCGACTCGATCGCCGCGTCCCGCATCCGGTCTACGGCAAGATGGTAACACGTTCACTCAAGGTCAAAGCGCACGACGAGGAGAACTCGGCAAAGCGCGGCGACAAGGTGCGGATCATGGAGACCCGACCTCTTTCAAGAGACAAACGCTGGCGCCTGGTCGAGATCGTCGACCGCGCTCAGTAGGAGATTCGGGCAATGATCCAACAGGAATCGGTGGTAAAGGTCGCGGACAACTCCGGCGCCAAACGGGCCCTGGTTATCAGGGTGCTGGGTGGCACACGGCGACGCTACGCGGGACTGGGCGACAAGGTCGTAATCGCGGTCAAGGACGCGCTGCCTAACGGCACCGTTAAAAAGTCCGAAGTCGCCAAGGCCGTAGTTGTCCGTACCGTCAAGGAAACTCGCCGCAAAGACGGGAGCTACATCAGGTTCGACGAAAACGCCGTCGTGATCATCAATGACCAGGGCGAACCGCGCGGCACGCGCATCTTTGGACCAGTGGCGCGCGAACTGCGCGACAAGAGGTACATGAAGATCGTGTCGCTGGCACCCGAGGTGCTCTAACAATGCGCAAACTGAAGTACCGTAAAACCGAGGGTGGCAAGAGGCTGGGTGCCGCAAGGCACGCCGCCAAAGCCGAGCGCGTCCGCATCTCCATTACCAAGGGCGACACCGTGCGAGTCATGCGCGGTGAAGACCGGGGCAAGGAGGGCAAGGTACTGCACGTGTATCCCAAAACGGGTCGCGTGACGGTCGAAGGCGTGAATATCGTAAAGCGCCACCGCAAGGCACGTCGCGCCGAGGAGACCAGCAGCATCATGGACATGCCCGCTCCGGTGCATCACTCCAACGTGATGCTCCTGGACCCCAAGAAAGACGTTCCCACACGCGTGCGCCGCAAGATCGACGATGATGGCACCAAAGAGCGCATCAGCGTCAAGAGCGGGCAAGCAATTCCCCGCAAGCGCTGAGGTAAGGGAGAGTTACAATGGCAACTAAAGAGACAAAAAAGAGCGGTGGCGGAACACCTAAAGGTGGCGCACAGAGCTCAAGGGGCGGCGATCGCAAGTCGATGCTCCCCAAGGGTCCGCACGCGGGCGCCAAACTGCCGGTACCCCCGCCACGGCTGCGCGAATACTACCGCAATACCGTTCGCGGCAAACTCATGCAGCAGTTCGGCTTCACCAACCAGCACCAGGTGCCCGGTCTGGAAAAGATCGTGCTCAACGTGGGACTCGGTGAAGCAATCAAGAATCCCAAGCTCCTCGATTCGATCGTGGACGAGCTGGCGCTCGTAACGGGCCAGAGGCCGGTGCGAAAAAAGGCGCGCAAGTCCATCTCCAACTTCGGGCTGCGAGAAGGCCAGGAGATTGGAGCCGCGGTCACTCTGCGCGGGGCAATAATGTGGGAGTTTCTGGACCGCTTTATCAGCGCCACTATCCCGCGGATTCGCGACTTCCGCGGGCTGGGAACAAGGTCGTTTGATGGGCGCGGCAACTATTCGTTAGGTATCAAGGAGCAGATGATCTTCCCGGAGGTCAACTACGACATGATCGAACAGATTCACGGCATGGACATCACCTTCGTCACGACGACGAATCGCGATGACCAGGCGTTCGCGCTGCTGCGCGAACTCGGCATGCCGTTCCGGGGTGACGACCGTCCGGTGCAGGTCCGGGCGTAAACCGAGAAGAGACGATGGCAAAAACCAGCAAGATCGTAAAGAACGACGAGAGAAAAGAGCTGCAGCTGCGCTACCGCGAGCGTCGCAAGACCCTGTCTGCGATAATCCGGAATCCGCGCAGTACAGACGCCGAACGCGAAGCCGCCTACAGCAAGCTGCGCAAGCTGCCGCGCAACTCCTCGGCAACGCGGATACGTAACCGTTGTGCCATGAGCGGCCGCTCGCGCGGCTACGAGGGCTTTTTCGGCCTCTCGCGCATGGCGCTGCGTGACATGGCGCTCAACGGCCTCATTCCCGGCGTTCGCAAAGCCTCGTGGTAAGATTGCCTAACCATCTGGAGCACCTGATTTACCGACATTCCTCCACGTCCGAGAGGATACGAGGGGAGAGAGAGACAAACTCATGAGCATGACTGACCCTATTGCCGATATGTTGACGCGGATCCGCAATGCCTGTGGATCAAAGCATCGACGCGTTGACATGCCGGCTTCGCGGATCAAAACCGAAATCGCTCGCATCCTGAAGGAAAACAACTTCATTCAGGACTTCCGCATCGTTGAAAGCCCCGAAGGACACAAGCTCCTCAGGGTTATTCTGCGCTATGCGGGTGGACAGCCGGTAATCCGTGAACTGCAGCGCGTTTCCACTCCTGGGCTACGCAAGTACGTGCCCGTTACCGGAATCCCGCGCGTGCGCAACGGCCTTGGCATGGCCATTCTCAGTACGTCGCGAGGGTTGATGTCAGACGTCGACGCTCGCAAGGCGCACACCGGGGGCGAACTTCTCGCCCTGGTCTGGTAGGAGGACTTTAGAGATGTCACGAATTGGCAAAAAGCCGGTGCAGGTGCCAGCCGGAGTGACTGTTACTATCGACGGGTCGCGTGTGAACGTGAAGGGTCCCAAGGGTGAGCTTTCGCGCACCTTTCATCCCGAAGTCTCACTAAAGCTCGAAGATGGAACCGTTACCGTGTCGCGCCCCTCGGATGAGCCGCGCCACAAGGCGCTGCACGGCCTTTCACGCACGCTCATGGCCAACATGGTCGAGGGTGTGACTAAAGGTTACGTGAGGCAGCTGGAGATCACCGGGGTCGGCTACAAGGCCGAACTCAAGCCTTACGGATTGCTCATGTCGTTAGGGTACTCGCACACCATTGAGGTGAGAGCGCCTGCTGGAGTCAAGTTGAGTGCGCCGCAGCCTACGCAGGTGGTGGTTGAAGGGGCAGACAAGGAAGCCGTGGGTCGCGTTGCTTCCGAAATTCGCAAGCTCCGGAAGCCTGAGCCCTACAAGGGCAAAGGTGTGAGGTATGCCGGAGAAGTCATTCGTCGCAAGGCCGGCAAGGCCGGAGGCAAGTAATGCGCCGTGTAGCTATGCCAAAGACGCGCGGAGAATTGCGCTATCGCCGCCATCTTCGCGTTCGCAAGAAGGTCTCAGGGACGGGAGAGCGCCCAAGATTGGTGATCCACAGGTCGCTCAAGCATATCTCTGCACAGCTGGTCGACGACGTGGCACAACGCACGCTTTTGACCGTTGGTGATCAGGGATTGAGCGGCAAAAAGACTGAGCGTGCCGTAGAGGTGGGCAAGAAGCTCGCAGACAAGGCCAAAGCGGCCGGAATCGTCAAGGTGACTTTCGACCGCGCAGGTTACCGATATCATGGCCGCGTCAAGGCGCTGGCCGATGGAGCCCGCGAAGGCGGGTTGGAGTTCTAATATGCCAGAGAGAAAGCAAGGAGCATCCGCCGGCGGAGCCCGCCCGGGTGGACCAGGACGTGGAAGACCAGGAGGCCGCGGCCCCGGTGGAAGGAATTCCGGAGGTGGTCAGGGCGGTCGTGGCGGACGCGGTGGTCGTGGTGAAGGCCGTGAGGGCGGTGGTGGCGGCCGTGGTGGCCGTGCCGCAGACCAGGCGCGAGAAGCTGGTTCGGATCTCATAGAGAATGTTGTCGCGATCAATCGCGTTGCCAAGGTCGTAAAGGGCGGACGCCGGTTCTCGTTCAACGCACTCGTTGCCGTGGGAGACGGACAGGGCAAGGTCGGCTTTTCAACCGGCAAGGCCAACGAAGTCTCTGAAGCCGTACGCAAGGCCGTTGAAGGGGCACGCAAGCGCATGGTCAGCGTTCCACTCACCGGATCGACGATTCCGCACGAGGTACTCGGCAGGCACGGCGCAGGAAAGGTGGTTATGAAGCCGGCCGCACCGGGCGCTGGTGTAATTGCAGGAGGTGCGGTGCGCGCCGTTATGGAGTGCGCCGGTATTTCCGACATTCTCACCAAGTCGCTGGGATCCACCAATCCGCACAACATGGTCAGAGCCGCATTTGACGGTTTGGCTCAGCTCACGACTGTGGAGCAGGTGGCGCGCGAACGAGGCGTCGAGACGAGCTCGTTGCGCTATCGTTCCCGCAGTAAGACAAGAGAGGGATAGCATGGCGAGGACATTCGTCTGGCACCGCACACGTGGGCCAAAGCATACACATAAACTCGAGCCCGCAACCGGAGGCGAAGTCAGGCTTACGCAGGTGCGGAGCGCAATCGGGCATCCCGAAAGACTCAGAGAAGTGCTTCGGTCACTCGGATTGCGGCGTCATCAGTCGTCCGTCGTCCAGCGCGACACCCCACAGTTGCGCGGGGCCATCAAGTTGGTGCGTCACCTGGTGAAGGTGACGCCTGTAAAGGAGTAGTCACGTGGCTACAGAAAAGATCGGATTGCACAATCTCAAGCCGGCTCCCGGCTCACACCGGGATCGCAAGCGGCTGGGGCGCGGTCCAGGCTCGGGTACGGGCAAGACAGCCGGAAAGGGACACAAGGGAAGTATGGCACGCGCGGGACACGGTGGTCCCGGCGGCGGCAAGCCCGGTTTCGAGGGCGGCCAGATGCCTCTGACCAGGCGTATCCCAAAACGGGGCTTCAATAACACCCGGTTCCGCACTAGCTATCAGATTGTAGGTCTCGACGACCTTGCTCGCATCGAAGGAAACGAGATCACCCCTCAGAGCCTGGCCGATGCTGGACTGGTGAGGGTGCGCGGTCCGGTCAAGCTCCTGGCTAACGGAGATGTTTCGAAAGCGTACACCATTCGCGGCCTAAAGGTGAGCGGCGCGGCAAAGGAAAAGATCGTCGCTGCCGGCGGCCGTATCGAGGACTAAATGGCGCAGTCCAATCCCGCCCAGGCGCTGGCAAATATTCGTAACACGCCAGAACTGTGGGAGAAAATAGTCTTCACCTTCTGGTGCCTGGTGCTGTATCGCGTCGGGTCGCATATCACCGCGCCCGGCGTTGACCAACTCGCGCTCCTGGACTTCTTCAGGAATCAGCAGGCCGGCGGCCTGCTAGGCCTCTACGACCTCTTTGTAGGCGGAGGTCTGTCGCGAGCCACGGTCTTTGCACTTGGCATCATGCCCTACATCTCGGCGTCGATCTTTGCGCAGATCGCCACCGCGATCATCCCGTCCATCGACAAGATGAACAAGGATGAAGAGGGCAGAAAAAAGATCACTCAGTACACGCGCTACCTCACGGTGCTCCTTGCCGTGGTTCAGGCGTGGGGCTTTGCGTTGTTCACCGAATCGCTCCAGGGGGCCGTCGCCACTCCCGGCTTTGGTTTCAGGCTGCAGATGGCGCTCTTCCTGACCACCGGCGCGATCTTCGTGATGTGGCTCGGTGAGCAAATCACCGAACGCGGACTTGGTAACGGTGCTTCGCTCATCATCTTCTTCTCCATCGTCGAGCGCTTCTGGGGATCGATTTTCCAGACGTTCTCGTTCGTCAGCACCGGTGCTGTAGGGCCCTTCTCGCTCCTGGTACTTGGTGTGGTGATGATCGGTGTGGTGGCGGGCGTCGTGGCGCTCACACTGGCAGCACGCCGCGTCCTTATTCAGATCCCGCAACGCACCATGGCGCGGGGACGAATGCGTGAGGCCGCGAGAAACTTCATTCCGTTGCGTATCAACGCGGCGGGCGTAATGCCGATCATCTTTGCGCAATC
>CAZYTS010000086.1:0-15461 GCA_964649855.1 uncultured Gemmatimonadaceae bacterium
AGAGTCTCCGATCACGCTGGAGAACTGACTTCACCATTCGCATCACGGCGTCTGCGCATAGCTCGGGATAACAGGAGGGGGAGGGAGACCCACGTCCTTTGAGGCCGTGCTCCTCGTCCCTCGTCGCCCTCCTGCCATCCTCGCACTCTTCGCCATCCTCGTCCGCCCTATCCTTTCGTCCCAACGACGTGGCAGACTCGCCCCGTAACCTGGATACTACCTCGGCACCACTAGACCTCGGTAACCAGATGGAACGAAACGATTCGGGCAGGATAATCCTGGCGCAGGTCGCGCGCTTGTCGCAGCGGACGTCCATGATTCTCCTTGCGCTTGCAACAGTTGGAGCTTCACCCGGCGCGCAGGAGACGGTAAAGTCAGCGAGCTTTCCCGCTGACGCGGAGTTAGGCCGGTTCCTCGCCCCCCGCGCCGTTGGAAGCTTTCCATCGGGCCGCGCCGATGGCGCACGAGCGGTCAAAGCCGCCGTCGAGTCATTCAGAACTGCAACCATGCGCGAAGCTCGGCGCGAACTTTCCATCGACAGCACCTTTGGTTACGCGATCGGCTGGGTCCAGATTCGTAACCAACGCGATTCGCTCCAATGGGCGAGCTATACCAGCGTTTGGAAGAACGACGATAAGACCGGCTGGTCGCGCGTTGCGGTGGTGATTGCTCCGACGCGAAGCCAACCGGGGGCACTTCCCGAAGCCTGCACCAAATACGGTACCAAACCAAAAGGTGCATCAAGTCATGCGGCCGGGACATTTGATGCCATCGAAGCCGATCGCCAGTTCTCGGCAATGTCAAAGGCGGAGGGCGCTGGCAAAGCCTTCGAAACATACGCTGCACCCTGGGCCGCGATGCTCGGAGGAGAGCAGCCCTCCTGTGGCCCTGAATCAATTGGAGCTGGCTTCGCCAACCCTCCACAGGGCGCATCGCTCACCTGGGGGCCTCTAACTGCCGACGGCAGCAATAGCGGCGACCTCGCCTTCACCATGGGAGAAGCTCTCTCATCTGCGCCGGGCCGGCCCGACCGGCACATGCGCTACGTGACTATCTGGAGCCGCTTGCCAAACGGACAAATGCGCTATGTGGCCGATATGGGCAACGTACTTCCTGCCGCGCGCCCTTAGTCTCGCCTCAGCTGGCTGCGGCCAAACTCTCTCGCACCGCCCTGAGGGAGATAGACGCTGTCTATCACTTCCATAGCGTCGCCAGATCGCAGATACATGGTTCGTCCACGCTCGGCGCCCGTCCAATGGCTGGACATCGCAGAGCCGCTGCATGACCCGCGCACTTCCATCTGATATCCTCTCGCGTCGAGCCAGGTGCCGCCAAGGCTGTCGGGTGCACGAGAGCCGGTGGCACGATAGAACCCACGCCCCTCGAACGACGGCACTGTGCTGGTATCTGTGGCGAGGTGGCGCATTCGCATTTCGGTGAATGCGCCATTCATCGCCGGATTCCAGTTCTGCTCCATCACCACGGCGCGACCGACCACTCTACCACTGCCGCGCCAGACTCCGTGGAATCCCCTGAGACACTCCGCAGCCGACTGACTCTGGAGTGACCGCCGCTCATCCCCCTGGTACAAAACACCAGTTGCAAATATCGCAGAATAGAGGAGAGCGGCGTGTGCTTTCATGCTCGATTACGGGCGGATCCCGAATCCTATGGAGAAGACCAGATCATTCTGCCGCTGTTCCTGCGGCGCAATACCGCGAGTGGGCAGTTTGGCCTGATCAAAGGTACTCATCAGATACCGAACTTCGGCTGAGACGTCAATCCGCCCCAGCCCAATGCCGCGCAGTCCTACACCAATGTCAGCTGTAGGGCGCGCCTGGCTGTTGGCACCATCAATATCAAATGAGTAAAACTTGAGCCCACCACCAAGGCGCAATGTAGGTACGAGGTACTGCCCAAACACATCCGAAGCGCTCAGAAGTAGGCCGGCAGTGCCGCTGGCAGTCATGGCACGGCTGGAAGGCCCCACGACCGATGGCTGGATTGAACTACCCAGCCTGATACTGCCAAAGCCCAGAATGCCGCTGGCGTAGAATGATAGAGCGCTCTCTGGTCGGTACTGCGCGTCGACCAGAAACGCCGGCCCTGCTTCGAGCTGAGTGTCGCGCGAATCAGCGGCGACGATCAGTGACGAAAAAGGCACATAGCCTCCGGCCGAAACACCAATCCTCCAGCTTCCAGTCGCGTCCTGCGCCGCTGCCGGCGAGGTCACAAGGAGTGATCCCCACAGTACCACAGGGGCAGCACGCGTGGCCGACGCGATCAAATGTCTAAAGCTCGTATTCATGATATCAATCATCAGTTGAAGTTGATCGCGCCTGTGGTAACGGAGGTAAGTCCAGTACCACTGATCGTGAACGTACGCGCACCCGCGCCCCCTGTGACCGTGAGGCCCGTAAAGCTCACTGCGCCACTCGCATCAGTCACCCTCGTAACTGTGCCGCCCAGCGTCCCGCCACCCGATGCGATCGAGATCGTAAGCGGGATGTTGGCAAGTGAAACGGCCGTACCCGCCGAGTTTCTAAGCTGAACGCTGATGCTGAACGCTGCGCCTAACGTGATTGGTCCGCCTGGAACCGAAGTCGCGCCGATCTGCGTGGCCGATTGCGCGGTGAACGTTATGGGGTTGCCGGTAATACCGGTGCCCGACACGGTTGCACGGAGCAGGTTGGGAGCAGCATTTCCAAGAGTCCAACTGGCGACAGAAGCGAGACCCAGTGCGTCCGTCACCTGGTTTACTCCAGTAGCAACACCACCGCCGCCAATCACCGCAAAGGTTACTGTTGCTCCCGAAACAGGGTTACCGCCAGCGTCAGTTACTCTAACCGTTGGCTGCGTTACAACCGCCGTGCCTTGAACGGCCGATTGATTGTCACCAGATGCCACGGCCACTGCGCTCGCCGAACCGGCCGTGCCGGTTGCAGTGAAGTTGACAACGGGAAGGCCTGTAGCCGACGCTCGCAGACTGTTTGCCCCCGCGGCTGGTCCCAGTTTCCACGAACCGACTGTCGCTACTCCATTTGCGTTCGTCGTAACGGGCGAGCCGGTAACAGTTCCGCCACCCGAGATCACCGTAAATGTTACGGATACTCCCGGAACAGGAATGCCCGCGGGATCGCGCACGATAACACTCGGCGGGTCGTTCACATTGCTGTTGGCGGGCGCTGTCTGATCTGTTGCCGACGCCGCGAGCATGTTAACCGGTGTTCCTCCAACACCCGTGGCTGTAAAAGTCACCGGTGATACTCCAGCCGCACTCGCCGTAAGCGTGTTGGCCCCGGGAAGATCGCCAAGGATCCAACCACCTACAGTGGCTGTGCCGGTGGCGTCTGTGGTCTGGCGCGAACCGATGACGGTGCCGCCACCAGTTGCAACGGCAAAGGTCACGACTACCCCAGCCACGCCCGTTCCACCAGCTGTCCTGACCACCACGCTCGGCGCAATTGGAACGAGCCGGCCAACTGGAGCCTGCTGATTGTTACCAGCTGCAACTGTCATCTGCCCACCCGTGGGAGTCGTAGCAGTGGCAGTAAAGACAATCGGATTGTTGGCCACGCCGCTTTCTTCGACTCTAGCTACCAGAGTCTGCTCCCCTGCGGCAGGACCCATCGTCCAACTGCCGACAGTAGCTATGCCCTGAGCATTCGTGAAGGCGAGGCCCCCGGTGACGCTGCCACCTCCGCTGAGCACTGAAAATGTCACTGGAGCGCCAGCTACCAGGTTGTTAAAGCCGTCGGTTACCCTAACGCTCGGCGGAACCCCTACAGCGGAGCCAGCGGCTGCAGTCTGATTGTTGCCAGCAACGAGCGCTACGTTGGCTGGCCGCGCCGCCGTTGCCGTTGCAGTTATCATCGATGAAACAGTGCCGGCCGTAGTAGTAAGGACGTTCGGTCCGGCAACATTACCAAGTTTCCAGCGCGTGCTTGCAACACCATCGTTGTTTGTAGTCGCCGTAGCCGGGTCTACTGTGCCACCATTGTCTGCTGCAAAGGAAACGACGACACCAGGTAGTGGTTGTTCGTCGGTTCCAACGACTCTTACCTCAACCGGCTCCGCGATTACTGCGCCCGCTGCGCCGGTCGGCGGAGTTGCAGCAACAGCTTCAATGCGCGCCGCCGGAAGCAGTGTGTTGACAGTGGTTTCGCCGCAGGCGGTTGTTAGCGCCGCCAGTGCGATCGTACCGAGAAGCGCCCCGCGCCCCCGGTATCTCTCCCGCAAGTGATTGGTAGCCACGGTGCGATTACCCTTTGTTGTAACGATGTGAGCAGCTCGGGTCTGCAAACTGGCGCCGAGTGGCCGTGCCACGAAGTCGACGAGCGTCGTGTCGCTAGAAGCCACGACGATGGGCGCCAGTACCCCGCATAAGACACGCTCATGGGCCCGCTACCCTGAAGCGGGCTTCGAAGCTTACAGCCTTGGACGCTGCGAGGCTTATTAACTTCGACGCTGCGAACCTTACGGACTTCGACGCTGCGACGACTCCACCACACCACATGGCGCGTGACAAGGCGGTGGCACAGACCTTTGGGACCTCTACGTCCGTGCATTTTGAGTGCTTGCCGAGGCGCACAACGGACCGTATAAACACCTGCCAATAGGCGGGTTAGCTGATCGGGTGCATTTCATATGTTGAAATCGGCCGTCCTCATGGGCGGTCGCTCATGTAAGCTACGAATTCAGCAACAAGACGATCAGGAGACGATTCTTATGCTGGCCAGGGCCACATTCCTTGTTCTCGCCGGAGTGGGATGCAGCGCTGCCGCTGCCGATTCACTGCCGCTCTACGAGAATCTCGGAGAACACAGTTACGCCGTCACAACCGAGAATCCTGAGGCTCAGCTCTATTTCAATCAGGGGCTAAGGCTTTACTACGCGTTCAACCACGCCGAGTCTGTAAGATCTTTCCAGCGCGCGCAAAGGCTCGATCCCGACTGCGCCATGTGTTTCTGGGGCGAAGCGCTTGCACTTGGCCCAAACATCAATGCCGCTCTGGACTCGGCGTCCGGTGTGGCCGCATTCGCAGCGATTGGCAAGGCGAAAGAGCTTGAACAAGGAGCCAACGCCAGGGAACGCGCGCTGATAGACGCCCTCTCCAGACGTTATGAGGCCGTTCCGCGCGCAGATCGCGCGGTACTCGATTCAGCCTATGCTATTGCCATGGATTCGGTGCATCGGGCCTATCCAGAGGATAACGAGGTATCTGTCCTCTACGCCGAAGCACAAATGGACCTGCGACCCTGGGACTACTGGACACCAAACGGTGAACTACATCCCGGAATGCCTAACGCGCTCGCGGAACTGGAGCGCGTGACTGCCTCAGACGCGAGGCATCCCGGAGCGTGCCATTTCTACATTCATCTGGTTGAGGCGGCGTTTCCGGAAAGGGCGGTGGCATGTGCCGAGCGTCTGGCAGGATTGATGCCTGGTGCCGGGCACCTGGTTCATATGCCTGGGCACATCTACATCCGTGTAGGTCGCTACCTGGACGCAATCGAAGCGAATGAGCACGCGGTTCATGCTGACGAAACCTACATTCGAGACCAAGCGCCGAGTGCAGGGATATATACGGCTGGGTACTATCCTCACAATTACGACTTTCTGTCGTTTGCCGCCGCGATGGCGGGAAAGAAAGATCAGGCACTTACTGCTGCTGACAAGCTTTCCGAACTTGCAGCAAAGCAGCCGATGTCTGATCCCAGGATGATCTTTACCCAACATCATTACACCCGGGTCTTACAGGTGGCCGTGAGGTTCGAGGATTGGGACAGGATCCTGATCTCCGGCGAGCCGGGGGCGGACCTCCTCCATGCACGTGCAATGTGGCACTACGCACGGGGTCGCGCTCTGGTGGGTCAGGGGAGAATTGACGAGGCGGAAAAGGAACTGACCGAGCTGCGGTCGGCAGTGCAGGACAGCCGACTCAAGGGAGTCAGGCTCGAGTTCAACGAATCGCAACCGATACTTGGGGTGGCGGAATCGGTGTTGAGTGGCGTGATACATTCGGCGCGCGGTGAGCACGATGATGCTGCAAGAGATCTCGGGGAAGCTGCTGCGCGAGAGGATGCTCTTGGTTACGGCGAGCCTCCCGACTGGACGGTGCCAGTGAGGCATGATCTTGGCGCTGTGCTCCTTAAGGCTGGTCGTGCTGCTGATGCTGAGCGGGTTTTTCGTGAGGATCTGAAGCGTTTCCCTGACAACGGCTGGTCGTTAGGCGGGCTGGCCAGCTCGCTCAGGGCGCAGAAGCGGGACGCGGACGCCGACGCGGTGGAGAAGAAGGTGGAGGAATGGCGTCGGTTGGGAGGTGTACCGTCGGAGGGGCATAAGCACTAACGACACTGGACCCCGGGCCTCGTTCGCTGTGCTCACCCGCCCGGGGAGGCGGTTTAAAGGGCAATCGAGAAAGTGGCGGGACTGGGAGAGGGCTGGGGGGTTGATCAGAGTTCTGAGAGGTGGCGCTTGACAAATTATTTTGTCGGCGCCACCTTCTCTCCATGTCACAGCCTCTAACCGTACGGATCGTCCGAGAACCCGCGCAGGCGCTGGCACTTCTCGATCCAGAGAGACTCCGCCTCGTCCACGCCCTGGCTGAAAGCCCGGATTCCGCATCCGGGCTGGCGCGACGACTGGGCGAAAAACGACAACGCCTCAACTACCATCTCAGGACCCTGGAAGACGCCGGTCTCGTTGAAGTCGTCCAGGAGAACTCGCGCGGAAACATCAAGGAGCGGGTCCTTAGACCGGTTGCGAGAAGCTTTGTTCTGGATCCTGCCGCAGCAGGACAACTCGCCGAGTGTGAACCTGAGGAGGTCGGGGACCGCTTTTCGGCGCACTACCTCGTAGCCATCGCAGCCCGTGCCGTGCGCGAGCTCTCAGCCCTTCTCTTTGGCTCTAAAGCCAGGGGTGAGCGCCTTGCGACGGCGTCGATCAACACCTCTCTCAAGTTAGGCTCCCCCAAAGATTTCAACGCTTTCACCGAGGATCTCACCAACGCGATAGCAGAAGTCGTGGCCAAACACCATGACGAGGCCGCCAGCGGCGGCAGATGGTTCCGCCTCGTGGCCGGAGCATATCCTGGGTCAAACCCTCAAAAGCGTAAACTCACGGAGAAGAAGCGATGACGACAAATGCACAAGCGGCACAATCTGAGACGCGCTCTGCAGAGGGCCAGGCAGAGATCGACGCGGCTCCAGAAGTGGTCTGGGAGGCCATTACAAACGCGCGAGAGCTGGAGCGATGGTTTCCACTCGATGCGCGTGTTGAGCCGGGAGAAGGCGGGAGCATCTGGATGTCGTGGCGCAACGAGTTTGCCAGCACCATGAAGATTCTTGCTTGGGACCCCCCCAGGCACCTCCGCACGTCATGGGGATTCCATGAGCTCGAAGGACCGGGACAAATCACCGATTACATGATCGAGGGAAGGGGAGGCAAGACCGTTATCCGTGCCGTGACGTCGGGCTTTCCTCTTGATTCCTCCTGGGACGGCTGGATCGAGGGAACCAATCGAGGCTGGGCTTTTGAGCTGGGTGCGCTCAAGTACTACCTCGAGAATCACCGTGGCAAGGACCGGCACGTGGCCTACAAGCGGTGGCGCGTCTTGCTCGATCCGGCAGAGTCCTGGAGCCGGCTCAAGGGCGACAGCAAAGCAGCGGCCTGGCTTTCGGCAGGTAGGGCTTACGACAACGTCGTGGCCAGCCAGTATGCGGCAGCTCTGGACAACGCGGTCATGAGGATTTCGGTGGAGCCTGGTGCGCCGGGTGGCCCGTCAGAGATCGTTTTCTGGCTCAGTGTCTGGGGTGGCGATGATGCGTCGGCACGGGCCGCAGAATCCGGCAACGAATGGTCGGGTCTGCTTTCGCGTCTGTTCCCAGAAGGATTTGCGCCGTAACGTTGGGGCTAACCAATCGACGCCGCGTCAGCGAATGGGCGCGGCGTAGCTCTGACTCTGGTCAGGAGGAGTTATGGTCGCGAAGTCCGGAACGCGCTTTGAGAGCCGCGCAGGATTTGGTCCAGTTGCTTTAGCCTTCGTCTGCCTGACCTCTGCTTGCGGCGGCAGCAGTGGCGATGCTGCAGCTGACAGTCAGGCGCCTGGTGAGTCGGTAGTTTCAAGCGAAGTCCGCAACGCATGCGAGATACTGCCGGCGTCTATAGTGCAGGAAGTAGTTGGAGTACCGGTGAGAGACAGCCTGGCTCTTTCGATGAATAACGAGAGTGCTGGCACCAGTCTTTCGCAATGCAACTATGCTACAGACGCAAGCCCGGCTGCGGTTAGCTTTATGCTTCGTAAGAGCGCCCCAGGGGAGACGCGAGAGCGAGCCAGCCAGGGAGTCCGCCAAACGATGCAGGAGTCCGGAGCTCCCGTCGAGGATGTGAGCGGTCTGGGAAGCATCGCCTTCTTTTCGGCCAATCAGCTGCACGTGTTTTTAGGTAACGATTGGCATCTGGTCGTTACGCCACAGGTAGCGGCGGGTTTGTCGCAGGCCCGTGCGCTGGCCGAGCGAGCGATCCAGCAACTCTGACAGCGGGTTCGTCCGGCGTCGAAAACGCCGGAGGCCGTCGCAGCATCGAAAACGTCGCAGCGTCGAACGGCTCGTACACAGGGAAATAAAGACGCCACATGACACTTGCCATCTGGGATCATGTAATCGTACTCGTTCTACTCGTAGCCGCACCCCTGGAAGGCTGGTACAGCTACCGAAAATTGGCGCTAGTTCCCGCACAGGATCGCTCGGCGGCGCGCATGGACTGGTACCGTTCCGTGATCGTGCTGGAGTGGGGAATGGTTGCCCTGGTCCTCGCGCTGTGGCTCATCGAGGGACGCGCGCTCAGCGCCCTTGGGTTTGCGTTGCCGTTAGGCAGGAGCTTGCTCATCGGCCTGGGCTTCACGATCGCAATCGTGGTCCTTTTATTTTTGCAGGGACGCTCAGCGCTATCGGCGCAGGGACCCGCGCTCGAAAGGTTAAAGGCGCAGCTGGCGGCTGCCAGTGAAATACTTCCGCGAAGCGAAGCGGAGCACCGGCGTTTCCGCGTCGTAGCCTGGACCGCGGGAATCTGCGAAGAAGTCTTGTACCGCGGTTATCTCATCGCGTATCTCGCCACATTCGTGGACCCACGGGCCGGTGCGCTGGTTGCAGCACTCCTTTTTGGCATCGGCCACGCCTATCAGGGGGTGGCAGGAGTGATCCGAACGGGTCTGGTTGGAGTAGGCATGGGCCTTTTGTTCGTGTACTCCGGCTCCCTTCTTTGGCCGATTATTCTGCACGTACTGATCGACCTTCAGGGTGGAATGATTGGAAGGCGCGTTCTGGGAGACGATCCGACGATTGCAGAAGGTGGCGAGGCCTGATCCTGGCTCACCTTCTGCAACAAATCATTAGCGGCATGCAGGATCGCTCGGCGCGCTGGTTACCGCGCGAGGCCGTTGCGGTGCGCGCTCAACCAGGCGCCGCAGCTCCTTGATTGGTTCGGGATTGTCGTCGACCTGGAGTCGCATAACGACGTCGTTATGCAGCCAGACTCCTCGGCATTTCCCAACGATCAGAATAGCTGCGCTCTGCTGGCCGCGTGTATCGCCCCCAGCCGCCTGACCGGCTTCGAGAGCCGCTACGAGTCTCAGCGCCATCGTTCCCTGAGTCCTCTCGTACGCTGCAAGCATCGAGTCTACCACGCCAGGGCCCGCGAGAATATTCCCCTGCGCAGTTACGTGCGTGCCTTGCCGGTCGCCGGCCCAGTTGGAGGCACGCGGACCGGTATAGGCAGCAACGTTACCTCTGGCGTCGATCACAGCGAACTGCCGTCCGTATTTAGTCCACCGCGCGCTATCAGGATCCGGATCGCGCTCCCATACCGTCTTGACCACTTCAGAAGCTGGCTTGCCCTCACGCAGCAGCGCCAAAGCCTGTGGACCGTAGCTCACGTCGACGATGGCCTGTGTAGCAGCTATACCCACTCCTGCTTCGGCCCAGAGCACCCCGTTGCCAACCGAGAAGACTCGTGACTGAACCGCGCCGCCGTGCTCGCCGGTTGCTGGGTCGTAGGCAATTATCGAAAAGGTGCCCGTTGCCGGCATTCCATCAGCTTCGACGTCGGGGTTCTGCCGTTCAGAAGTCTGACAGGCCAGAAGGAGGAGCGAGCTGGCAACCAGGGATGTGTGTCTAAGCATGAACGTGGACGAAAGTCGAAGGGAGGGATATGCTGGCCCAACAATCGTGCGCGTGACTCACATGCGTCAAGCTCTATGGGGGACACCGGCGCCTCAGCCTTCAGCCATCTCATCCTGTACTGCTTTTCAGCCTTCAGCCATCTCATCCTGTACTGCTTTGATGATCTGATCTACGGCCTTTTCACCGTGGGCTGCTGTCCGTTTTCGGAAACCACGAAAGGCGAGCACTCCGCCAGCAGCTATACCGCCCGCTGCCAGCAATGCACCCGTGGCAGGTAGCACCGAAGCCGCAGCCGCGATCCCTATGAGTCCCCCGATTCCACCAAGGAGTCCAGCGAGTGTTGCGGCGGTCTCCGACCTGTGCTGCACACGCATGTTAGTGCGATCGTTAGAAGGTGTGATGGCTACCCTTATGTCGATGAGCTCGTTCTCGCCACCACTTCTCCATTCTATTGCGTCAAAGACCTGGCGCGACGTGCCCTGATGTCCGCTCGCACGTCTCACTGCTTCGAGCATTCGAGCGACTTCATCGCCACTCGCCCTGCGAGGGAGAGAAAACTCCGAGGTGATGATGCCCCGACGCTCGCGTGGTACAAGGGCAGTGCCAGGAACCTCGCCCTTGGCGACACCGGCTGCGGCCAGCGCGACTACATCGGGGTCGAGCCCAACCTGTTGGGCTATCTCCTGAATCTCGGCGAGCGAATGCTGGCCGTCGTCACGACGCGCCTGAATATCTGCCGCCCGGCGAAGAATGAGCGCCATCTGTTCATCGTTGTATTTGCGCTCGTCGCCTTTCATGACTTGTCAGAATTCGATCTGCGCGCCCAGCTCTACCACGCGGTTTGGAGGGATGCCATAGTATTGCGTGGCGCTGCGCGCATTGCGAGCCATGGTGCTGAAGATGTGCTTGCGCCAGCGCGCCATCCCACCTTTTCCTGTCGGGATGAGTTGTTCCCTTCCAAGAAAGTACGTCGTATCGAGCCGCTTCGTCTTTATGCCCGCCTCGGTGAGCCTCGCGCGGATGTCTTCGACGTCGGGAGTCTCCATAAATCCGTAGAAGGCTCGCACGCGGTAGACGCCCTGTGAAAGGGCTTCGAGTTGGATCCTTTCACTTGCGGGTACGTCGGGGGCTTCGCGTCCAACAATTGAGAGTAGAATGACCTGCTCGTGCAGGACCTTGTTGTGCTTGAGATGGTGCAGCAGGACTACCGGCGTACCCTCTGCTTCCTGAGTCATGAAGATTGCGGTGCCGGGAACGCGGTGCGTCTTTCCCTCTTCAAGGCTGGCAATCAGGTCCTCCACTGGCAGAGATCGCGAACGCATGATCTGCTGCAGCAGATCGCGGCCACGCTTCCACGTGGTCATGAGTACAAAGACCGACGCCGCAATTACAAGTGGTACCCAGCCTCCCGAGCCTACCTTGAGAAGGTTGGAGGCAAAGAACGTGACGTCGATGACGAGGAAGAACGCCAGGAACGAGCCTGCACGCAAGACGCTCCAACCCCAGCGCTCACGCGCGATCGAGTAGAAGAGAAGGTTCGTAATCGCCATGGTCCCTGTGACCGCAACACCATACATCTGGCCTAACGCGGTTGAAGAACCGTATGCCACTACCAGAAGAAGCGTGCCGATTGCGAGAGCAGCATTTACTTCGGGTATGTAGATCTGCCCCACTTCGCGCGCCGACGTGTGCACAATGGTGACGCGCGGTGAGTAGCCGAGCTGCACGGCCTGGTGAGTAAGGGAGAAGGCTCCGGAAATCAGAGCCTGAGACGCAATGACTGCGGCAAACGTTGAAATCACCAGCTGCGGTACCAGCCACCACCCGGGAGCCAGCAGATAAAAGGGATTCTCGATGGCTGCTGGAGTAGTGAGCACGAGTGCTCCCTGGCCGAAATAGTTGATGAGGAGAGCCGGGAAGACCAGGACAAACCACGCGGTGCGAATGGGTCTGCGACCAAAGTGACCCATGTCGGCATAGAGCGCTTCGCCACCGGTGATGACTAGCACGACGGCGCCCAGCACGACAAAGGACCGCGTCGGGTGCGAAAGGAAGAACTGAATGCCGTACCACGGATTCACGCTTACAAGGACATCCGGATGCATCAGTATTCCGCGAATGCCGAGTATCGTGATGCTGAGGAACCACACCAGCATCACCCATCCAAAGGCACGTCCAATTCGCGCGGTGCCCTGGTACTGGAAGTAGAAGAGTACAGCGATGATTACAAACGAGAGCGGGACAATGAGGTAGCCGAGTGTGGAATCGATGACCTGAAGTCCCTCCATCGCTCCCAAAACGGATATTGCAGGAGTGATAACGCCGTCGCCATAGAGGAAGGCGCCGCCAAAAAGTCCCATCATTATGAGCATCGCCCGAATGGCGGTGCTGCCCTTTTTTCGTTGCGCTTCGATTATCAGCGCCAGGAGCGCGTAGGCACCACCCTCGCCGCGGTTGTCGGCCCGCAGTATAAAGCCGACGTACTTGACGCTGACGACCAGTACGAGGGCCCAGACTATGAGGGAGAGGAGCCCCAGCACGTTGTCGGCAGTTGGTGCGATGCCGTAGACGCTCTTGAACGCGTCCTTGACGGCGTAGAGCGGGCTGGTGCCGATGTCCCCAAAAACGACACCAAGCGCGGTGAAGGTCAGAAGTACGAGCCGCTTGCCGCGAGGGTCTGCGTCGGCATGATGTCGCGCTACGGGAGCGGGGATCTCCGAGGTGATGCTGGCGATTTTTTGGCTCTCGGGTCGATCTGCCGCGGAGGATTTATCCGCGGCGGGAGGTTCACTCATGGGTGGTGAACCTACGATGTGGGGGGCGGCGAGGGGGAGGGGGCTGTCGCGTGCACTGCGACGTTCGACGCTGCGACCGCCCCGCCTCACCTCACCGGCTTATCCTTTGACCGCGCTCAAGATTCCTTCGATTTCCCTGGTCGCTCGGTCGATCACTTCCTTCACCTGCTTTGCCTTCTCAGAGTCTCGTAGATGGCGCCCTGATGTCGCAAAAGTGGCGCGAGCGAGACGTCCAAATGCCACGCCAACATCCTTTACGTGGTCCGAGAAGAAACCGGCACCAAACTCCGAAATCTTCTCGAAAATGTCGTCCACATCATCCTTGTTCTCAGCCAAATAGGCCCGACCCTCATCGGTGATCGTGTAGACCTTCTTGCCGCCTCCTCCCTCCTCAACAGAAACGGTGGCATAACCCAGATCCTCGAGAAGCGAGAGCGTCGGGTAAACCGCACCGGCTGAGGGCGCGTATGCACCAGCAAACTTCTCTTCCAGTGCCTTGATGATCTCATAGCCGTGCCTCGGCTTCTCCGAGAGAAGCTGAAGAATCACGTACTTGAGGTCACCCTGCTCGAACACTCGGCCTCCACCCCAGCGGCGCCGCATCCGCGGACCCCAGGGGAAATCGCCGAATTGCCAGTCTCCCCTATCCCTGCGGCCGGCGTGCGAACGGTGCGCACCGGGTCCGCAGTCGTGGTAATGGCGATGGGACATGCTTCAGCTCCGTTAAGATGTATCTTTACGATATATCTTTGGAGAGAGCGAGGGAAGGGGCGACGGGCTGAGGGGGCGAGGGATGGCGTCTGAGTGGGGTCGTCGCAGCGTCGCCATCCTCGCAGCGTCGAAGCTTCTCTACTCGTATCTCAGCGCCAGGATCGGGTCCAGCTTGGCGGCGCGCCGTGCCGGCCATACGCCAAACAGCACACCCACAACAGCCGAAAACCCAAAGGCGAGCAGCACCGACGAGTACGAGACATCCGTATTCCATTGGAAGGTGCTACTTAACCACGTGGCGATTCCAGCACCGAGCAGAATCCCAATAAAGCCGCCGAGTAGGCAGAGCACTACAGCTTCAATAAGGAACTGGATCAGCACGTTCCAGCGCGTGGCGCCGAGTGCCTTGCGAACCCCTATCTCACGCGTGCGCTCGGTGACAGAGACGAGCATGATATTCATGATGCCGATCCCACCCACTAGCAGTGACACCGCTGCAATCCCCGAAAGCAGATAGGTGAACACCTCCGTCGTTTCGGCGAACGTGTTGAGAAAGTCCGACTGATTGCGGATGGTAAAGTCGTTAGGCCGGCCCTGCCTGAGTTTGTGCTCTCTGCGCAAAACACGCTCGATCTCGGCCATCGTTTCAGGAATCCGCGCTTCTGTTGGAGCAAGCACAGAAATCGAGCGCACACGCTCACTGCCGATCACGCGGTAGCGCGCAGTCTGGAGCGGAATGAGTACCTGGTCATCGGGGTTCATCCACGGCTGCGACTGCCCCTTGGACTGGAGTACTCCAACTACCGTGAACTGTATTCCTCTGACGCGAATGGGTTGATCGAGGATCGCATAGGGAGACTCTACTCCCAGGTTCTTGAGGACCTCAGGACCAACGACGGCGACGCGCGCTTTAGCTGCGTCCTCACCCGTGGTAAAAAATCTACCTGCCGCCAGCTTATAGTTGCGGACCTGGAGGTAGTTGGCCGTCGTTCCGGTAATACTCGTGTTGGTGTTGAAATTGAGATACTGGACCTGGAGATTGCTCGACATCTCCGGTTGCACGGCGGCGAGGTTGCGGCCCCGCTCTTCGAGTGCTACGGCGTCCTTCATGGTGAGGCGCGCGCGGTTTGCCCCCGAGCTCACGCCACGCTCGAACATCTGCCCGGGCGACACTGTTAGCAGAGTCGTGCCTAACGCTGAAATCCGGTCTTTCACGGCGAGCTGCGCGCCGCGACCGAGAGCGATCATAGCGATCACTGCCGCGACTCCGATGACGATGCCGAGCATCGTGAGCATCGAGCGCAACTTATTGGCTCTCAGCGCGCCGAGCGCTACGGAGAAGATCTCGCCGAAGAGCATGTTGTCCTCTGTTTGCTCAGCGGCTACGAGCAGGTGCGCCCGGTCTGGCGCCGGCGTTGCCGCCGTTCTTGCTCTGTGTTGTTGACCCCTGCTTCTGCATGCCAGGGATGGCACCACCGGAGCGCTCTCTGAAGCGCGCGTTGCTGGAGTCGCGTGCCGCCTGGATTGCTACCGTCGCCAGTAGTGCGACCTGCTCATTTTCCTCCAGACCGCTGACGACCTCGGTGTAGTCAAAGTTGCCGACGCCGAGTCTGACAACACGCGGAGAATACGTGCCGCCGGTGGCTACAAAGACGACTCCCGGGCGGGTGCGGCCGCGGGAAGAAAACTCACCACGCTGCACCGGTGTAGCACCGCCTCTTTGCTGCTGCGCGCCATTTGTCGCCTGACCGTTTGGAGTAGCCGCATTCTGATT
>CAZYTS010000087.1:0-5095 GCA_964649855.1 uncultured Gemmatimonadaceae bacterium
CAGTCGCGCGACGAGCCGGTACCGTATTCTTTGCCGGCAATGACTATGAGAGGAGTGCCGCTCTTTCTGTATTCCTGGCTCGCATCGAAGAATGAAAGAGGCTCTGCGTCTGGTGAAGTTCGGGTCCACCAGCCTTCCATTCCGGGAGTAAGGTCGTTGCGCAGTCGGATGTTAGCAAAGGTGCCGCGCATCATGACTTGGTGATTGCCGCGTCTGGCACCGTAGGAATTGAAGTCCTTGCGAACCACCCCGCGTGAAATGAGCCACTGGCCAGCCGGCGACTTTTCAGCAATTGATCCAGCGGGGGAGATGTGGTCCGTGGTAATCGAATCCCCAAACATCCCCAGCACTCGTGCGTCGCGCACCGGGACGACTCCCGGCGGCGTCAACGTCATCCCCTCGAAGTAAGGAGGATTCTGGACATAGGTGGATTCATCGTTCCAGGAGTAGAGGTCGCCCTTGGGAATCTCGAGCGCGCGCCACTCGTCGTCGCCCTTGAAGACTTCGGAGTATTCACGCTGGAATTGTTCGCGCTTTACCGCAGTGAGAATGAGATCTTCTACTTCCTTTGGCTGTGGCCAGATGTCTCTGAGGAACACCGGGCCGTCCTTGCCGACGCCCAGCGGTTCGTGCTCGAAGTCGATATCCATGCGCCCAGCCAGAGCGTAGGCAATGACCAGGGGGGGCGAGGCCAGATAGTTGAAGCGTGTCTGCGGGTTGATGCGACCTTCAAAGTTGCGGTTGCCGGAGAGCACTGCAGCAACGGTAAGGTCTTCGTCTTCGACGGCCTTGCCAACCGGTTCAGGGAGCGGACCGGAGTTGCCGATACAGGTAGTGCAGCCGTAGCCGACGATCTGGAAGCCGAGTGCGTCGAGGGCTGGTTGGACTCCCGCTTTGTCGAAGTATTCGCGTACCACCTTGCTGCCTGGTGCAAGTGATGTTTTGACCCAGGGCCGGGATTTGAGTCCCTTGCTGACCGCCTTCTGTGCCAGGAGCCCTGCCGCGAGCATTACGCTCGGGTTCGAGGTGTTGGTGCAGGAAGTGATTGCAGCGATCACAACTTTTCCGTCGCGCAGCTCAAAAGTCTCGCCGCGCCATTCACAGGGCACGCCCTTGCGCGGATGAACCGGTCCCTCGCCTTCCATTGTGATAACGGCTGGCGATGGAGCGGCTTTTACCGCTTTGGCTGCGAGCTCGTGCTGGGCCTTGAGCGAGGCCTGAAAGCTTTCCTTGGCCTGTGAGAGAGGAATCCGATCCTGCGGACGCTTAGGTCCTGCTATGGAAGGAACGACTGTCGAGAGATCCAGTTCCAGCGTGTCGGTGAATGCCGGTGGAGTCATCCCGTCTTCGCGGAAGAGCCCCTGTTCTCGGCAGTACGTTTCGACGAGCGCTATGTGTTCTTCACTGCGGCCCGTTAGGCGCAGGTAGCGGAGCGTCTCCTTGTCGACGGGAAAAAAGCCCATGGTCGCGCCGTACTCGGGCGACATGTTGGCGATGGTGGCGCGGTCGGCAAGAGAGAGCGAGGAAAGACCGTCGCCGTAGTACTCGACAAATTTTCCAACGACGTTCTTTTTGCGCAGCATTTCGGTGCAAGTGAGCACGAGGTCCGTAGCCGTTGCGCCTAACGGCAATCGTCCCGAGAACTTGAATCCCACGACGTCGGGGATGAGCATTGAAACGGGCTGGCCCAGCATTGCCGCTTCAGCCTCGATGCCGCCGACGCCCCATCCCAGCACACCTAACGAGTTGATCATCGTAGTGTGCGAGTCCGTGCCTACAAGAGAATCACAGTAAGCCATGCTCTCGCCGTTCTGCTCACTGGTAAATACGACCTTACCCAGGTACTCGAGATTCACCTGGTGGCAGATCCCTGTGCCAGGGGGAACCACGCGGAAGTTGTCAAAAGCCTCCTGTCCCCAGCGCAGGAACTGGTAGCGTTCCACATTGCGCTGGTACTCCATGTTGACGTTGATCAGGAAGGCCGCGTCGCTCCCGAATTCGTCCACCTGAACCGAATGGTCGATTACGAGGTCGACCGGTTGCAGAGGATTGATATTCGAAGGCTTTCCGCCAAGTGCGGCAATCGCATCGCGCATCGCGGCCAGGTCAACGACACAGGGTACTCCGGTAAAGTCCTGCAAGAGAACGCGGGACGTTCGGAAGGCGATCTCCTTGTCGACCGGGTTCTTGACGTCCCAGTTGGCCAGAGTTCTGATGCTGGTCGCCTTTACGAACGCATCGTCTTCGCCACGGAGGAGGTTTTCGAGCAGGACCTTGAGGGAAAAGGGGAGCCGGTCCACGTTTCCATTGGACAGCTCCCGCAACGCGTCGAGCCGGAAGATGGTGTAACTGCGGGCTGATTCACCCGTTCCGACCTTGAGGGTAGAACGGCTGCGAAAAGTGTTGGGATGTGCCATTGTTCCGAGGCTGTTAAAGCCGGCGCGGCCCAGAAGGGGTGGCGCCTGGATTATCTACCGGCGATTGCTTCGCCGGAATTGAATAGAACCACCTTCACCTTATAAATCCCAATCTAACACAACGGCGCTGGCCGCTGGTGCTGTCATGTCCAGAGCATTTGTAGACGACGATAAAGACGATGCCGTTCCTCGGCGCAACTACGGGCTTCCGGCGCCGGACGATCCCGGTTTCGATGAGGCGGCTGCGCGCGCACTACTCGAAGCCGCCCGCGCGGGAGAAACGCCGTCGGCAGAAGCTGCGACCGGCTACTACTGGGGCGAACCCGCATTGAGACCACATGTGGAGAAAATCTTGATGGAAGCGAGAGCAAGCGGTGACGATCGCCTGGAGCAGTTGGCGACGAGGTTTCTGAGATGAGAGACATCACAAATCGTAATTCGAATCTGACCCCAATTAGCGATGAGCATTGAACGGGAGGTAAGCCAGCTTGCTTTCGAACTCATGCGTGTGGAATCAACAAGCGGGAACGAGGGGGCTGTAATCGAGTTCACCGCCGATCTGCTCAGGAAGCGCGGGTGGGAGACTCTACTGATTCCCGTTGAAGAGGGCCGCAGCTGCATTCTTGCTTCAGAGTCCGGGGACCCGGATGTTACGCTTTCGACTCATCTCGACACCGTCCCGCCCTATATTCCGCCCTCTATCGAAGGGGATAGGCTCATTGGCCGCGGCGCTTGCGACGCAAAGGGAATCGCGGCCTCAATGATTCTCGCTGCCGAGCGTTTGCGCAACGCTGGCACGAAAGTTGCACTGCTTTTCGTAGTTGGGGAAGAAACGTGGCACGACGGCGCCAAAGCGGCTAACACGTGGGCGAGAGCTAACCTTCCCAGGCGCGAGAGACTCCTGATCAATGGGGAGCCAACTGAGAGCACAGTAGCAAAGGGGACTAAAGGCGCGCAGCGTTTAATAGTACGAACCGCAGGCAAGGCGGCGCACTCTGCCTATCCCGAGCTGGGAATATCCGCCACTATGGATCTCGTGCGCCTGCTGAAGGACCTGGACACGATCGAATGGCCGGCCGATTCGGAGTTGGGCAATACCACGGTAAACATCGGTGGCCTCAAGGGTGGTGTAGCCGATAACGTGGTTGCGCCTTCGGCGGAGGCGCGACTGATGTTCAGGCTGGTGACACCTGCCGAAGAAGTGCAGGGAATTGTCGAGCGCTGGATAGCGGGACGGGCGGAACTCGAATGGGGAGTCATGGTGCCCCCAGTCCGACTCAAGGTGCCAAATGGCTTCGCGACTTCTGTGGCGGCGTTTGCGACCGACATTCCAGAGTTGGGCGAATGGGGAACGCCGTGCCTTTTTGGGCCGGGATCGGTTCACGTGGCGCACACCGCTCACGAGTACGTGAGCGTGCGCGAACTGGCTCAGGCCGTTGATGCTTATGAGAGGCTGAGTCTGGAAGGACTGACCTAAAAGGCTTCGACGCTGCGACGCGTCAACGCGGCGACGCTTCGACAGGTGTGTGCACAATCGATTTGCCAGCGCATAACAGGACGGATCGGCGGAGGGGTCGTCGAAGCGTCGAAACTTCGCAGCGTCGAAACCATGCTATCCCATCACGCCTTCTGCGCAAACGTCACCCAGTGGCCCCCTGGCTCCACAACCCCAAACTCGTGCATGCCGTAGAAGGTCGTCCGCTTGCTCATGGCAACGGGGTACCCCTTGAGCGCGGCTTCCACTGCCGAGAGATCGTCAACCTCTAGAAAGAGACACGCAGCGGTCCCCACAGCGGCACCGCCCCCAAGGTCAGCGCGCACCGACGCCTCGGTTTGAAACATCAGTTCGAGGTCATTCTTCACGAGAATCGCGAAACCAAGAGCGTCTTCGTGCGGAACCTCCACGGTCTTCTCAAAGCCGAGTTTGTCGACCCAGAAACCCAGGCTCGGTTCGATGGACGGAACTACGAGAACGGTAGTGATGCGGCTTGTCTTGAATGGCATGTTTCCGCGCGGCAAAAGGGTGGCTGATCGGAACCGATACGCGCCGAATTTGGCGGGAACACGTCCGGGCCCGATCGAAGGGCCACCATCATAGCATCGAAGGCTCTCAACGACCTTCGTCGTATTTTCGGGTAGGGCCGAGGTGGGCGAAGCAGGCGACGCAGGCGAGGGAGGCGATGGATCGCGCGACGTATCGCCGCGTCTCAGCGTCCCAGCGTCCCAGCGTCCCAGCTTCCCAACTTCCCAACCTCCCAACCTCCCCGCCTCCCAACCCCCTCCTATCTCAAATACAAATACAACCCGTAAATCCCAATCCCGAGGCCGGCTACAGCGATTGCAGTGCCCGCGTCGTCCCCAATAAGGAGGCCTCCGACGAACGCTGCCCCACCTACCACCATAAGGAGTCTCGAAGTGCCGGTGGGAGGCGCATCCTGCATAAGAACCGGTGCCGCCGGCATGCTGTCGCGCGATGCACGATGCACGTTGATCCCCGCGATCGCGCCCTCCCTAAGCAAAAGGTTCAGAGACGCTTCGCTCTGCTCCGCGGCCGAAGTGTCTGCACGATTCTCCAGAGACTGAGCCGAAAGAGCCAACGGCGAAAACGCAAGAACGACTGTCAGAGCTGCGTGAATTGTCGGTTTCATATGTGCCCTGTTGGTTGGAGCGTATGGTCG
>CAZYTS010000087.1:5105-14947 GCA_964649855.1 uncultured Gemmatimonadaceae bacterium
CTTCATGAACCAAGGCGCAAGCGCTACTGAAGTTGTAACCACCGAGGGCCAACTCGTTCGAGCTCTCGGGACTTTCGGGCTAGCCGCCGGCATCGTCAACATAACGATCGGTGGCGGAATCTTCCGCCTGCCCGCCGACGCTTCAGCTCGAGTAGGTGCCGCTGCACCAATCGCTTATCTCGTTTGCGCAGTGGCGATGGGGATCATCGTTCTCTGTATTGCTGACGCCGCCAGCCGCGTCTCTTTGACTGGGGGGCCATACGCATACATAGAAACGGCGTTCGGCCCATTTGTGGGATTCATGTCGGGAGCGCTGCTCTGGCTGCTCAGCACCTTTGCAATGTCAGCGGTCTCAACAGTTTTTGCGGCTAACATGGGCGCACTCTTTCCGTGGTTTGCCACACCGCTGGGACGTGCCTCGTTTCTCGTTGCGCTCTTCACCTTCTTTGCCGCAGTAAATGTGCGCGGCGTAAAGCAGGGAGCCACGCTCAATAACGTCGTGACCGTTGCCAAGTTGGCACCTTTGCTGCTTTTGGCGATTGGTGGACTGTTCTTTATCGAGCCGGCCAACGTTGCGATAACAACGCTCCCCGCAACAGCTGACCTGGCCCGAGCTGCTATCGTCCTCGTCTTTGCCTTTGCCGGAATCGAAGCGGCACTCATTCCAGGCGGCGAGGTAGCTAACCCGGCCCGAACCCTGCCGAGAGCAATCTTCCTGGCGATGGGTGGTGTGACGCTCCTCTACATGCTGCTCCAACTCGTTGCGCGCGGGGTTCTGGGAGAAGGACTCTCCACCTCCACTGCTGCCCCTCTCGCAGACGCCGCCAGAGCTGCTATGGGTAATTGGGCCGGAACTCTCCTCCTGGCTGGCGCAAGCATCTCGATGTTTGGACACGCGGGAGGAATGATGCTCGCCGT
The DNA here is from genome assembly GCA_964649855.1 of uncultured Gemmatimonadaceae bacterium. Lineage (GTDB taxonomy): Bacteria > Gemmatimonadota > Gemmatimonadetes > Gemmatimonadales > Gemmatimonadaceae > CAZYTS01. The sequence goes on from CAZYTS010000087.1 coordinate 6,024, forward strand.
GAGCCGCGTGCTCTTTGCCTTTGGTCGCGACGGATTCCTTCCCAAAAAAGTCGCCGCAGTCCACCCGCGATTTCACACGCCGCACGTGGCAATCGCTATCCAAGCGGCAGTGGCAATTGCTCTCGCAGTATCCAGTAGCTTTGAACGCCTCGCCGTGATGGCGAATATCTCTGTTCTGTTGCTCTACGGTGGGTGCTGCCTGGCGTCGTGGCAGCTGCGTCGTCGCGACGTACGTCAGGGCGGCATCCCCTTTAAAACGCCCGCACCCTTAATCCTTCCCTGGCTCGGCTGCGCCGTGATCGCGTGGATGTTTACGAGCATAACAGCTCAGGAATGGATTGCTATTGGGGCTGCACTGTTGCTCACTTCAGTTGTCTATCTCGTTGCACGTCGCCGTCCTCCGACTCCCGCCGTAACGAACCCCTAGGCGCTTCCCGATTTCCCAGCGCCCTGGCTTCCCAGCGTCCCAACTCTCCAGCGCCCTCGCTTCCCAACCTCCCAGAATGTCCGACCCGCTCCTCGCATACCGACGCGAGTTTCCTATCCTCGATCGCTCTACCTATCTGGTTTCAAATTCGCTGGGTGCCATGCCGCGCACAGTGCCCGACATGCTCGCCACCTATGTGGACCAATGGGCGGAGCGCGGAGTGCGCGCGTGGGCCGAGTCATGGTGGGAACTCCCGGGGAGCGTGGGCGATGAAATCGCACCACTTATTGGAGCGCTCAAGGGCGAAATCGTCATGATGCCTAACGTGACGCTCGCCCAGTCAACGGTGTTTTCCGCCCTGCAATACAAGCCTCCGCGCAACCGCATCGTCATGACAGAGCTGGACTTTCCCTCGGTCCGCTACGCCTATGACCTTCTTGCCACCCGGCTTGGCGCCGAAATAGTCGTGGTGCCCAGCGACGATGGGATCTCGATCGACACCGAGCGTCTCAAGGCCGCCATCGACGAACGCACTGCTCTGGTTGCGATTTCGCACGTCCTCTTCAGATCCGCCTTTATAATGGACCTGCAGGAGATCTGCGATCACGCGCACCGTCACGGTGCACTGGTGTCTGCAGATTCGTTTCACGCGGTCGGCGTCATTCCTGTCGACGTGAAAGCAACTGGTGTCGATTTTCTGACTGGCGGAGTGCTCAAATGGCTCTGCGGCGGACCGGGGGGCTGCTTTCTCTACGCCGCTGATTCAGCCCGCGAGCGGCTTGAACCATCACTCACAGGATGGATGGCACACGAAAGGCCTTTTGCGTTTGAACCGGAAATGCACTACGCGCCTAACGTGTACCGCTGGCTCGGCGGCACCCCCGTAATCCCTGCGCTTTTTGCTGCCATGGAAGGACCACGCATTGTCAAACGCGCAGGCATCGACGCGATTCGCCAGAAGAGCATACGCCAGACAACGAGACTTATTGATCTTGCGGACGAAAGGGGATACACCGTTTATGCGCCTCGCGACGTCACGCGTCGCGGCGGGACGGTCGCCCTGGCGGTCCCCCACGCCTACGAGGTCTCGCAGTTTCTCCTCGCGCGTGACATCGTTATCGACTATCGCCCGAAGGCCGGAATCCGGATCGCACCGCATTTTTACACGCGTGACGACGAACTGGACATTGCCATTGCGGCGATCGACGAGGCACTTTCAACAGAAGCCTGGAAAAGCTATTCCTCGGGCGAATCGGTTGTGACCTGACAGCCGACCGCCATTCCTGCCCCACCGCCTACCTCAAGCAAGATGCCCCCTCAGCCTTCGAAGGTTCGGAAACAGTACGCCAACACCGAATTCCCGCACATCGTTCTGCGTTTTGAGGATGGCCACGAGATCCAGATCCCCAAGGGCAGTACCAAAAGCTTTGATGCGTGGGAAGGTGAAAGAATAAAGATTCTCGCGATCTGGGATCACACCTCGGGTGAGCGCGAAAAGGTCGACACCTGGCGCGCCGAGCAGTTTGACGACGAACAGGCGTAGTCATGGCCGGGTCGCCAGCCGGTGACCTGCGCCTAACTCCGGAAGTCTGGGCGGCGCTGAGGGATGGTCGCCCAGTTGTTGCACTGGAGAGCTCGGTCTTTGCGCAGGGGCTCCCAGTGCCGGCCAACGCCGAGGCCGCCGCGCGAATGCTCGCGGCGATCTCAAAGCACGGAGCCACTGCCGCAATAACCGCCGTGGCCGAAGGAAATCCAACTCTCGGTTTGTCTCAACAGGAGTTGGAACGCTTTCTCTCGCGCGACGGCATCAAAAAGGTGAGCACACGGGATCTCGGAATCGCCATCGCCCGCGGTCTCAACGGGGCAACCACGGTGGCCGCAAGTCTGGCAATCGTAGCCCGCAGTGACGTCGCTGTTTTTGCCACTGGAGGAATTGGCGGAGTACACCGCGGTGCACCGTACGACGAATCAGCCGACCTGATAGAGCTGAGTCGCACGCCCAGAATCGTCGTCTGCGCCGGTGCAAAGTCAATCCTCGACTTGCGCGCAACTGTAGAAAGACTCGAAACGCTTTCAGTACCTGTAGTCGGGTTCAGGACCGATGAGTTTCCGGCGTTCTACAGCGCCCGGAGTGGGCTGCCCGTTAGCGTTACTGCGACGAGCGTGAAAGAGATCGTGAGTATCGAGCGCGCACATCGCTCACTGGGGCGACGCGAAGCAATCCTCGTGGTGCAACCACCGCCTGCCGAAGCCGCTTTAGGCTCAGACGAGGTAGAGGCCGCGCTTAAAAAGGCGCTCGTTGCGGCAGAAGCGGAGGGAATTGCCGGTCCTGCAACAACCCCATTCCTGCTCGCAGCTCTGGAGCGCGAGACCGGCGGCCGCACACTGCGCGCCAATCTTGCCCTGCTCGAAGCCAACGCAGAACTGGCCGCGGAGATTGCTAGCGCAATCAATTAGAAGTTATACACCTCAGAATTGCGAATGTTCACCATGTGGAAAACCTGCGCGTGAAAAGCAGCGAGGCTCAGGTAACTCGCGCCATCTATTGAACCTCGCATTGTTGTAATAGTACTATTCGCTTGTCAGCTCGAGACGGAGGAATCTCGCGAGATGCCCACGCCATTCCTGAGTTCCGAAGAGTATGATGAGCGCGCTCACCTGCTTTACAACGAAGGCCAGTACGACGAAGCGCTGGCTGTACTTCGGGAAGGGTTGGCGATATATCCGCACGCCGTAGGCCTGCACGTCGGCGTTGGATACGCGCGCCTTGCGCGTGAAGAATTCGCCTGGGCTCGGCGCAGCTTCGAAGAAGCGCTGGTGCTCGACAGCGAACACGAAGATGGTCTCGCTGGTTTGGGGGAGGTTCTGCTCAAACTCGGTCAGGTAGAGGCTGCACGGCAGTCGTTCAAAAAGACGCTGGACATCGGTTACGAGGACGACGTCGAGCTCATGTTGCAGATAGGGCGCGCGCTCTTCCGCGAGGGACTGGTTCAGGACGCCTTGGAGTACTTCCAGGTGGCAGTCCGCCAGGCTCCGGATAGCGCCGAAGCGCTCTCGCTCGTTGGTTACGCACAGCACCGTCTTGGAGATGACGATGCGGCGCTGGCGACGCTACGCCGATCGCTCAAGCTGGATCCGAATCACTCCGAGGCGCGCATTTACCTTGGTAACATTCTCTACGACCGCGACGAGAAAGCAGCTGCCCTGTATCATCTTGATCGTTCGTCGCCTGAGGAGCACTGGGACGAGTTAGGGATCTGGCGACTGATGGAGCTGAAGCGGACGATCCACGGCCTTTCGGATGACGACCCCGAGATGAAACGCTGGGAAGCGAGAGTCCTGGAACTTGCAGCAGTGCCTGATGCAATCGACGAGATGCTTGCCGAAGTCGAGCAGAGATTTCTGGAGCGCGAACAGGATGACGCACGTCAACAGCTGGAGTTGTTCGGGGCGATGCTCTCTGACCTGGTGGAGCAGCGCCGCGACACCAGCGAGCACCGCGTCATGCTGAGAGATGGTCGTTCGCTCAAGGGTTCGTGGGACGAGATTGTGCGTCAGATGCAGGAGGGAAGCCGGACTCTGGTATCGGCAACGCTGCAGGATTACATGGCAAACGAAGCCAGACGCGGTTTCTCGCTCACAGGGGTCATCATTCCGACCGGTGATGCAGAGAGCTTTATTCGTGGCGTAGCTGACGCTGGTCTGCTGCGCATTCTCCGCTAGCCGCGCAGCGACAGCATGCCTAATTCGGCACAGCGTGCCGCCAGGCAGGCGCTGGACGCCGGTCGTTCCTCTCTCGACCTGCTCGAGCGCCTCGGTCCGCACGAGTCAGGCCCGGCGATTGTGGAATTGTGGAGCACCGTTCAGGACTCTCTCCGATCTCTGGCTGGAACGACCGCGCTGACGGGGCAGGCGCTGGTGCATGAACTGCGACAACGCGATCTTCTCTCGCTGGACGATGCGCACCGGCTGGTGGATTTGCGCGCTGCCGTAGAGCGCATCGAGAGCGGTGACTACACACCCACTGCAGCAGATGCAGTCGCGGCTCGTGCGGCTTTTGAAGCGCTCGAGTCGGCCACGGCCAGAGAGCCGTACAGCGCTCCGCGAGCGCATACTGGCCCAGTGTCCACGGATGCCCTTGAGGGAGGCCAGGCTCCGCCAAAAGGCGTTCCCCTCACTACAGAAGTGATACCGGCGCGTGCCAACTGGCTGGGTGGAGTGCTGACAATACTGGCCGTGCTGGCGCTCCTAAGCGTCGCAGTTTTCTACTTTTTTCAGGCGAGACGCGGAGGTACGGATCTCGCCCGCGGGAAACAAGCTTATGCCGTTGGTGACCGGCCAATGGCCAAACGGGCATTTGCAGCTGTCATAGCCGCCGAGCCTTCATTGGCGGAGCCGCACATCTATTTGGGCAGGATGGCGCGCGAAGAAGGTGACATGGCGACGGCCAGTGCCGAACTCAGGAGGGCCGTTGAACTGGAACCCGAAAACGCGCTGGCGCATCGTGAACTAGCCGCTTTCCTCCTGGCGTCGGGTCGAGCCGACCTGGCGCGGACTTTCTACGATCGCGCCCTGCGCATCGATCCGAGTGACAGAAATGCGCTCGGCTTTATGGGGTGTACACTCATGCAACTGGGCAGGCCCGACCTTGCGCAGCGATTCATGCAGCGAGCCGGGGCCGGACCGTGGCAGGAATGCCTCCGCGTGCTTCAACCCGCGCCGGCACAGGCACCAAACGCGGTGCCACCGCAGTAAACTCAGGACGGAGATACTCCGTCAACCTCAGAACTACATACGTTGTCTCAACGCCGCTCAATACTGACTGACCAGTCGGTTACACGGACCGTGCTGGCAAATGGCCTTACCGTACTCGTTCGTGTCGACCGAACCGCTCCTGTGGCGGCGGTCGTTACGTACGTGAAGGCAGGCTACTTTGACGAGACCGATGACGTCGTTGGCATCGCGCATGTGCTGGAGCACATGTACTTCAAAGGGACGCCGACGCGCGGAGTGGGCGAGATAGCCAAACAGACTAAAGCAAGCGGTGGTCTGCTCAACGCGTCAACGATATACGACCACACGCGCTACTATGCCGTGCTGCCGTCTCAAGGCTTTGCAAAAGGCCTGGAAATCCAGGCTGACGCATTTGCCAACTCCATGATCGACGCCGGCGAACTTGCTCGCGAGCTGGAGGTGATAATTGAGGAGGCACGGCGCAAGGCTGACAATCCCTCTGCGGTGACCATAGAGACGCTGTTCGAGCTACTGCACGATCGTCACCGGATTCGGCGCTGGAGAATCGGCAAGGAGGAGGGTCTGCGTAAGCTCACACGCGAGCAATTGCTGAGCTTTTACCGAACGTGGTATCGCCCATCAAACACCATTCTTGCCATCGTTGGAGATATCGATAGCGACACAGTTCTCAGGCAGGTCGAGGAATTGTATGGGCACCTGGAAGACGGGCCGATAACGCGCGACCGCGGGCCTGCTGAGACTCTGCCTCCGGGTAGGCGCTTTCGTGAGTTGGTAGGAGACGTGGGGCAGACGCAAGTTGCTATGGGATGGCGCGTTCCTGGCTCGAGTCACAGGGATACTGTGCCGCTCGACATTCTTTCGATGATTCTCGGGAGCGGCCGCTCATCGCGTCTCTATCGCGCCGTAAGGGAGCGGAAGCTTGCGTCTGAAGTGAGTGCCTACAACTACACTCCAGGTGACATCGGTGTTTTTGTGGTGAGGTTCGAAGGGGATTCACCCCTGGCGGTCGACGCGGCACGAGGCGCCTGGCGTCAGATTATGGATCTCCGCAGCGGCAATGGTTCTGGAGTGCGGGCCGGCGAGGTTGTACGCGCGCAAAGGCAGTTTGAGGCGCGGCTGCTGAGGCGCATGGAGAGCATGGATGGTCAGGCCAACTATCTGGCAGAATGGGAAGCCTTGGGCGGCTGGGAACTCGGTGAGGAGTATGCAGGGCGCATGTTGTCACAGACGGCGGATGATGTGACTGAAGTTGCTCAGCGGTATCTCGATCCTGACAACGCTGCGCTCATCGTTTATCGCCCTCTCAAGTTCAAGCAGTTTGCCGGGGACGCCGATGAGGCGTTCCTGCAATTGGCAGCAGGTGAGGGAGAACCTCTCAAGCCCATCGAGGAAGTGGCGGAGGCAGCGGTGGAGCGCCGGCCTGCGCGGCGTGTGCGCGCGGAGTCTGAGGTCGTGGTATTTGAGACTGGTTTGGGAGTGCCGGTGCTGGTGAAGGAGAGGAAGGGTTCGCCGATCGTGCAACTCGGGGTTTTTGCACTTGGAGGTGCGTCGCTCGAGCCGCATGACCTTTCGGGACTAGGCACTCTAATGGCGCGCAGCTCTATCAAAGGAACTTTGCGGCGCTCAGCTACAGGCATTGCGTTTGAGGGTGAATTGCTGGGGGGAAGTGTGTCGGGAACTGTAGGCAGCGATGGCATAGGGTGGGGGATTTCGGTGCCAACGCACAACATCCAACCAGCCATTGATCTCCTGGCTGACGTCGTTACGCAGCCCGCGTTCAGAGCCGACGCTGTTGATACTGAGAGGGAGATTGCGCTTACGCAACTCGTTCAACTCCGCGACGACATGGCCCGCTATCCATTGCGCCTTGCTACCGAGGCCGCATACCGGGCGCACCCCTACGCACGAGCTGCAATTGGATCTGAGGAGGGATTGCGGTCGTTGTCGGTCTCCGACATACGAGGCTGGCATGAGAAGCAGGTTCTGCAAGGGGAGAGTGTGATTGCGGTTGTAGGGGACGTGCGGCCGGATAGCGTAGCAGAACTATTGGCCGGTGCCTTTGAGCGGCTCAGTACCTCAAAGCAGCGTGTGATCTCTGCGCCTCAGTGGGTTGAGCACGTGACTCAGAGGGTTGAGTACCGCGAAAAAGCTCAGTCAGCTCTGGCTATGGCCTTTCCGGCTCCTGCCAGGGGAGAGAACGAGCGCTTTGCGGCGCAGTTGCTGGTGACGATTGCGAGTGGTCTGGGAGGGCGCTTTTTCGACGAATTGCGTGACAGGCAATCTCTCGCCTACACGGTGCATGCATCATATACGCCGCGCTTGAGGGCAGGGATCTTTACGGCGTATATCGCGATGTCACCGGAAAAGGAGGAGGCCGCGCGGCAGGGTTTGCTGAAAGAGTTCGCGCGCCTTCGGGACGAGCCGGTTCGTGAGAGTGAGATAGAGCGCGCGAGGACCTTTTTGATTGGCACCAGGGCAATCGCCCGGCAGAGCGGGGGAACGGTACTTGGAGAAATACTCGACGCGTGGAGTTTCGGCAGCGGGTTGTTGGAGTTGTCGGAGACTGAGGAGAGGATACGTGCAGTGACGCCGTCTGATATTCAGGAGTTGGCAACGCGCTATTTTGACGAATCTCGCAGGGTGGAGGGAATTGTGAGGGGGACGGTGGGGTGAGAGTTGCCAGCGTCGCTACTTAAAGGCAACCATTTTACGTTCGTCCCCGCCTCCCAACTTCCCAACGTTCCAACTTCTTAAGCGTCAAACCGTCGAAGCATTGAAATGTTTACCGCAGACTCGCTGACATTTCTCAGGCAGCTCAAGCGCAACAACGATCGGTCGTGGTTTACTGCCCGAAAGGATCGCTTTGATAAGCTGCTCTGGTCTCCGATGTGCGAGTTTGTGGAGGAGATGGATGTGCGCCTGGCGTCGTTTGCGCCGGAGCTGACCGGTTCGCCAAAGCGGTCGATCTTTCGCATCTATCGTGACGTGCGTTTTTCCAAAGACAAATCGCCTTATAAGACGAACCTTGGCTGCTGGTTCACCCATGTGGATGCTGGCTATGGCAAGGGGTCAGAGACTCATGGGGCTGGAGCGGGATTTTACTTTCAGTTTGAGCCCGGGGCATCCTTCACAGCGGGAGGGATCTGGATGCCGCCGCGTAGCGCTTTGCTCGCGATTCGCGAAGCGATAGCAGATGCACCGGTTGAGTTCACGAAGATCCTTAAGGCGCGGGGGCTAAAGAACCGCTTTGGCACCCTGAGTGATGAAAAGGTCATGACACGCGTGCCCAAACCATGGAACGCGGAGCATCCCGGCGCTGCGTGGCTACGTTACGCGTCCTTCACGTGCTCGGCCCCGCTGAGTGACAGCGAAGTCATCAAATCTGACCTTGTGACAAGGGTGACCAAGGACTTCAAGTTGCTGTTGCCTCTTGTGCGCTGGCTGAACTCGGCGCTGGGTTACGAGGCAAAGAGGTCGCGTTATTGAAGTGGTAGGGGAGTCCTGCCTAACGACTCTGGACCCCGGCTCGCGCTCGCTTTGCGAGCTTGGCCGGGGAAGCGGATTTGATTGTGCAGCGCGCTTATTGCGGGAAGCGAAGCGTCGAATCCCGAAGCGTCGATGCTCGCAACGTCGAAGCGTTGACGCCTGCAAGCCTCCAAGCATTGAAGCGCTGAAGCGCTGAAGCATAGGAACCTAACGCGCGCCCGCAGCTATTGCCGTCTCGTCGAGTGCGCGACGCGCA
>CAZYTS010000088.1:0-14863 GCA_964649855.1 uncultured Gemmatimonadaceae bacterium
GTGGTGAATTACCAGCTCATCTGCCCCCTCAACACCAAGCTGCTACCCTCGGGCGAGTCCTGCAATCATCGCGCCGGGGGTGCGTGCCAGGACGAAGGCTGTATTTCGCCTGCCGGCAGGGCTCGCTTTGAGCTTCAGCGCAAGATGTGGAACTGGTGGCACCATGCTGTCGACGTAACGATCTCAAACAGCAAGTGGACGGCAGCACGCCTTCGAAACGACGGCATAGCTGTGGACTCCAACTTCACCTACGGCGTACCCACCACAGCCGAAACAGCCCAACCCGGGCCAACTCCACGAGCGGCGTTTGTCGGACGTCTCTTTCGCAAGAAGGGGGTCGATGTTCTGCTGCAGGCGATGGCTCTCCTGGTCAAGCGTTTGCCAACGGCCAGGCTCGATGTGATTGGAGATGGCCCTGAGCGTGGCCGACTGGAGGCGCTCGTCAACGACCTTGGGCTTTCAGGCAATTGTCAGATGCACGGATTTGTGAGGCGCGAGAGGATCGCGGAGTTATTGCACGACTCCTGGGTGCAGGCGGTTCCATCGACGTATGAAGAGCCCTTTGGCGTTGTGACGATCGAAGCGATGATGCGAGGGAGCGCTGTGGTGGCGAGTAATTCAGGCGGTCCCGCCGAGGTTGTGCGCGACGGTGAAACGGGACTGCTGGTCAGGCCTGGAGACCCTGAGTTGCTGGCGGACGCTTTGTTCCGGATACTTAGTGACCGGCAGCTCGCGTCGCGAATGGGTAAAGCCGCTCGCGAGGTAGCGCTGCGGGATTTTACGGAAGCGTCCTCGATTGATCGAGTGCTGGGCTGGTATGAGACAACTGTTGAGCGTTTTCGCTCGAAGCACCAATGATGCGCTTGAACTGAGCGCGTGCCCGCCCTACGCGCCAGGAGACGAGTCCAAAGGTCAGGAGGGTCGCGAGCTGCGCTGCCCTGATAGGGGAGAGCTGGTTGTTCTTGACAGTACGTTCAAAGACCCTGACGCGTTCCTTCATCGAGAGCGGTCTGGTCCAGGACTGGTGGCGGTAGCTTTCTCTGCTTTCGCCATAGGTGGCCATTTTGTGGTAGTACGTGGCGATGTTGTCCACTTCAAGGTGCTCTACCAGAGCTGACGCGTCGTAGCGGACGGCATTGCAGGGCATCTTGCCCACTACCTGTCGCACGAAAATCGTGTCGGCGCCTCGACGCCGTTCGATGAATGGACCAAAGCGCTCAAACGTGAGGCGCTTGACGGCCATGTTGTTCGTATGGCCGTAATATAACTCCGGGATGCCGGTGTCAAAGACGAATTCGTCTTTGGTGTTTTCGTAGAGTACCAGCAATCGCAGCGCGTTGGAGTGCTGCGGTGGGATGTAGCCGCCAATCAGCACTTCTGTATCAGGTACTTCGAGTCTTTTTGCGATCGAAGCGAGCCAGTCGGGGCGCGGGACACAATCCGGATCAGTGAACACGAGGATGCGCCCGCGGGCGCGGTTAACGCCGCGATTGCGCGCTGCATAAGCGCCTTGCACACTCTCCTTGAGCAGGGTTACGCGCGGAAAGCGCCGCACAATATCTGCGGACTGGTCGCTCGAGTTGTTGTCGATCGCTATGATTTCGTAGCGATCGCGCGGAAAGTTCTGCTGCTCGATAGCGTTGAGGCAGCGCTGGAGAGTCTCCGCCGCGTTGTAAAAGGGGATCACGACGGAGAGGTCGATCATGGCGTGGTACGGAAGCTTATCGCCCATTGCAGTCAACCGTGCCGCTGGATCTGGTGGAGTCCGTGCCTACATACATCCTGCATGTCATACCTGGTTGCGACGAGTGCGTTGCAACTACGTCGACACCTTTGCTGAAGTCGGCCGACGACATGGTCAGTGAGATCTGAGGAGCGGGCTGCCATCCCAGAACTGCGGTGTCAGGGGCATAGCGCTGGTTGCGGGACCAATAGCTGTCCTGTGCCGTGCGCAGTTTGCCAAGCTCTACCGTGACAACGTCTTCATAGGCGTCGGCGCGCACGCCCCTGAGGTTACCCCAGACTATTGCACCGAGGACTCCTGTAACTGCGATGGCAAATAGAATGTCGATCCGCGACATGCCAGGACGCCGAAGAAGCCAGTTCATAGGTCACGATGTGAAGGAACGAAGTCCTCGCTGCCCCATCCGAACTTAGCAGTCGCCAGACTGCCCTACGCTGACCTGTATCACACCTTCGCTTCTGTTACACCACTATCGCCGCCTAACGGCTGAGGTCGTCAGCAGAAAGGGGTGCCTGACGAGTCGCCCTATCTAAAACCGAAGCGTCGAGTCCGCCAGACCCGATTTTCTGCCTGACGAGTGACGTGGTGTACGGCCGCTAACGCCTGCTGCCTCACGAGTCCGCGAGGTCAGCAGTGAGCCAAAAGGCGCGAAGATGATGCGGCTTGCGGTCTTACACGATTACCTAAAAGTCTGGCGCGAAGATGTAAGACAGCGTCGGGCCTGAGTTTTCCAGATTCTGCGGCCTGGGCGTTTTGTTGCTTTCACGTGCGGTGGACTCGGCCTCCCTCGCGGCTGAGTTGTTATCTCCCATCCGCTGGGTTGCCGCGGGGTGGGCCATTCGATTGTGTTGTCGAGTCAGCGGGCGGCAAGATTTGACAGGTGTCGTTGAAACCCAAACCAAATCATGACCGTTTATTTGCAAGCAACCGCTTGCTTACTGCGTGGGAGGTAATTAATCCTACGCGCTCGCTGTAAGCACCAGGAAAGCGCGGTGAGCGATCCTGTGCCGTGTATTTCAACTCCAACAATGGTCACTCCACATTTTGTGAGCCGTCAGAAGCTGCTGGAAGCAGCGGCTCGCGTATTTGCCGAAAGCGGATTCCGAGGTGCTACCACACGACGCATCGCGGAAGAGGCCGGCGTAAACGAAGTAACTCTGTTTCGACTATTTGGTTCAAAAGCGCAGCTCCTGTCCGAAGCAATCGAATGCGTGGATGCCTGTAGCCACTCGCGTCTCCCTGAAGAGCCGGGAGACGCAGAAGCTGAGCTGACCGAGTACTGCAAGGGAAATCTCGAATTGATGAGGCGCATCCGCTTCATGATTCGTAAGACAATGGCGGAGATCGAAGAGCGCCCGGAAATGGCAGCTTTTATCTGCGAGCAAAAGACACCGCAGTTCCAGGAACTGGTGGCCTATGCTTCGAAACTTAGGCGCCCAGCTAACGCACGGGAACGTGAAGAAGTAAAAGCGGCGTGCACGTCTCTCATGGCGTCGATGTTTGCCGACGCGGTCAGCCGTGACATAGTGCCAACCATCTTTCCGCCAGAAGACCAGGCGGCACAAACGTATGTAAGGGTCTTCCTTCGATTGATTGACGGAGAAAGGGAAACACAAACAGGGCGGCGGCATGCTTCGAGGCCGCGTACCTCCAGAACGACGACGTCACGATGACTCGTCCAAAATACCAACAGCAGCTATGAATATTACTCATCGATCCGGAGCGGTCGTGTTCGCTCTGCTCATATCGGCGACCTCTCTTGCGGCGCAGCAGCAGGCTGGCGCACAGGCAATCTCACTCGAAGACGCACTAAGACTGGCCGGTGCCCAGAGCGAAGCCGTGCGCATGGCTCAGGCAGGAGTAAATCGCGCGCGGGGCGAACTGATGCAGGCCCGTTCGCAGTATTTGCCCCAGTTCACCGGGAGTCTGGGCTACACGCGCACATTGGCGTCACAGTTTTCGGTATTTGAATCTGATCCGGTTGTAGTGCCGCCCACGGCTCCTCCGGTGCCGCCGGCGGATTCCACCACCTACTACACCCCATGCACCCGCTACCTCGCGCCCCCGGGCTCGAGCGACGCGGAACGGCTGCTGGGTCTGGAGCAGTTTTCTCACTGTTCTTCGGGCGGTGGCGGAATCGACTTCTCCCGTGCGGGGTTTGGCGCACGCAACCAATACCAGATTGCGGCAAACGGCTCGCTCACGCTCTTTTCCGGCGGGCGCGTGCAGGCGCAGAACCGCGCCGCTCGCGCTGGACGTCGTTCGGCCGACATTGAACTCACAGCGCAGCGTGCACAGCTGGCACTCGATGTAACCGAGGCCTACTTCGACGCAGTGCTGGCCGACCGGCTCGTAGCAATTGCGGAGTCTTCACTGGCGCAAACCGAAGGTACTCTGCGGCAGACAACACTTGCTCAGCAGGTAGGGAATCAGTCCGAATTTGAACTGCTGCGGGCGCGTGTGACGCGTGACAACCAGCGGCCGGTGCTCATTCAGCGGCGGACCGACAGGGACCTGGCGTACATGCGCCTCAAACAGTTGCTCAACGTGCCATACGCTGCTCAGGTGTCGCTCACCACGAGCATCGATGAGGGAAATCTGAGCACGGTTCAGACTGCGGCAAACGTGGCGGGAGTCGAAACACCGGACACGAGTGCAAGCGAGCGAGCTCCGGTGCGGCAACTTCAGGAAGCGCTCGAAGCTCAGCAGGCTCAACTCCAGATCGCCAAAAGCGAATGGATTCCCAATATCAGTCTAAGTACAGCCTACAGCCGAGTTGCATTTGGTGCCGGAGGAGTACCAGACTGGAACAACTGGCTCAACAACTGGACAGTGACGCTCGGCGCTTCCTTTCCGCTCTTCACCGGTGGGAGGATCCGTGGTACTCAGCTGGTAGCACGCTCAATGGTCGAAGAGTCGCAGGCTCGGCTGGACCAGACGCGTGAACTGGCGGCGCTCGAAGCGCAGCAAACGATTGCGCAGTTGCAGCAGGCCGAAGCCGCACTGGCCGCGAGTGCAGGAACGAGCGAGCAGGCGGCGAGAGCCTACACGATCGCAGAGGTTCGCTATTCGGAAGGGATTTCTACTTCGCTGGAACTGGCGGAGTCGCGACTGCTCCTGGAGCAGGCGCGGGCAAATCGTGCTCTTGCTGCGCGCAATCTGCAGGTAGCGCGCATGAGGCTGGCTTTGCTCAAGGACCTTCCACTCGGAGCTGCAGGAGGGATGGGCGGCTTTGGTGGTGCGGGAGGGGCAGGGGTGCAGCCATCGGTAGGAGCGCCCGGCGGTGCAGGTAGTGGTGGCGGGGCGGTGGCCCCGCAGCAGCAGGTTAGGGGCGCCACGACGGCGTCCACAACGATTGGAACTGGCCAAGGACAATAGAGGACGCAATGCAGAAAAAGAGACTCTACACACATATAGCAGCAGCGTTGGTACTGCCGTTCGTGGTTGCCTGTGGCGGCCAGAATGGAGAAGCGGCTGAACCGGATAGCGCGGCCGCCGCGCTCGCGACCATGAACGTGGGTCCCGAGAACGTCGTGGTCGTGAAGAAAGAGACGGTCTCCACAGGACCACTCATTTCCGGAGTACTTGCTGCTGAACGTGATGCCACCGTGCGTGCGCAGATCGCCGGACCCGTGCTTTCCACCAACGCAGATCAGGGGAGCCGCGTGGCCACAGGAACTGTGCTCGCGCGCATCGACGATCACACACAGCAGGATGCCTTTCTCTCAGCACGCGGCGCACTGAATACGGCCAAGAGCAGCCTGAACCTGGCGGAAAGAGAACTGGAAAGATTTACCAAACTAAAAGAAGCGGGTGCGATCTCCGAGCGCGAGTTCGAGAGCGCCCAACTCAATTTTGAATCTGCTCGGACGCAGGTCGCTGATGCGCAGGCAAGGTTATCGCTTGCGCAAAAGCAGCTCGACGACGCTCAGGTGCGCGCTCCGTTCGCGGGCATCGTGAGCGAGCGGCAGGTGCATGCCGGCGACGTCGTCTCGCCCGGCACTGCCATGTTCCGGATAATCGATCCTTCGAGCATGCGGCTCGAAGGGTCGATCCCGGCTCATGAGCTATCTGCCATCAGGGTCGGAGTACCTGTTTCATTCAACGTCAGCGGCTACCCGGAGCGCACCTTTGAAGGACGCATATCTCGAGTGAACCCCGCGGCTGATCCGACCACCGGTCAGGTAAAAGTCGTAGTAAGTATCCCCAATACCAAAGGCGGACTGGTTGGCGGTCTTTTTGCCGACGGACGCGTTCAGGCCGACAGACGTGAGTCACCGGTCATTTCCGCCAGCGCGGTGGATATCCGCGGCATACGCCCCTGGGTCCTCAGACTCAAGGATGGAAAGGCTGAACGGGTTGAAGTCACGCTTGGCACCAAAGACGAAGAGACGGAAAAGTACGAAGTACTTGGCGGAATAGTCGCTGGCGACACGTTGCTGATTGGCGCAGCCCAGGGCATTACTGCCGGAACAATCGTGCGGGTATCCGCACCTAACGACCAGACGACGGCCAGCGGAAAGTAAGGCCGAGGAAATCCCATGTTGATCTCAGATTTCGCGATCAAGCGCCCCATGATCACCATCGTTGCGATGGTGGCGCTGGTGGCGTTTGGTCTAGTTGCTCTCCTCAAACTTCAGACAGACGAGTTCCCGGACGTCGCGCCACCCGTGGTGTCCGTGGGGCTCGTCTATCCCGGCGCCTCACCAGACGGCGTCGAACGTGAACTTCTCGATCCGATTGAAGAGGCAATCTCTTCGATCGCAGGCGTAAAGCACGTCTCGGGGCGCGCCGAAGACGGCTTTGGCTTCATCATGGTCGAGTTCCTCTTTGAAAAGCCTCTTCAGGAGGCCACGCAAGACATTCGTGACGCCATCTCTTCGATCCGCCGCGACCTGCCTGCAGAACTCGAAGAACCAATCATCAAAAAGTTCAACGACACCGACCTGCCCATCGTGTCGCTGGCGCTCAACTCCAGTACACTAAGCCCTGCCGAACTAACACGGCTGGCTGACCCCGGAATAACGCGCGAACTCCGTTCCATAAGCGGCGTGGCAGAAGTAACAGTGCCGGGCAAAGTCGAACGGGAACTGACCGTTCAGATCAGGCCCGAAGCATTGCAGGCCGCTGGAGTTGCCGTTTCGGAAGTCGTCATGGCGCTGCAACTGCAGAATCTGGCAGCTCCGGTCGGACATATCACCGGTACGCTCGACGAGCGTTCGATCCGACTCGAAGGACGACTCGAAGATCCACAGCAGTTTGCCAACATCATAGTTGCCGAACGCAATGGTCAGCTGATTCGCCTGGGCCAGGTGGCCAGTATCGTTGATGGCACCGAAGAGCAGCGCACATTGGCGCTCTTTACAGACAGCCTTGGCCGTACCAAAGAGGCCGTCGGCATCAACGTCAAAAAGTCAAAAGGCTACAGCACAACCGATGTTTCTGATCAGATCCTCGCACGCGTGGAACAGATCAGAAAGACGTTGCCGCCAGGCACGACTATCGACGTGGTAAAGAACAGCGGCGTCAACGTTCGCAATTCAGTAAGAAATGTTCAAACAACGTTGCTCGAAGGGGCTGCTCTAACGGTTCTGGTCGTTTTTCTCTTCCTCAATTCGTGGAGATCGACCGTAATCACAGGTCTGGCGCTTCCGGTATCAGTGCTCGCGTCATTCATCGCGGTCTGGGTGATGGGATTCAAGCTGGAAACGATGTCGCTCTTAGGACTGTCGCTCGCGATTGGTATCCTTATCGATGATGCGATCGTAGTGCGCGAGAACATCGTTCGGCACCTTGAAATGGGTAAGTCGCATCTCAAGGCTGCAATGGAAGGCACCGACGAGATCGGACTTGCAGTGGCCGCCACAACCTTCTCGATCCTGGCGGTCTTTGTTCCAATCGCTTTCATGCCCGGCGTTGGCGGACAATGGTTCAAGCCGTTTGCCCTAACCATTGCCTGCTCGGTGCTGGTTTCGCTCTTTGTGTCCTTTTCCCTTGACCCGATGCTTTCCGCATATTGGGCGGATCCTCACAGGGAAGAGCACCAAAAGAGCTTTATCACCAAAGCGCTGGACAAATTCAACCACTGGTTCAACCGTCTTGCGGAACGCTACAAGCGGGTGATTGCCTGGGCGCTCGATCATCGCGTTGCCATTGTTGCAATCGCAATCGGGACGTTCTTCTTTGCCCTTTCGATGCCCGCCATAAAGATCGGGAACAGAACACTCGTAGGCGTGAGCTTTTTTCCGTCGGACGACAACGCTGAGTTCAACGTTAAGGTCGAGACGCCTCCAGGTTCTAATCTCGACTACACCAGGCTCAAGACAGAAGAGGTGCTGCGCGTCATCAGCTCACACAAGGACGTCGTCCGTTACTCCTATGCAACGTTAGGGGCGGAGGGACAGTCTGCAGTTGACCAGGCGCTTATCTACGCCAAAATGGTTCCGACGCACGATCGAGAAATCGACGCGGAAGGCTTTTCATCGATCATCCGTGAGGAACTCACAAAAGTCGGAGGTGCAACTATTGCCGTTTTTGCAACCGACTGGGGTGGAGGACGCAAACAGGTACAGATCGAGCTACGCGGTACCGACAGCGATAAGCTCGCAGCCGCGGCCGATCGCGCCCTGGTTGCAGTAAAGAACGTGCCTAACGCAGTAGATGTGGGCCTGTCCTCAAAGGGACAAAAGCCCGAACTCAACGTGCAGCTTGACCGTGGTCTGGCGGGCTCGCTGGGTATAACCGTGGGCCAGGTGGCGCAGTCCCTGCGTCCAGCGTTTGCCGGAATCGACGCCGGCGATTGGGAAGACCCTAGTGGCGAAATGCGTGACGTGGTAGTACGACTCGCACCCGAAGCGCGGCGACGCGCCCAGGACCTGCGCCAGTTGCCGCTGGTCGTACGTGACCCCGATGGTGCGCCAAAAACGCTGCCGCTGGGCCAGGTCGCCAAAGTCACTGACGGGGTCGGCCCGGCAGTCATTAACCACCTGGACCGCGACCGAGTCGTGAACGTGGAATTCAACGTCTTTGGACGATCCATGGGTGAGGTCACCAATGACGCCCAGGACGCCATCCGCGCGCTCGACCTCGGACCAGACATCCGAATCACGTTGGGCGCCGAGGCACAGCAGCAGAACGAGGTCTTTGGACAGATCTTTCTGGCACTCGGCACTGCTCTCATGCTGATGTACCTCATTCTCGTTATGCAGTTCGGATCGTTCCTGGATCCGCTCGCGATCATGCTCTCGCTACCGCTGTCGCTCATCGGCGTCATGTTGGCGCTGGCGTTAACGGGCAACACCATCAACCTCATGAGCCTCATTGGCGTGATTCTGCTGATGGGAATCGTGGCAAAGAATGCGATCCTGCTCATCGACTTTGCCAAGTGGGCACGTGAGAAATCGGGTTTACCGCTGCGTGAGGCCCTGATCGAAGCGGGAGCTATCAGGCTTCGGCCGATCCTGATGACTACCTTTGCCCTGATTGCCGGCATGATACCCGTAGCACTCGGACGTGGCGAAGGAGCTCAGTTCAGGGCGCCTCTTGGTCTCGCCGTAATAGGCGGTGTTATTACCTCGACACTGCTGACCCTGGTGGCAATCCCGACTTTCTACGAGATCCTCGATGAGTGGCGTTCGTGGTTTGCGCGCAAGCTCGGCTTCAGGGTTGCGCAAAAGACCGCCGAGCATCGTGTTGTTGGCCTCGCGCCCCAGGCTGGAGATTAGAGAAGGGAATACCCGACGGGCTTAAGCGTATTAGTAGAAGCCGCGCGTCCACTCTGTGGTCGCGCGGCTTCTTGCAGGCTATCAAGCCCGGAGAAAAGTGTTGCGTCGACAAAACGAGCTTGACAGAAATGCTCGTACAGTTGATGCTGTGCACCGCTGTTTCGACCATTAAAACTCAAGGGGGGAACCTGTGACAAAAACAGGCAGGCGAATGGCGTGCGCGGCTGCGCTGCTGTTGACCGCGTGCTACCACCAGGTGGTCAACACGGGCTTGGCGCCCGGACAGACCACGATCGATCGTCCGTGGACTTCGACATTCATCTTCGGACTAGTACCAGCTACACCTATCGATGTACGCAGCCAGTGCTCCAACGGCGTTGCCATCGTCGACACCCAGATGACGTTCCTAAACGGACTCGTCTCAGCCATCACCTTTGGCATCTACACGCCGCTTTCGGTAAGTGTAACGTGCGCAACTGGTGGCTCGGCGATGTTGCCGGGAACACGGGAGATCCGGGTCCAGGATACAGGATCCGAAGGGTTTGAAGCGGCAATGAATAACGCCGTGCTCGCATCGCGTTCGTTGGGCGCACCAGTGGTCATCACCTGGTCAGCGCCAGCGCCTGAATCCACCATCACACGATAAGGAGACACAGCAAATGAAACGTTTCCGAAATCTCGCGGTGGTGGCACTCTTTGCAGCCGCTGTTGTGGGTTGCTATCGGGTAACTGTCGTGACCGGTGCGCCGGCCACCGCAACTACCATCGACCTCCCGTGGCAAAAGTCGTGGGTGTTTGGCTTGGTGCCTCCCGATACCATCAACTCGCGTGCTACCTGTCCCAACGGTGTCTCGCAGGTGATGGTTGAGCACTCTTTCCTGAATGGCCTGGTAGCGTCGCTAACCTGGAGCATCTTCACCCCGATCCACCCCGTCGTTACCTGCGCCAGTTCTCCGCGGCCGCAGTAGTCTCCACGCGAGGTGAGTAATCAGCAGCCGGTCGCAATTGCGCGGCCGGCTGCTCTTTATTGTGCCTGTTCCCGGCGCAATCTTGTTTCCCTGGAATCAACCCGAGGAATCCAAGAGATGCAGAAGAGCAGCCGCAGCTGGATTGGCGTGATCCTCCTCTTTCTGCTGATGGCGCCGTCCGTGGGCGCTCAAGTCACTGGTGCAACGCGCCGTGACTCGACTCAGCAGAGGCCGGCCCGCAATCCCATGAGAGGAGTACTCGGCAGTGTGCCCATGACTGCTGCTGACACCGGTGTCAAAGCGCTGGTAGAGCGACTGGACTTTGACAGCTACAAGTCGCTCATCAAAGGGCTCACTGAGTTTGGGGATCGCGAACAGGGAACTCAGCGAAATGCGGACGCGGTGGACTGGATCGAGGCCAAGCTCAAGAGCTGGGGCTATGAGACTGCTCGGGTAGAGTACGAGTTCAGGGGTTCACCGCGCGAAGAGGTCTACGCTACCAAGGTTGGGAGGAGTATTCCGCAGGAGATGTACATTATCAGCGGTCATATGGATGGTCGTGGTGGAGGCGAGGCGGCAAATGATGACGCCTCTGGTACGGCGCTCGTTATGGAGATTGCGAGAATTCTTGCTGCGTCAGATGTGACGACGGAGAGGTCCGTACGCTTTGCCCTATGGAACAACGAAGAGACCGGATTGAATGGAGCGCGCGCGTACGTGGAACAGAGGGAAAAGCTCCAGGGAATAGAGAGCCCGCCGGGGTCGGGGAGGTATCCCGAACCCAAGTGGTTAGGCGTGATTCAGCACGACATGATGATGTGGGACCATGGCAACCCGGTTCAGTACCATCAGGTTCAGGATGCTGATGTTGATATAGAGTTTCAGCTCAACTCAGCCAGGGCCGATGAGTCGGCGCAGCTGGCGCTCAAACTGCTCAACGCTAACCGCACGTTTGCGACTGACTATCCGGCAGCGATGGGAAATGCTATGAGCAATACTGATTCAGCGCCATTTCAGGATCTGGTAGCAGCGGTGAGTCTGCGTGAGAACCGGCGTTTGTATGAGACTGGGCGTGGGGCGAATCCGCATTGGCACCGTCCGACAGATCTTTACGTGACTTTTTCTGACGCGGACTTCCGTCTTGGGTTCAATGCGATGCAGACGACGATGGGGGCGATTGGCCGGTTGGTGGAGGCGCGTATAGCCAAGTAGGGGGCGGCGGTCGGCCGCACTCCCTGTGGAGACGCCGAGTGGCGAGATTTCACATTCTGTGCATTCTCTGTTTCATCTGGTCGCCCTCGGCGAAGCTGTGTCAGTCCTTGCCTACCTGCGTGAGGCATGGGCGTATATGGCCTTAGGTGCTTCTGCGATTATCACTGAGGAGCTTGCGCCGATGCTTGGCGGGTTTGCCGCGGAGCAGGGGCATCTGGGGTTTACGAGGGTTGTGCTGGTAGTTGCTGTTGGCGTTTGGGCAGCTACTGTGGGGCTTTATTTTGTGGGAAGGTGGCGCGCAGCATGGGTTCGTCTAAAGCTCAAAGGAGCGCCTCCGGCTGTGAGGCGCTTTCTACCGCAGATGAGGTGGAGTCCCTGGGTCGCGACGATTTCGGCGCGTTTTGCGTTTGGGGGTCGAATCATTTTGCCGCTGGCCTGCGGAGCGGCGCACGTCCCGGTTTGGGTATTTCTCACTGGAACGGCTATAGCGTCGCTTGCGTGGAGTCTGATATTTGCGACGCTGGGCTGGTGGTTTGGTGAAACGGCTGTAATGGTCCTGGGCCGTGTGAAGGAGTTCGAGGGTTTACTGGTTGGACTCCTGGTTATGGCGTCGATCGCGGCGTTCGTTTGGATCAGGCGGAAGCGCTGAGGATGGCGAAAATGGCGAGGATGGCGATGACATTCACTCGGCCGAAGTGGTGGGCAGCGTCGCCTGAGTCGTAGCACGACTGCTCGGCGCGTATCCTGCTCCATAGCTGACTATAAGCACAACTCCCGCAATAATTACTGCAGAGGCAACGAGCACGCGTGCAGAGAGCTCTTCGCCTCCAAACCACGCACCAAGTGCTACTGCAACCACAGGGTTGACGTATGCATAGGTCGATGCAGTCACGGGAGACGCGTTCGTGAGAACGTAGATGTAAGCGGTGTAGCCAAGGAGCGACGCCACAAAAACAAGGTACCAGAAGCTCCACCACGAACTGCTCGTGACTGCACTAAACGAAAAGGCGCTCCAGTTTTCGAAGGTCGAAGCGATGGTGAGTAGTACAGCGCCTCCACAGAGCATCTGCATGCCACTCATGATCTGTGATACTTGGTGTCTTGCGGCACGGCGTGCGTAGAGCGATCCGGCAGACCACATGAACGTACCGGCGAGTACCGCCGCAGCGCCAAGGGGATCGATGTGCTCGCTCCCGAGCAGTTCTGCTGGACCAACAAGCAGAGCAATGCCGACCAGTCCAAGTACCAGCCCAACTACAGTGCCGCGGTGAGGCTTGAGGTCTCGGTCGCGCTGCCACTCGAGCAGTACCATCCAGCAGGGCGTTATTGCTACGAGTAGCGCTGCTACACCTGAGGGAATGCGTCGCACCGCCCACGACACAGCGCCATTTGAGGTCATGAGCGCAGTTCCCACTATGGCGGCAGCGCCCCATTCCGCGCGCGTGGGTCTCCGGATTCCCAGGGCAACTCCAAAGGCCAGAAGTATTGCACCGGCCAGCAGGTAGCGTGCGCCAGCCATTGGCAATGGCGGCATCGTTGCCACCGCGAACTTCATGAAGAGGTACGAGGACCCCCAAACGAGGTAAACAGTTGCAAACGCAAGCAGCAGTCGGGAACGAGAACTGCTCACCGCCATCTGAAGATGCGCAGCGCAAACGTGAACGCGACGACCAGCCACACAGCAAGAATCCCAAGCTCACCACCAACCGCTGACCAGCCGCCACCCTGCAGCATATTGGCGCGCAATGCATCGACCACAGCGGTGAGCGGCAGCGCCTGAATTACCGGCTGGACCGCGTCGGGAAAGTTTGTAGCGGCAAAAAAGATCCCGGATGCCACCCACATGGGCAGCATGACGAGGTTCATCATCCCGGACGCGGCCTCAACGGTTCTCGCGCGCGAAGCAATAAGGAGGCCTAGTGCGCCAAAGGTTAGCGCTCCGGCAAGGGCACAGGCAATAAATACCGGTAGCGGGCCGCGCATTGGTACCTTGAAGACAAAAATGCCAAAACTCACAATTGCCGTTACTTCCACAACCATCAACGTGAGGCGCATTGCGAGGAAGGACATGAGGTACTGTCCCTTGCGCATGGGCGTAGCAACAAGGCGCTTGAGAAGCTTCTTGCGACGTGCGTCGACAATGGAAAACCCAATGCCCCAGATGCTACTCCCCATGAGGTTCATGGCTAGCAGGCCGGGTAGCACAAAATCGATGTAGCGCGAGCCGCGTTCTGAAACGAGAACATCCTCTGTGGCTACTGGCAGGCTCGCTCCGGCAGAACGCTGTACCGCGCGGTCGACCACCAGCCTGGCTGTGCGTGCTTCTTCGCGGGCATTGTCGTAACGGTACTCCAGACGTCCGTTTTCAGCTGGTACGATCACCAGCGCCACGCTACCCATGCGTAGCGCGCTTGTGGCCGCAGTATCACTCAGCATGGTAACACTGAGTGAAGAATCCGCCGATAGTGATTGCTGCAACTGCTGCGCCTCGGCTGAGGCGGAGACGATACCCACTTTCACTATGTCAGCGGGCCGGGAGCGAAACGCTATACCTAGTCCACTGGCCAGGAGAATCGGGAAGACAAACGTCCAAAAGACGGCCTCCGGCTCGCGTATGAATTCCAGAAATCTGACGCGAGTGAGTTCCAGCATAGGCGAATATCGTTCGGCAGCGGCGATTTTTGGCGCCGTCTCATCGGTCATGGTAGTATCCTCATTCTTGCATCCCTGAACCTGATTCCTGTGCGCAGTGTGTTGCGCATCAAGCGCTTTCCCTGAGATGACGGCCAGTCAAAGACACAAAAACGTCTTCCAGCGTTGGCGAATGTGTTCTCAGTTCTGTCAGCGTTGAGCCTCGGGTTCCAAGCAGAGATAACAGGGCAGGTATGGTCTCGTGTGCGGCGCTCACCTGCATCGAGTACGCGCCTGCATCCACCCGCGAAGAAAGCACTCCCGGCAAAGTCCCGAATAGCTCGGCCGGTACGACGTCACCATCTGTCAATTCGCACTCGACCACCTGCTCGGCACCCAATGAGCGGATCAACTCGCGCGGTGAGCCCAGAGCTATGACCTTGCCGTGGTCGACAATTGCAACTCGATCACAGAGGCGTTCGGCTTCGTCCATGTAGTGGGTTGTCAGGAGGATGGTCCGCCCGGTTTGTCGCATTCTGTCTACGAGATCCCACAGCTGTCTGCGCGACTGCGGATCAAGTCCC
>CAZYTS010000089.1:0-14677 GCA_964649855.1 uncultured Gemmatimonadaceae bacterium
TGCTCGCTAAAGTAGCGCGGGATGTCGTTTAGTCTGCCTATGTAGTTGCGGTAGCCTTCGAGTGTGGAAAATCCTGATCGAGGAGTAAACGAACTCCAGAAAAAGGAGTCGCTATTGAAGGGCATCTCGTACGTCTTGAATCGCACGTCGTTTGCTTCAGCCGTGATCGTCGTCCGAAAGACCTGAGCATTGATGCGCTCTTCGGGGGAGAGCTCGTCCAGGGGGATGCTATCGAGGGCTGCGAGAACGCGCGTCCAATAGGCGAGTCGCGATTCCTGTGAGGCGGCGTCGACGCGTGGCATTCGATTGGTACGGCCAGCGTCTCCCGGCTGGTCGGTCCTTTCCTCTTCGTTGAGGCGCCAGTTCCACTCTTCGGTGTAGAGGGCACGGAGTCGCTCGTCGGCGGAGCCGGCTCGCTGGGCGTTGCAGCCCGAGAGCACGGTGCCGCAGGCGAGGAGTGAAAGGAGAAGTGTAGCGGTTGATCTAGGCATGGCGGTGTTGAGGGAGGGCTTTCTATGGTACGATTTGCACCGCCGTACCGTTAATGTCGAGAGGTCTTGCGTCCGTCGGATGCGTGGCCAAGTTCGAGGCCAGATTGGTAAACACGAGGGGAGTTGTGCTGACCAGATGTCTTGCACGAGCCGTAGTTCTGCTGGGGGTAGCCGCAGTGGGCGGAATTGCGTCGCCGAGTGCCTTAGATGCGCAGTCGGTCCCTGTTGTGGCGCTCAAGCCCCCAGGGGCACGGCTCAGCGAAGAATTTTCGCGTATTGTGGGCGTTCGGGAGTTGCCTAACCGTCGCGTGCTTGTGGCTGATGTGGTCGAGAAACGTGTGGTGCTGGTGGATTTTGGCTCTGGAAGTGTGACTCCGGCAGCGGTGAACGGGCAGGGACCAACGGAGTTCACGAATGCAGCGGTGATCTGGCCATTGGGTCGTGATTCGAGTCTGATGGCAGATATGTCGAGCCGGCGCTGGCATATTTTCGTAGGCTCTCGCCTGGTAGGAATGGTGCCGCCGGATCATCCAGCTCACTCGGCGACTGGCAGTTCGGTCCTAGGCACAGACTCCTTAGGTTTTATCCTGGCGAGAAGGCCGATTCAGAGAGACCATGGGGCTGCACATTTTGGTACGCTCGATTCTTCGCTTGTGCTTCTCGTTGAGTTGAAGAGTGGATCGATCGATACCATAGCAACAGTCGCCCCCGGCGAAGGAACCATGCACACCAGTGGACCTCTGGTTAACGGGCGCCCGCAGCGAATCGTTATGCAGTTCCCGATGCTCTCAGTTGGAGAGCAAGGGTTGCTGGCGCCAGACGGTTGGGTTGCCGTTGCGCGGCGCAATCCATATCGCGTTGACTGGCGTTCACCACAAGGGCAGTGGATACACGGTTCTCCGTTGCCATTTACGAAGATCGAGGTAGATGAGCGGGAGAAGGAGGCTTACCTGGAGCGCAGCGATAGGCCGACCAGGACGCCTCCTCCCGGCACGATTTTGACATGGGTATCGATGCTGCCGCCTTTTGAGGAGGGAGCATTGATCAGCGCTCCCGATGGGACCTTGCTGATCAAGCGGCTTCCGTCTGCTGCGCGCTGAAACAGGTGTACGATGTTGTCGACCGGCGCGGGATGCTGCTTCGGCGGCTCGAACTGGGCGTTGGCGAGCGCATTGCCGCGTTTGGGAACGGCGTTGCTTACGTGGTGAGCGTGGACGGAGATGGATTAGAGCGGTTGGCTCGGCATCCGTGGCCTTGATTGATGCTTCCTCCGGGCTTGCCTTCCCGAACAGGAATAGCTAGCTTGCTAGCTAGCTAGCTCTTATTGTTCATCGCTTCCGGTCGGGGGTCGCATGGCCAAACCATCCACGAAAACCTCAAAGACGCGCTGGTCCCTCCAGGACGCCAAGAACCGTTTTAGTGAAGTTGTGAATGCTGCATTGACCGAGGGACCCCAGGTCGTGACTCGTAGGGGGGTCGAAACCGCCGTCGTAGTGGCGCACGAGGACTATGAGCGGTTGGTCTCAGCGCCGAGAGAGCGTCCGCCTTTCACGCAATTTCTGCTCGCGGGTACTCTGTCGTCTGCCTCTGAGCCTTTTGAACGCATCAAGCTTCGTTCTCGTGGGGACGTCTGATGGTACGTGCTACGGGCTATCTGCTGGATACCAACGTTGTGTCTGAACTACGTAAACGTCGGCGCAGCGACCAGGTGGTAAGCTGGATCGAGAGCATTCCAGCGGATCGCACATTCATCAGCGTCGTCACTGTCGGTGAAATCGCCAAGGGCATTGTGAAGCGGCGTAGCTCGGAGGCCGGGAAAGCTGATGCGGACGAATTGCAATCGTGGCTCGAAGCTCTCATCCTGCACTATGCTGATCGTGTTCTCCCCATTGGGATCGAGATTGCTGTGCGCTGGGGTCGCCTTTGTCACGAGCATCCGCAGTTGGCTACCGATATGCTGATAGCGGCCACTGCCATGGAGCACGGACTCACGGTTGCGACTCGTAACACGGGTCACTTTGATGTAACTGGTGTGTCTACGCTGAACCCTTTCAACTAACCGCGCGCGCTCCTGCGGCATGGCGCCGTCAATATCCTCCGGTCGCCTAACGACTCCTCAGTGCCGCCACTGCGTCCAACCGTAACGACCGGCGCGCGGGCCCATAGCTCGCGACTATAGCGGTTACTAGTAGCAGGGTCACAACACCAGCAATAACAACTGGATCGTTAGGCGAGAGCTCGAACAGGAGCCCCCGAATCGCGCCCGATATGGCAAATACACCCATCAGTCCAAAAATCACTCAACCTATGGCTTCACAAAGTCGTCAGTGTTGCGAGCTGCGGACCCGAGGCTTCACGGGACACTGCCTGCTGTCTTACAGAAACGAGTCTCTCCGAATCACGAAACGGAAGCGGCCTCAAAAGAATGGGCTCTACGACGCCAAGCACTGTAGTCGTCGCGCCAATCCCGAGCGCAATCACTGCAAGCGATGCAAACGTCGTGCTTCGACTTCGCGGTGCAACAAGCGGCCGCAGCACATCTCTGAGAAACCCACTCCTTGCAAGCATCGTTGAGTTAGTTGAAGTACCAATGAGTCAGTCACGCCTGGTCCACAGCACAATCGTACCGCAAGTCGCATCCTGGCCCAGGAACTCCGGAGGTGTAGACGAAGGGCCAGGGTACACTTCAATTGCCTCTAACATTGTCAGGTTATACTGATCCAGGTTCGGCGCCCCAATCTTCGGATTAAACTGCGAAAGACCAAAAATCTTCATCCCATCAAGGAAAATCTGCATGTAGCAGACGCGATCGCCTAATGAAGCATCGCGAGCCCCGGCAGCCACAAGGCCTGAAGCACCCAGATTGAGGAGTCGCACGCCCCGTGCGCGAGTCCTCAGGACGTCACTCAATCGCGCTCGCTCCATACCTTCGATGAGCGCGCGATGCAGAAACGTCCCGCCATCGTAGCTCTCTCGCCGCCTCACGAACTCAGCAGGACCTCCCGCTGCCTCGACGCGAACTTCGTCTAGCCGTACCGAAGTCGCCGTCAGCGCAATTTCTACACGAGCCGTGTCCCCAGCCCTCAGCACGATGGCCCTTTCCACCGGCGTATAACCTAACGAGCGTACGACAACGGCCTGCTCGCCTGGAGGCAGCTCACCCGCCCAGAACTCGCCAATCCCGCGCGGCGTCAGCCTCCTCGCCAGGTTCGGCAAACTCACCTCGGCGCTCAACGGCCTCGCGTCTGCCGACGCCGAACGCACGCTTACCGCAAGAGCCGCTGGTCGTGCCGAGGTCTTCTTGACCCGGAGATCCAGCTCAACCAGCCAGGTCGAATCAGAGAGATAACCACCCAAACGAGTGTTGCCGGTGGCTACTCCGCTATTCGCCCATACCCTTACCTCCCTGTCCCGCGGTATGCCGCACACAAAAAATGTGCCCGCCGAGTCGCTGGCAGTTTCGATTTCAGATGAGTCCGCGCCTATCGCGAACATAGTGCCACTCCGCCGATAAATCGGCCGATCCCAACGAACCGTCACTGCTGCACCTGCAACCGGTAGCAGCGTGGCGCTGTCGCGCACGATGCCCAGTAGAATCGGCCCGGGCGACGACACGGTGTCAGTGGAAATACAGCGATTCGCAACAATGGAACGCGATGACGGAAGCGCGATGCGCAATTGACTGGTATCGCCCGATGCCAGCCTGACAGACTCCGTCAGCGGCCCGATTCCCAGGAGAGCGAGCCGAGGATGCGAGATGTTGATCGTGTACTCGCCGGAGAGCGGGGACGAGAGTACAAAGCGACCGTCGCGGCCCGTGGAGTCGGCGATATTTGTCCCGGCAAGTGATACAACCGCCCCTGCCAACGAGCTGTTCTGGGTGCTATCGAAGACCGTCCCCATCGCAATGGCGAGTCTCGCGTTTAGCGAGGTTCGCGCACCAGCAGTGTAAGGAACCGCAGTAACGCCACCTTCATCGAGAAAACCAACAAGCTGCAGCTCTCGCTCCAGCGTGAAGCTGCCAACACGTGTCTGCGCTACATATGCAAAGCGGGGAGAGCGAATCTTCCAGCTTTCAACTATCCACCGCCCGTCGTCGAGCCGTGCAAAATCGACTCGCCCGCCGGCTTGAGGATGATCGAGTTGTCTCGGGAGGTTTTCGTATGCAAACTCCATGTAACGGAGCTCGGAGCTGGCTTCGTCGAGCCATAGCGTTCCACTCACCTCGGGCAAGGTGCGGTCCGGCGCGGGGGTAAACCGCAAACCTACAAATGCAGAATCCTTGTCGCTGCGACGCGTTACAGTAAAGCAGTGGTCGGAGGCGAACGGATCCGAAAGGAGTACTGCTGCATCTGGTGCGTAGAAGAAGTACGTTCCCGAAGAATCACGCAGATACCCACTTCGAGAGAGCTCCTCTGCGGGAGCGCTTACGAAGGCAGTGGACGAAGAGTGACGTCCTATCTCTTCGCGTTCGATGCGCTGCGAACGCGATAGGTGTCTGACGTATCGCGTGCTGGTGAGGGGGAAGGGTACGCGCATCCTTCGCGAGCCTGCCAATAGCGACGCTTCGAGCGCCTTTCGTGCTTCCGACCACACCGCGGCTGCAGAAGCTCCCTCCCTCGAATCGCGACTGCATTGCTGCTTTCCCTGCACGACTACATTGGCAAGGCGAACTCTCCTCGAGTCCACAAAAATGGTAACTCGCTGAGCAGCGCTGGTGACCTTGACTGTATCGTTGGATGCAGTCTCAAAGCCGACGCGTTCTACCTCTATGGCGTAGGAGCTTCCCACTTCTCCCTGGAGTTCCGCCTCGCCCTGAGCGCTGCTGAGGGCGCGATCGATTCGGACACCGGAGGCGAGGAGCGAGACGAGGGCCCCAGCGACCGGGGCCCCGCTCCCCAGCTGGCGCACTTCCACGGTGATTGTTGCACCCTGAGCCGCTAGCAGTCTGGCGCTGAATGCCATGAAAACCAGGGCTCCAGCAACCCAAAACGTCCTATGGATGGCTCTAGACGTCCTAAGGCTGCGAGCGCGGGTTCGCAGAGTTGTCCCCCATGGCCTGGTGATAGCGAGCATAGCTGCGTGCTCCTTGGTGCACCATAGAGCATTCTAGCACTGGCCCGTTTTGTTCGACAGGTCTGGGAGATCGCGGTTCGTCACACGAGACACTGGGGCCCGCTTTCGAACGTGCCGCGGTTCACTTTACATCGACTGCCAGTGCGAATGAGGCCAGGGGTCCAGCGTCGTTTCTTTAGAAGGCCAAAAGACACTAGGCTCCTGCCTTCGCAGGAGCCGCGGATCTTAGTGCGTCGCAGGAGTCGCGGATCTTAGTGCGTCGCAGGAGTCGCGGATCTTAGTGCGTCGCAGGAGCCGCGGATCTTAGTGCGTCGCAGGAGCCGCGGATCTTAGTGCGTCGCAGGAGTCGCGGATCTCAGTGCGTCGCAGGAGCCGCGGATCTCAGTGCGTCGCAGGAGTCGCGGATCTTTGTACGTCGCAGGAGTCGCGGAGGAGCTGCAGTTCAGCGATTGAGAGATGGCCCCAGTCCAAAGCCAATGGCAGTCCCCAGCACGCACAACACGAGACTGGCGCCTACGTACGCCAGGGCCCGAATCCAATTGCCCGCCGATATCAACCCAAAGGTCTCGTAACTGAAAGTGGAAAAGGTCGTAAAACCTCCACAAAAGCCGACTATCAGCGCAGCACGTGCGAGGTTCTCTGTCTGACTATGGAGAAAGAGCTTGGCAAAGACGCCGACTGCTATGCATCCGAGCACGTTCACCGCCAGCGTCCCCGCAGGAAACGCCGCATGCAGCCGCGATTGCACAAAGCCGCCAAGCAGCAGTCGGGAAACACTACCTAGTCCGCCAGCGACAAAAACAGAAACGAGTGTGTTCATGGGAGAAAAAGAAAAATCCTGCAAACCCCGGCGAGCGGGATTGTGCAGGAGTCATCAGCGCGACCTGGGCTGCGCCAGGCCGTGCGGTTCAAGGCGAACTCCATCGCCTCTGCTGTTCCATAAACTCTAACTACAATATGTCCTCAATGCAAACAAAATGTGCAAACGGAGACTCACCGGGGTCACTCCAACAGAGGCGCGACGTCACGCAACACAGCGTTCAAGATCCCGAACAATGTGCTGCCCTGGGATTGTTCGTTAACGGAAATCGCCACCGTTAGGCCTTCCTGCGGATAGTGCACGGCAAGAACACCCCAGAAACCGCTGTGCCCGTATCCGATCCGACCGCCACTGTTCATCCTGAAAATGCCGAGTCCATAGCCGTCCATAAGGCCGGGCTGCACCACCATCATGGTGTCGAGTGTCGCCGGCCTTTCAAAGACCTTGCGACCGAGAAGTGCCGTAAAGAAAGCTCCGACGTCGCTCACGCTCGCCACGATACCGCCACCTCCATACAAATCCACCGACGGATCCATTCCATAAGTATCCACCCCGCTCATGTACTGATGCGCACGCGGTGCGACGCCGGCAGGCTCGGGCTCCAGCGTCTCAAACCAGGTCTCCCTTAGTCCTAACCGGTCAAAGTCGAGGAGTTCACGCACTGCAGGGCCAAACGACTTCTTCATGTGTCGCTCGACGATACCGCCAAGGATGATGTAGCCTGTATCCGAATACCTGAACTGCGCGCCGGGCGGCCCAACTGGCCTCAGGCTGTCTACCAGCCACTGCACCTGCTCATCACGCGTCCAGCGCTTTCGCGGATTGGCAAGCGCGACCGGAATGTAAGACGGTACGTTAGTGTGATCGGCCAGGCCACCGCGATGACCGAGCAGTTGTCTGATTGTTATGCTGTCGGCATTTAGCCCGCCTTGCCTGAGCTTGACCGCGTACTCGGACGTAATGTGGCGCGAGATCGGATCATCCAGCTTCACCACGCCACGCTCCATCAACCTCAGGATTGCAGCTGCAGTGTAGGTCTTGGTCACACTGGCAATCCGTACCGGTTGATGCGGCTCAAGTGGCTCACCCCGCGCTGTATCGCTCTTACCAGATGCCACAGTCCAACGCTTACCTGTCTTCGTAGACTCGAGATACACAAGAGCCCCGGGCACGCGAGGGCGAGCCTCGAGCACGCTGTCAACGAGTGATTGCAGCCGAACTCCTACCGTATCCGGGGCCGGCGCCTGCATCGCGATGAGCAGCGCCGGAATCGCGAGTGAGATAATCATTCTATATCGCGCCAAGTCTCAGTGTTCAAGGCAACGAGCAGACACAGAATTACGCGCGGAATCTGTATCACCCGTCCGGTCAAGGTAGCCCGTTTGGGGCCACCCCGCAGCGCGCACGTGACCGCACGCTCCATAGCGTGAGGATCTCAGCCTCTTAGCAGTCCAAACTTCGCCGCCCCATCGAATCCAGGGAACAACGACTCTGTACTCGGCGCACCGAGGTGACTCACAACGGCCTCGCTGAAAACCGTTCGAAAGTCGGTTGTAAGTGCGAGATCGCGCCCTTCATACAGCTGCTCCCGTGCGAGACCCGGCCACTTACCATGCACACGACCTCCATTCACTCGTCCCCCTACCGCAAACATCACTCCGGCGTGTCCGTGATCTGTACCACCGTTGCCGTTCTGTCGCGCCATCCGCCCAAACTCACTCATCGTCAGCACCAGCACGTTATCCATCCGGTCACCCAGGTCGGTTACAAATGCTGCTATGCTGTTGGCAAAATCTCGCAATCGGTTGGCTAGCTGCCCGGTAGCAGCGCCCTGGTTGACGTGCGTATCCCAGCCGCCGACGTCCGCAAATGCGACCTCCAGCCCAACATCACTCTTGATCAGCTGTGCAATCTGCTTGAGACGCTGGCCGAACTCACCGCGTGGATACTCTGCACCATTAGTCGGAGAGTATTGCGAAGGATTGGCTTCCCTGAGTTGTTTCATAGCGTCAAACGTTTCCGCCCCTGACGCGTGAACAATGTCCGCTGAGCCAGTGCGATAGAGCGCTTCGAGCCTCTCCGAGACTCCACCAGCACTTCGCAACGTGAACGAATCAAGAGACGTCATCGCCAAGGCAGGAGCCGGACCTTGCAGAATCCTCGGCGTCTGGGGAGTCATGGCGACACCTCTGAAAGGCTGAGCCTTTCCGGCTTCGCAAGTGCCGCAGGTGGCGAGATAGCGATTGAGCCAGCCGTCGCGCGTGCCCTTTATGTCGGGCGTGCCACTCTCCATGTAATCCTGCGCATCGAAATGCGACCTGGTGCTGCTCGGACTCCCTACAGCATGAATCGGCGCCAACAAACCACGACCATAAAGCGGGTGCAGTGGCCCGAGCGCTGGATGGAGACCAAAAAAGCCGTCCAGATCCAACACACCACTGCTTCCATTCGAACGGGCGGGTGTGGCAATCCCGATGTTGGGTCGGAGGCGATAATACTCGGCATCACCGTGAGGTACGACCATGCTTAGTGCATCAGCGGCTCCTCGTTGAAAGAGGCAGACGAGGACTTTGCCTCTTCCCGCGTCCTTGAGGTCGAGCGCAAAAGCGGTGCGTCTTAGGAACGTGGGGCTGAGTCCCATGGTGACGAGCGCCAGGGCTCCATTTCGTACAAATACGCGTCGTTGCATCTCTGGTATCCTCCTAGCGGCGTTGGAACTCGGGCGCTCCGACTGCAAGCCCCACGAGCCGCGCCAGACCTTGCACCGGCGGAATAGGCTGATTCTCGTCGTCTTTAGGCTCGCCCTTATGCAGCGGATTCTTTCCCGTCAGGAGAATCTCGCGTGTTTCGGTCGAAACATGTCCACCGAGAAGCGCTGCTGTGACTCCGTCCACCTGCTTTTCGAGTGACGCAGATACAAGCGAGTCTGCTCCAGGAAAGCCCAGTGGATCAGCGCCGGGAATTCGGCGGGCCCCAAAGGCGAGTCCAAAATTGATCCGGTTGAGAATGGCGCCCGAGCCCATCCACTCTTCGGCCACGTCGGGCCAGCCGTCAGGGGTCTGGCGTCCGTATATAGGCTGGCCGAGTTGGGCAACTACCTGTGCCGTGCGCGGAGAAACGTTAGGCGTGGCGTTCACGGCACGCAGCGCACTGACCACGACCTCAAAAGGCGACTTGACCTTGGATCTGAAGGCTTCCTGCGAGAAAAACTCAGGACTTGTTATGATCGATCGCACGACCTGCCGTATGTCACCGTCGGTCTTCGTAAAGACCTCAGCGGCACGGTCAATCACAGAGGCAGGAGGATTGTCACTCACAAAGCGTCTTGCGAGTTTGGTAGCAATATGACGGGCGGTTGCCGGATGTCGCGCGACGATATCCATAACCTGTTCGCCGTCTTCAAGACCTCGTCCGCTCTTTAGTTTGTTGCCGAGCACAACCTTGTCGCCTACGTCGTGGACCTGCGGGTTGAAGTAGAACACTCCTGGTTCGGGCAAGCGTTCTTCGATAGCTCGTGCCACTCGTTGTCGTGCGCGACGTCCGCCAGGGCGTCGCCTCGACTCGCGGCCGTTCTGTTCGGCCATGCGCTCGATCTGCTGCGCGTCCAGGGCTCTGGGCAAAAAGGTCCATCCCGTAAATGCCCTTGCCACGTTTACCACGTCTTGCTGCGTGTAGCCGCCGTCAACGCCGAGCGTATGCAACTCTAAAAGTTCCCTGCCATAGTTCTCGTTCAGCCCTCGGTTGCGCGCGCGTTGCGCACGCGGCTGATTCAGGCGGGGTCTTCCGCTGTCGGCGGCGCTTTGCCAGTTGTCGAGGTACAACAGCATGGCGGGGCTCTTTGCCACCGCACCAAGGAGGTCGCGGAACTTGCCAAGAGCGTGAGGCCTTACCACGCGGTTCTCATACTCGGCGATAGTGTAGCGTTGCAGGGCATTCTTTCCGGCGTAGACCGAGAAGTGGTTGAGCCAGAAATCGGTCATGACTTCTTCGAGCTGTCGCTCTGTGAGAGTCGCGCGTCCTACGCGGGCGGCAGTCACCTCTGTACTCACTCGCCTTAAGCCCTGAACCGTGCGACGGTATGCCGCCGAATCTTCTCTGCTGAGTGAGCCTCGATTCTGCGCATTGAGCGCCTGCAGCGCTTCTGCAGGTCTCGGGTACGCCTTCTGAAGTTCCGCGTAGCTCAGGTTGAGAGTCTCAAATTGCTTGAGCCATTCATCCAGTCGTTTGTCTGAAATCGATTTGGGTGAGAGCTGTTCTGCAATAAAGGCGTCCACTCCCATCTTTCGAACGCGCGCAACGTCACCCGGACGAGCTCCAAAAGTCAGCCGGCTGAGCACATGTTGCACCTGCTGGTCGGCAGTTTGCTCTCTGGCGTTGGTGGCCGAGTCCTGATTTCGATCCTGAACTGCCCACGCTGTTGTGGGGCCGCTGGCGCTCAATGCAACTATAGACAGGGCCAGACTGGCGATTCTCAATTTCGGCATCATGCCTATTCTGACGCCGGACCGGGTCCGGCTGTTAAGGCCAGGCCGGCTGGCCTCCGGCTCGTCTGGCGAACGCCCGTCCCAGACGGTAGTAGTTGCCGTATCGATCTGAGCAATCGAGGCTCCAGACCTGCACCCCGATCCACTAGAGGCCGCTCGTGACCAGACTCGCATCGCTGCCCGGCGGCGAAGAACCCATGAAGGCGTTTCGGTTCGTCGTTGCAGCCGGTTGGATTGCATCTATTACGTACTTCGTTCCGCTGACAACCTCTGCGCAGCAGACAGATACACTCAGCGTAAAGGGTCTCGGCGCAACAGTTGAGGTACTGCGGGATACCTGGGGTATTGCACACATCTACGCGCAGAACGAACACGACCTGTTCTTTGCGCAAGGCTACACAGCGGCGCGTGACCGTGGATTCCAATTCGAGATGTGGAGGCGCCAGGCCACAGGTACGGTCGCAGAGATACTGGGTGAGCGGGCGCTGGAACGTGACATTGGCGCGCGGCTCTTTAAGTACCGCGGGAGTCTCGCTGCTGACTACGCGCACTATCATCCAAGAGGCGCTGCCATAATTGCGGCCTTTGTTGAAGGTGTGAATGCGTACGTCGATGAGGCGCAGCGCGATCCTGATCTCGTGCCGCTGGAGCTACGTATGCTTGGCATAACACCTCAGAGATGGACGCCTGAGGTAGTGATATCCCGTCACCAGGGACTGCTGGGAAACATCACAGACGAGTTGTCGAACGGACGCTTTGTCGCGCGTCATGGTGCGGAGCTTTTGCGCAAGGTCGAGTGGTTTCATCCCGGGCCTTCGGCCCCTGCTGTAGATCTCGATCCAATGATCGACAAGGAAGGGCTCTTTGAGCCGATCCTTGATCTCTACAATGCCTATCGCACGTCGCTACGCTTTGAGGCAAGCGACCTGATTCCCGCATACCGAGGAAATGCAAGCGCCGAGCAGCGTCTGGGCGAGTTGCGCCGTGAGAGTGAGGAGAACGAGCGCCTGGCGACCCGCAGGGATGTGGGCAGTAACAACTGGGTGATAAGTCCACGGTTGGCGCTCAACCAGCGTGCGATCATGGCTAACGATCCGCATCGCGCTCAGGCGGCGCCCTCGCTACGATACTTTGTGCACCTCGTTGCGCCGGGTTGGAACGTGATTGGAGGAGGCGAGCCGACTGTGCCGGGCGTATCCATCGGCCATAACGAATATGGGGCATGGGGCCTAACGATTTTCAGCACAGATGGTGAGGATCTGTACATCTACAAGACGAATGCGGCCAATCGGCGGCAGTACATGTATCGCGGCGCATGGGAAACCATGCGTTCTATCAGAGACACGATTCCCGTAGAGGGAAGGTCAGCGCATGTAGTGGAACTGCGGTATACGCGACACGGGCCGGTTGTATACGAAGACACTGTTCGCGGCCTTGCGTACGCGGTGAGGGCGGCGTGGCTCGAACCAGGCGGTGCGCCCTATCTGGCGTCGCTGCGGATGGACCAGGCAAAGACGTGGGAGGAGTTCAGAGAGGCGTGCAGCTACTCGAACATCCCGGGGGAGAACATGGTGTGGGCCGACGTCAAAGGAAACATTGGATGGCAAGCGGTGGGCATAGCACCCATTCGCCCGCGATCGAGCGGACTGGTTCCCGTACCTGGCGACGGGCGCTATGACTGGGGAGGGTATCTCCCGATACTTCAGAAGCCTCATGCCTACAACCCCTCTGCAGGGTTTCTCGCAACTGCTAACAGCAACCTCACACCCGACGACTTTCCGCATCGCAACGCCATCGGTTGGTCGTGGGCCGATCCCTTCAGATACGCGCGTATCGCTGAGGTTCTGGGTTCAGGTCGGCGGTTCTCGATGGCGGATATGATGCAGTTGCAGAACGACTACACCTCTCTTCCATCCCGCGCACTTGTTCCATTACTCCGTGGCGTGAGTAGTGAGTCCCAGCCGGTCGAGCAGGCTCGGCGCGTTCTTATTGGCTGGAACAACGTACTCCACAGGGATTCCGTGGGTGCAGGGATTTACGAAGCGTGGTACCGCCGTCTCGCTGACAACACAGCAGATGCAGTAATACCTGCTGCGGCTCGTCCCATGGCTCGCGGCATACAGGCAACGCGTATCATCGAATGGCTCACGTCGCCCGGCGGGGAGTTTGGCGCTGATCCCATTCGTGCGCGTGACTCCGTGCTGCTCAAATCGCTGGCTGAGGCGGTGGCTGACCTGACCGAGCGGTTTGGTGCGGATATGAAAGGTTGGGCCTGGGGACGCTATCACCAGGTCACTCTCAGGCATCCAATGAGTTCGGCGCTGCCGGATTCATTGCGAAGGCGATTCGAGGTAGGGACGTGGCCGAGGGGAGGTGATAGCTATACACCTGGTGCAACCGGTTCCGGTCAGAATCAGACTTCTGGTGCGTCCTTCAGATTTATTGTGGAGGCAGGCAACTGGGACGCTGCTGTTGGGACTAACACTCCGGGCCAGTCGGGTGATGTTGATAGTCCTCACTACCGCGATCTTTTCGAGCTTTGGAAGAACGATCGCTACTTCCCGGTCAAGTACAGTCGAGGTGCGGTGGAGTCAGTGACACGCGAGCGCGTCGTACTTTTAGGTGAGCGGAACTAATGACGCTGGGCTCCGGCTCGCGCTCGCTTCGCGAGCTTGGCCGGAGAGGCGGTCTGTCCAACTTCCCAACTTCCCAACGTCTAGCGTCCCAGCGTCCTAATCTCCCTACCTTGCCGCCTTCCTGTTCCTCATGCAGGATAGAGCGCGACGATTCCCGCATTTACGCCTGTCTCCATTTCCATGCAAAGCTCACTCCTGCGCCTGTTCCTCTGCTTCCTCACTCTCACCGTATCGGCAACGCTATCGGCACAAGCAACTGGCGCAGTCACAGCCATAGTTGGCGCAACTGTCATTGACGGCAACGGAGGTCCCGCAATTCCCAATGCGACGATTCTAGTGCAAGGAGACAGGATTGCGCAGATCGGACCACGCGCTTCCGTTACAGTGCCGCGCGGGGCACGCGTGATCGATGCCGCCGGAAAATTCGCCACGCCTGGTTTCATCGACACAAACGTGCATCTCTCGCTCTACAACAATGGCGAGTCAATGGTACGCTATGAGGACCGCTTTACTGACCTCGTACTGGAATCGGCACAGGTGGTGCTCAAGCACGGCATCACAACGGTGCGAGACAGCTACGGTGCCCTGTTGCCGCTCATCGCCATTCGAGATTCGATAAACAATGGACAGCTTATCGGGCCGCGTTTGCTGGCAGCGGGCAACATAGTCGGTTGGGGTGGCCCCAAGTCACCGCTCTTTTCAAACGCTACACCACAGACATACTTCGACGAACAGATGATGGACTTTATCACGCAGGGATCGGGTGAAGAACTTCTCGAGATGACCCCTGACTCCTTGCGCGTCGCGATTCGCAAGTACCTCGACAAGGGCCCCGACTTCATCAAGTACGGCGGCACATCGCACACCAACAACCTCATCACCTTTTCACCCAGACAGCAGGAAGCCCTGGTTCAGGAAGTCCACAAGAGAGGACTGGTCGCCGAGGTGCATTCGACGAATCCCGAGCCGCTACTGATCTCGGTGATGGCCGGTATTGATCTCATACAGCACCCCGAAGTCCATAACGTTGTGCTCCCCGATTCTCTTGTCTCGCTCATTGTACAAAAGAACGTGATCTGTTCGATCCTTTCGAACACTATCACTGGCGAGGCCTGGCAGGTCTATCAGCGTGGAGTTGCCGCAAGAGAGCGCGCTCTCGCTGCCCGTGCC
>CAZYTS010000090.1:0-14597 GCA_964649855.1 uncultured Gemmatimonadaceae bacterium
CGGGACTCGAACCCGCACCCGGTTGCCCGGAGGGGATTTTAAGTCCCCCGCGTCTACCATTCCGCCACCTTCGCTCGGGGCGCTGAGATAACGCGGTGCGGCGGCGGTACGCGCGAAGCACTGCCGACCAATGCGTGCGCGCCGTTCGTTCGAATCATCTCATGACAACTAATCAGAAGTATTACACCGGCGCCCCAAGCCCTACAACCCGCGATCACCTGCGCGAGCGCTCTCTCGACATATCGACGTCAGCACCATCCTCGGCACCTGTGAGCCAGGCCCGGGGAGTTCGCTTCCATCTCTCTTCGTAATCCCTGAGCAAGGGCTCCTTGATCGCTAAAAGTGCATCCTCGCTACCTACCGCAATGACGCAACCACCCCAGCCCGCTCCCGTGAGCCTCGCTCCCTCAACCCCGGACAGGTTCAACATCCGCTCCACTACCCAATCAAGTTCCGGCCTCGAACACTCGTAGTCTTTCCGCAGCGACTCGTGAGATTCCAGCAGTAGGTCACCTAACGACCCTCCCGTGCCCAGCAACCTGACAAAGCGCTCTACACGTCCGTTCTCCGTCAGCACATGACGTACTCTGCGCTGGAGCAATTCAGGTAGCCGGTCCAGATCGGTCTTCCCAGGATCGAGCTGAGCCAGGTTGTCGAGTCCGGGTTGATCAGCGCGGATCAGTTCGAGCGCTTCCCTGCATTCATCGATCCTCTGATTGAATTCGGATGATCGGAGTTCGCGCGGTATTCCCGTATCGAATACAAGTATGGACCGGTTGAACCTCACGTGTGCACGCTTTCCCACGTCGCACCAGATGCGAAGGGCGCGACCAGAGGCGGCATAGGTGCTAACCGTCTGGTCCATGATCCCGCACTGCACGCCCACAAAGCGCGTCTCGGAACGATGAGCGGCAGAGGCAAGGTCGTCCCAGAAATCGATGATCCGACTGCCATCGACAACCACTGCTGCGAGCGCGGTGGCTACCTGGAGTGCGGCAGAAGAGCTCAGTCCCGCGCCCATAGGGACATCGCTCGTTACTGCTACCTCAATCGCTCGAGGTCCCGCCCTTAGCGCGGTCATCTCGCGCAAAGTCCCATGAACGTAGTCCCACCAGTTGCCCGAAGGAGCGGCATCGGAAACTCTGAACGTGCCGGCCGCCAAACGATCCGACACAGCGCGAGACTCGTTTCCCTCGCGCGACTCCATGGCAACCCACGTGCGCTGCACTATCGCGATCGGGAGAACCTCGCCTCCGTTGTAGTCGGTATGTTCTCCAATCAGGTTGACACGCCCCGGGGCCGAAGCAACTACGGCCGGCTCATGACCGAAAGATTCCTGGAAGAGCTTCGCGGCCCGAGCAGCGCCCCCCGGAGTCATGGCCTCACGCCAAGGGCGTGAGCCGCGTACCAGAGCGTGTAGCCAAGCAACCCTGAGAGGGAGGCGTCACCACCATTCCCGGTGGCGCGCCCCTCTGAGTCGACAAACTCAGCGGCAAGACCGTTGTTGAGCGTGCTTCGTCTCAGCCACTGCGCAGCCTCGCGAGCATCGGGACCCATGAGTCTGGCAATCTGTTGCACGAGCATTGAAGGCTCGCCTTCGAGGCTGCGAACTGTGCGGCGATATGCGGTATCGTTGCGGTCAGAAGCATCAAAGAGCGGCAGCCAAGCTACTGATCCCGAAGGTTCATCATCGGCCACAGCCTCGCCCGTAAGATTCACGGCCGACATGAGTATGTCCTTTCCATCACGCTCACGGGTAAAGTGGCGTCGCAACGCCGCGCGCACGGCCTCCGGTTCTTCCACATTGCGCGCCGTTTCTTCGTCCAGCGTTCTTTTGAAGACGTCGAGCGCCTGAGCCACGACGGCGTTGCCATGCAGCGTGTACTGGAATGGCGTCTGGAATCCCCCTGGGGAAGTTTCAGTTGAATAGAGCGAGACCTCATCGTGCCGGCGCGCTCGCACTTCTTCGTTTGATCCGTAGAGCGTGTCGGCAATGAGAGGGTCTTCAACAACCTGCTCATCGCCCGTATCCCTGATGTAGCGATCGATGGCAATGGCGTATGCAGCTGCGCCTTCGAGGGAGAAGCCCGGCTCAAAAAGCGTTCCGTCGAGATAACGGACTCCCATTCCCGGCGAGTAGCCCAAAAGCTCGCAGGAGCGCAGTAGAAGTTCGCGTGCCAATGGTCCGTCCATGAGCTGGACCGCGGGAAGGGTCCACATGAGCACTTCCCACTCGCGCGCGGTAACACCACGCGAGTGCCAGGGAACGCGGCTCCGCATCATGTAGAAATGTGCGTCATCGAGAGCACGACCCACACCAAAGAAGTAGGCAAACAAGAGATTGCGGTTAATTACGGCGTCGAGCGCTGGTTGTCCGGTGCTCTGCTCCATTGTGCGCAGGGCGTGCCTGGTAGAGGAAAGGAGCAGCTTCCAACCACGACGACGCATCACCGCAACCGTCGCTTCCGCACCGTCGCCCTCGGGCCCAACAGCCATAAAGAATCCGGCCTCTGCTACGCCGTTGGGTGGAACGCGAACTTCGCGCTTGATGCTGTATGACTGCCCTTCGGTTTCCACCAAGGCGGGTCCATCTGCACCTACAGCCAGGGCCACGAGCCCTGGTACTGCCTCACCGCTGAGGACCACGGCGTCGCCTGTGCCACGCCTCACCAGATGAGAATCGACAAAAGGCCGCGGAGTCCGGACCCGGAGCTGCCGCCAACCCAGGCTCCCTTCCAGCGTAACCGTGACGTGCGCTGCCTGCGAACCTCGATTCTCGAATGCAAAGGCGTATACAGCTCCTGCCGTGTCCGCGTCCCGGCCATATGGAGCAAAGATTGTGGCTCTGATCACCACCGGACCCACTGTCACGGTGAAAGTCGGTAGCCAACCAAAGGCACGCTCCCACGCCAGGACGGTATCAGACCAGTCAATGACTACACCATCTATGGCCAGCAGTGGCCGCGCGAGAGGAGCCTCCTTTCCCTGGGCAAAGTCCGGCCCCCCCGCAAACTCCACTGCTGCTCGAGCCGCGCGATGAACAACGCCCACGGCATGGATCGAACCGTCGAGCGGGTGGATGCACGGCAGAGCAATCCAGTGGTTGCCAGTGATCTGCCAGGGTATGGGAGGAATCGGCGTCGGGGTCACGGTACGACTATGTTTCGAGTTCCAGTGGAGGTCGCGCGGTCGACGGCGTCTCCGCCCACGCTCGCACAGACGTTCAACATACCTTGAACCTCCACAGCCACAAACGATTGGGGAAGATCAGTCGCAGCCTGGTCCTAATTCTTGCGCTTTTCGTCACAACTGGCGTTGCCGGCGCGCAGAGGGTCGCGGGAAATCCGTTTGACGCATCGGTCCTGCCGCGGGGCATGGCGCGGATCTCAATAGCTCCCTCCTGGGAGCGCTACCACGAGCGCTTTGCAGACGGGCTGGGTCGGACGGCCAAAGGCGAAGTCGAAGGCCTTGCGGCTGATTTTGACGTCGACTCCATCTCACCGGCACTTCTCCCCTCTCTCGCTCCCGTGAGAAGCGCCCTGCAATCCATACTTGGAAGCGGGACACCTCCAGCGGTAAGCGCCGGCAGACTGCAGACGAGGTTCGACGCGAGCGTGGCCTACACGCCCTTGGTGGCCGAATTCGGCCTCACCAGCAGAATCACCGTGGGCGTCATGGTTCCATTGGTGAAAACGAGAACTGAAGTCTCCATGAACCCCAACCCTGGCGGTGTTGGCGCCACGGTTGGAGTTAACCCGTCGCTGACCAACGCCCAGGCGAGGGGTGCAAACGCCGCAGTGGTGGCGCAGCTCAACGCAGCTGTGACGCGTCTCCAGGAGCGGCTTCAGGAGTGTATGGGATCGAACGATCCAACCTGCAGCGCCATTAATGCGGACCGAGCTGGTGCTCAACAGTTGGTAACCAGCGCGGGTTCGGCCGCCACCGGTGTTGCAAACGTCTACGGCACAGCTGCCGATCAGCCGGGCGCTCTGTTTGCCCCAATCCACGGCTCGCAGTTGCAGGCCGACGTACTGGCGCGTCTCACGCAGCTCTCCAGTGCTTTCTCCGGCTTTCTTGGTGCAGCCGCCGGAGGCGGCGAGTGGATCACCGCCGAGCCGATAGGTGCACCCCCCATGGGTTACGCCGACGTCCAGCGCCTCATGACTGACAGCGCTGGACGGATTCTCGCTGATAC
Organism: uncultured Gemmatimonadaceae bacterium; assembly: GCA_964649855.1. GTDB lineage: Bacteria > Gemmatimonadota > Gemmatimonadetes > Gemmatimonadales > Gemmatimonadaceae > CAZYTS01. The sequence goes on from CAZYTS010000090.1 coordinate 4,196, forward strand.
GCTTCAATCGGTCGAGCTGAACACCATTGGTGACGTAGAAGCCGGAATAAAGGTCCTGCTGTTCGATTCTTTTGGGCGAACTGAGGTTCAACCCGGCGATTCTCCAGGAATGCGAGTCAGGCTGGCCATTGCTGGACTCTACAGATTTGGCACAGGCCTGATGGAGTCGGCCAACAACTTCGTGGACGTCCCTTCGGCAGATGCACAGAACGATATCGAGGGTCGCGTGTTTGCCGATGTGATCATGGGGCAACGCTTCTGGGCATCTATCACCGGACGCTACGGAGTCCAACAGGCTGATGAGCAATTGTTCCGCGTTCCAGACGCACCGCACCAGCCGTTTGTGCCTGCTTCGAGGCTTTTGACCCTCGAGCGTGACCTTGGCGATTACATGGCTGCAGAGTTTACTCCACGCCTGCTCCTCACGCGCAACATCACTCTGGGTGCCACGTATTCTTATTTCTCCAAATCCGAGGACACCTACCAGTTGTCAGCTCGATCCGTAGTCGATCCGGATTCGGCGCAGGCGATCAATCCGTCTGTACTCGGACTGGGAACTGCCAGTAGCTACCAGCGAGTCCTTGGGGTAATCACCTACTCCAACCTCCGAGAGCATCAACTGGGAAGAGCAAGGCTGCCTATGGAAGTAAGCCTGAGCTTTGGCCGCACAATCGCCGGCGAGAACAATGCGCCCAAGTCGTCGATCACTGCGCTGAGCTTCCGTTTTTATCGCCAGATCTTCGGTCGCTAGGCGTTACGCACTTGCGTGCGACGACTCGCCTCAGGGGCGAGCGCGGCGCTTCCCCGATTTTGCTGCTGGCGTAGCGCTCGGAGGTACTGATTGCTCAAGTAGCTCGCGCGCATGGGCGCGACTGGTATCGCTTTCAGGATCGCCACCAAGCATGCGCGCCACCTCAAGTACGCGCGCTTCACCTTCCACCACGTGCAGGTCAGCACTGGTAACGCCGCCCCTGGCCGCCTTCGAGACCACGACTTGCCGGTGCGCACGCGACGCGATTTGTGGAAGATGCGTTATTGCCAGTACCTGATGATCCGCGGCGACGCGTTTGAGAGTGTCACCAACGGTCAGGGCCACCTTGCCGCCAATCCCTGAGTCCACCTCGTCAAATACGAGAGTAGAAACGCGATCCAGTCTGGCCAGGATTGTTGTCAGAGCGAGCATTATTCGCGACAGCTCACCTCCCGAAGCTACGCGGGCCAGCGGTCGGAGTGGATGACCTGGATTTAGCGTCACTACAAACTCCACGGATTCGGCACCGTCTCGCTCAATCTCATTTCTGGCGCTCAGCGATACTTCGAGGCGACCGCCAGAAAGACCAACATCGGGAAAGATCCGGGTGACGTCGCGCGATATTCTCTCTGCGGCAACGTTGCGCTTGCTGGTGAGCTCCTTCGCCGTGGCCACCAACTCCCGCTCGGCATCCCGCAGCTCAAGGGATAGTTTGCCGAGGTCGAACTCAGCAGAGTCCACAAGATCCAGTTCTGCGCGAGCCTCGCCGAGGCCCTGCAAAGCACTCTCCACGCTACCGCCGTGCTTTCTCGTAAGGCTGAAGACCAGGTCACGTCGCCGTTCGACCTCCGCCAAACGCGCAGGATCAGTATCAAGTGAACTCTCGTATGTCTGGAGTTCACGAGCCAGTTCCTCCAGTTGCGCAAAGCCGTTGTCCAGGAGCTCTCTCAGTCGTTCAATCGAAGGATCGAGACGTGCGGCTGCGTCGAGAGCTCTCTGTGCCGTTCCCAGTTGTCTCAGCGCTCCTCTGTCCTCGTCGTCGAGGGCTTCGCGTACATGAGCCGCGTGTTGAAGAAGCTCCTGCACATGCGAGAGCCTCCTCACCTCGTCTTCGAGGGCGTCGTCTTCGCCAGGTATGAGCTTGGCTTCTTCAAGTTCGGCAACCACGTGGCGCAGATAATCCGAGCGCTTGCGTGCCTCGTCGCGCCGGGTTTCGAGTTCCTTGATACTGCGACGGAGTACCTGGACTCTCTCCCAAGCGGCGCTCACACCGGTAACGGAGTCAGCAGCACCACCAAACGCGTCCAGAATGTCGCGTTGCTCGGTTGCATCCAGAAGACCACGAGCCTCATGCTGACCATGTATTGTCACCATCAAACTACCGACGTCTGCGAGGAGGGTGCTCGTCGCAGCGGAGTTATTGATCCAGGCGCGGCTTCGTCCGGCACTTGTGACTTCGCGCCTTAGAACTACTTCGCTCGCACCGTCGTCCATATCTATGCCGCGCTCGTCGAGAAGTGCTGCGAGCCTCTTGTTCCCGGAGATGTCAAAGGTACCTTCTACCGTTGCCTTCTCTGCCCCGGGACGCACTAACTCGGCGCTGCTGCGAGAGCCAAACAACAGGCCAAGAGCGCCAACTACTATGGACTTGCCTGCACCCGTCTCACCGGAGAGGACGTTGAAACCGGGGCCCAACGACAGCGTGACCGAATCTATTATGGCCACGTTCCGGATGCGTAGTTCTGTCAGCATCAGTTGCCACGATCACCCGCACCATTCGCGACTCCGCCCCAGCCAAGCTTCTGCCTGATGAGCGAAAAGAATGACATCTCGGGAAAGCGCACGAGACACACTCGACGGCTCGCCCGACGCACACTCAACACGTCGCCAAAACTAAAGGCAGCGCTACTCTGACCATCGACCGTGATCAGTTGCTCGCTGTCGTCGTCCTCTACGCGCAGGTCGACCACCGCGTCCGCCGACAGCAGGAGCGGTCTGACCGTCAATGTGTGCGCAGAAATCGGAGTTAGAATGATGGACTCGAGAGTTGGCTCGACGATTGGCCCACCGGAGGAGAGCGAATACGCGGACGAACCAGTGGGGGTGGCCATTATCAGGCCGTCTGCGGCATACGAGGCTATGCGCTCGCCGTTGGCCCCAAGTACCAGGCGAATCATGCGGGCCTTGCCCCCCTGGTGCAGCACGACGTCGTTGAGAGCGAACCATGTTTCCATGATTACGCCATCCCGTACCAGGCTCGCCTCCAGCATCATGCGGTGCTCAAAGACATAGTCCTCAGCTGCAAAGCGCCTTAAGGCCAGTTCGGCGTCGTTACCGTGGCACGCCGTAAGAAAGCCCAGTCTGCCGAGGTTTAGGCCGAGAACGGGGATCTCGTGTCCATCCAGGAGACGCGCACCTCGCAAAAAGGTCCCGTCACCACCGAGTGTCACTAGCGCTTCGATTTCAGACGGCTTGTGAAGGCGAGCGGCGCCGGGTACGAGTTCGTGCAGGTCCGCCTCGAACAGGAGTTCCAGCCCAAGTTCCGGTGCGAGATTTCGCAGACGATCGAGAAAACCAGCGAGCTCGCCGTATCCTCGATTCCCCACTACGCCTACGCGCGTCACCCTGTCAGAGCCCCGCTCTCATGCAGAGCTCTGACGCGCTCCGTAATCCCGGCAACGTCCAACCCGCATTGAGCCAGCTGTCTGGCCCGTGGCGCAGCGTGAATGATTCGGTCGGGGACACCATGCGATACCACTCTCACCGACGGTTCAACCTTCTGTACGTATGCGGCAAGGGTAGCACCAAAACCGTTGACGACAGTCCCCTCCTCAACCACGAGCAACGTCCGATGATTTGCGAGCAGCGCAGTTAGCGTCACTTCGTCAATTGGCTTGAGAAAACGGCAGTTGACCACAGTGATGTCAAAGCCCTCACTACCTAACGACTCTGCGGCTTCGAGCGACGGAAGCACCATCGTTCCAACAGCAAGAATAGCAAACTCCGAACCGCGCTTGAGGACTTCCCAGGTTCCGTAGGGCACAGCCGGAATGTCCTTGATACTTCCGACCACGTCGGGTGCTGCGTCTCGCGGATAGCGCAGTGAGAAGGGTCCGGGATGATTTACACCTGTGCGTAGGAGCCCCAGCATCTCTCTGGCATTCATCGGTGCGGTGACTGTTATGTTTGGTACGGCCAGCATGTATGCGATGTCGTAGAGTCCCATGTGCGTTTCGCCATCCTCACCTACGAGCCCTGCCCGGTCCATACAAAAGGTCACAGGAAGATCTTGTATCGCTATGTCGTGTATGATGCTGTCGTAAGCCCGCTGCAGAAAGGTCGAGTAAATGGCCGCCACGGGACGCACGCCACGCGTAGCCAGGCCAGCTGCAAACGTTACTGCGTGTCCCTCAGCAATGCCTACATCAAAAAAGCGTGAGGGATGCGCCTTGGCTACCGCAGAGGTACCGGTGCCACTCGGCATCGCGGCGGTAATGGCCACAATGCGCGAGTCCTCTTCCATCAGCTCTGAAAGACCCCGACCAAAGACGGCCGTGTAATTGGCGTTACCCGACGACGCTTTGAGCTGCTTGCCAGTAGCCGGGTCGTGTCCCGGAGGAAGGGCATGCCACTTCTCCACGTGCTCACCGGCCGGGAATCCCTTTCCCTTTTGCGTCACCACGTGCACGAGCCTCGGGCCAGTGAGCTTTCGGACGGCGGTGAATGTGTCGACCAGAGCGTTGACGTCGTGTCCGTCTATTGGGCCAAAGTATCTGAAGCCTAACTCTTCAAAGAGAACTCCAGGAGTTAGAAATGACTTGACGCTCTCCTCCCACTTTCTCACCAGGAGTTCCATTGCCTTGCTGCGCTCGACCATTTCACCGATACGGGCGCGGACGCGATTGTATATCGGATTGCGCTGAACCTGGTTGAGGTATCGCGATATGGCGCCCACGTTAGGCGCTATCGACATCTCGTTGTCATTGAGCACAACCACCAGATCGCGATCCGAATGGCCGGCGTTGTTGAGCCCTTCGTACGCCATGCCGCTGGTCAGCGAACCGTCGCCAATGATCGCGACTACCTTGTAGTCGTCTCCCATTACGTCGCGACCTGCCGCAATTCCCAGAGCAGCGGAAATAGACGTTCCGGCGTGACCCGCCCCAAATGCGTCGTAAGGACTCTCGTTCCTCTTGAGGAATCCGGAGAGACCTCCCTCCTGGCGCAACGTCTCCAGTGCCGCGTTGCGACCGGTCAGGACTTTGTGAGGGTAACCTTGATGCCCCACGTCCCATACCAGCTGGTCGCGCGGCGTATCAAACACGTAGTGAAGCGCTACGGTGAGCTCAACAACTCCAAGCCCTGCGCCAATGTGCCCACCGGTGCGAGAACAGACGTCGATCAGTCGGCGTCGAACCTCATCGGAAAGGGTGCGAAGCTCCTCTTTCGAGAGATCTCTGACGTCGGCTGGCGACTTTATACGGTTCAGTACTGAATTGCTTTCTGGCATTACATGAAGGTGTACAATACAGTCATTGGAAGGAAGCTCAGGAAGTGCGCATCACTGCGTAGCGCGCCAACCTCACCAGGTCCGCGCCGCCATCCCTGAACCCCAGGCCAGCGAGCCCTCTGCAGGCTTCGTCCACCATTGCAAGCGCATGCTGACGCGCCTGGTCCACACCAAGTAGCGCCGGATAAGTGGTCTTTTGTCGCGCCGCGTCTCGCCCGACGGTCTTTCCGAGCTGTGCAGTTGTGCCTGTTACATCAAGAACATCATCCGCGATCTGAAAAGCCAGTCCCACCTTTTCACCATAGCTCCTCAACGCGGCAAGCTGAGCCGAATCTGCACGTGCTCCCATCGCGCCGATCACTACGCAGCTCTCGATCAGCGCACCGGTCTTGGCGCGGTGAATCTGATCCAGCTCCTGGCCATCGAGACGTCGTCCTTCGGATTCGAGATCCATCAGCTGGCCACCCACCATGCCATGAGCCCCAGATGCCCGCATAATATTCTTCACGATCTCCTGCGCTCCATCGCTTCCGGCTCCAATCGCCACTGCCGCCCCAAAAGCCACTTGCGCAGCCAACGGAATCATGGCGAGTCCAACTGTCGTTGCTGTGGGGACATCGAATTTGCGGTGCACAGTTAGGCGCCCGCGTCGCATATCGTCGTCGTCCATGCACGGCAGGTCGTCATGCACGAGAGAATACGCGTGAACGATCTCAACCGCAGCGGCAAGACGCGTTGCGTCACCAGTGCCGCCGCAGGCGCGATACGACGCGAGTGCGAGCAGACCCCTGACGCGCTTCCCACCGCCGGACAACGCATACGCGATAGCCTCTCCAACCTTTCCCTTCCTCCGTGTACGCACGCTCTCACCGATCTCCTGCAGGACCCGATCGATGGCAACACGCTCGCCTTTGCCGGGCTCTACATCGACGTCAGCCATTGAGCTCCTTCACCTGAAGCACACCGCCGGCTTTTGCGATGAGTACCTTGACTCCTGCTTCGGCGCGCGTGAGCTCTGCCTGAGCTACACGCAGCAATTCGATTCCTTCCTCAAAGAGCGCCAGCGCCCGTTCCAGCGGCACATCGGGCCTTTCAAGCTCCTCAACGAGTGCTTCCAGTCGCGTGACCGATTCTTCAAACGAAGGCATGCTTGTACTCAACTCCCGGGCGTCGCACCCAGGTCGACGTCGGTAACACGAACCCTGGCCGTTCCGTCGCGGAACCTGATTCCTGCCTCGTCTCCAGCGGTGATGTCCTTTGCAGATGTAACCACATGGCCGTTGTCGTCCGTGACCAGTGTGTAGCCTCGGGCCAGAGTCGCCAGCGGGCTAAGCACATGCAGCTTTCCGCTAAGTGCCTGCAGTCGCAACCGGCGACGATCCGCTAGCGCCGACGCGGCCAGTGTTGCCCTTTTTGCCATTCCTTCAAGTGAACGACGACGTTCGCGTACTCGGGCTTGTCCGGCTTCGGCCAGGCGCCTGCCGAGCAGCTTGACCTCCCGGCGCACGTCGTCCAGAAGAGGAACAGCACGTTCAGCGGCTACCGAAGGGGTGGGCGCGCGCAGATCAGCCACGAGATCACAAATCGTTATGTCTATCTCGTGCCCTACCGCAGAGATTACAGGAACGGGGCAAATGGCGATTCGGCGCGCCAGCTTTTCATCGTTAAAGCACCAGAGATCTTCACGCGACCCTCCTCCCCTTCCGATAATTGCCAGATCCGCCCCACCCCAGCGCGCGAGCCGTTCCAGCGCTATTCGCAGAGACTTTGGCGCTTCATTCCCCTGGACCAGAGCCGGTATCAACACAACCTCAACAAGCGGATTGCGCCGTTTTATGACCGAGACAATGTCGTGAAAAGCCGCCCCGTCGGCACTTGTAATAACAGCAACACAACGAGGATGAAATGGAAGCCGGCGACGACGCTGCTCGTCGAGAAGTCCGTCGGCGTCGAGACGCCGCCGAACCTCCTCAAAGGCCTTGCGCCAAAGGCCGTCTCCGAGAGCTTCGAGTGCGCGAACCCGGAACTGCAGATCCGTTCTGGAGCTGAACACATCCAGCGCCCCAAGTGCACAGACCGTCATCCCCTCGTCAGGAGCCGCCGGAACGCGAAGCGTGTTCGTTGCCCACATGACGCAACGAATGGACGAGTGCTCCCCTTTGAGAGTGAAGTACCAGTGGCCGTTGCGATGCCTCGTGAACTGAGTCACCTCGCCGCGCACCCACATAGGCGGGAACGAGCCCTGCACAACCTGTCGCACCAACCTCGACAGGTCGTCTATCGGAAGCGCCGACTGAGGGCTTTCGCCCGGAACACCTGAGTGAGACGCGCGCTTGCGCGGCGCGGGTTGAGAGTCGGCCGATCGCGGAGCACGCGTGCGTGGACCGGATTCGCGATCGAACAACTCGCTCTGCGAACTGGCCGCTGTGCCCACGCGCTTTCTCTCGTTCACTTTAGCGCCTGACGGGCAGCGCGCACCGTGTTTCGCATTAGCATGGCAATGGTCATGGGACCAACTCCACCTGGAACCGGTGTGATCATCGAAGCCACGCGACGCGCGCTCTCAAAGTGGACATCTCCCACGATACGATAACCCTTATCCGCACTCGCGTCGTTTACCCTGTTGATTCCAACGTCAATCACAACCGCCCCCGGCTTGATCATATCCCCGGTTATAACCTCAGGTTTCCCTAGTGCTGCAACCAGGATATCGGCCCGGCGCGTGTGCCTAGCAAGGTCGACAGTGCGACTGTGGCAGATCGTCACCGTGCAATTGCCCCCAACTACATCCTGCACCAGAAGAGCTGCCATGGGCTTACCCACGATATTGCTGCGGCCAACGATCACGGCCTCTTTACCACGTGTATCGACGCCGCTCCTTACAAGAAGCTCCTGAACTCCCGCCGGCGTGCACGGAGCAAAGCCATCCTTTTCGCCTATCAGAAGCTTACCGACATTCACAGGATGAAATCCGTCAACGTCCTTTTCGGGGGCAATACGACGAACTACAGTAGTGGAGTCCATGTGGCGCGGCAACGGCATCTGCACAAGGATGCCGTGTACCGACGGATCGGCGTTGAGCCTGTCGACCAGAGCCTCGAGTTCACCCTGCGTGGTTGATGCAGGGAGCCTGATGGTCTCCCCCTTCATCCCCAGCTCTTTGCTCCTTTTCTCTTTTGAACCGACATAAACAGCGGAAGCAGGATCATCTCCCACGAGCACAACCGTTAGCCCCGGCACGATACCTTTTGCCTTGAGCTCCGCAACTTCGCGTTCCACATCCAGGCGAACCGCTTTGGAGACTGCCACCCCGTCGATGAGTGCGGCTTCGGACACAGTACTATCTTGCGACATCTACTGCCCTCGTTTCTCGGATTAGTACAACCTTGATCTGCCCAGGGTACTGAAGCTCGTTTTCAATCCTGCGCGCAATCTCGTCGGCAAGAGCCGTCATGCGATTGTCGTCCACGTTCTCTGGAGTCACCACAACGCGAACTTCTCGTCCCGCCTGGATTGCGAACACCTTTTCCACGCCTCGATAGCTTGAGGCGATCTTCTCCAGGCCTTCGAGCCGCTTGACATAGGTCTCAAAAGCCTCGCGTCGCGCACCGGGCCTGGAACCCGAAATCGCGTCGGCAGCCTGCACCAGAACCGAAACTTCGCTCTCATGCGGCACATCGTCGTGATGCGCGGCAATGCAGTTCACTACCAGCGGATTCTCGCCGTACTTGGTTGCAACCTCGACGCCGAGCTGTACGTGGGTTCCCTCGTGTTCATGCGTGAGAACCTTTCCAATGTCGTGCAGGAGCGCGCCGCGCTTGGCCATGGCTACGTCGAGTCCAAGCTCTGCAGCCATGATGCCCGCCAGATGCGCAACCTCCTTTGAGTGGTCGAGAATGTTCTGACCATAGCTGGTGCGCCATTTCATCCGACCGATGAGCTTGATGAGTTCAGCGTGCAGACCATGCACCCCCGTCTCGTAAGCAGCCTGCTCACCCAGCTCGATAATCTGCTGCTCGATCTCTCGGCGCGACTTGGCAACCACTTCCTCGATGCGCCCCGGGTGAATCCGGCCGTCAGCAACCAGCTTTTCCAGAGCCAGCCGCGCAACTTCGCGCCTGATCGGATCAAAACACGAGACGACAACAGTGTCTGGTGTGTCGTCGATAATTACGTCCACACCCGTGACCAGCTCAAACGCACGAATGTTGCGACCCTCACGACCAATGATCCTCCCCTTCATTTCGTCGTTGGGGAGTGCCACGGACGAAACCGATATCTCCGAGGTGTGCTCCGAAGCCACCCGCTGAACCGCCAGCGCTACGATCTTTTTTGCTTCGCGCTCGGCGTTTCGCTTGGCAGTTTCGCGGATCTCGCGCAGCCGACTCGCCGCGTCAGCTTCTGCCTCCTTTTCAAGCCGTGCGATCAGTTCGACCTTCGCCTCCTGCGCCGACATTCCAGCGAGGCCTTCCAATCGGCGACGTTCGTCTTGAATCAATCGGTCGAGCTCGCTTTCGCGCTCGACTACCATTTTCTCCTTTCTGCCGAGGTCGCTTGCGCGACGACCCAACTCACGCTCGCGCTGTTCAAGAAGGTCGAGCTTCTTGTCCAGTTGAGTTTCGCGTTCGTCGACGCGTCGCTCTTCGCGCTCGACTTCATCACGCCGGTGGCGGGCTTCGAGCTCCCAGGATTCGCGCGCCTTGATGAGCTCTTCCTTTCCGGAGAGTACAGCGCTCTTTCGCAGCGATTCGGCTTCGCGCTCCGCGTCAGAAACGATGCGTTTTGACGTCTCCTCTGCGGTGGACTTGGCGATCTTTTGCTCGGCGATAACTGCGCTTCGACCACGCGCTCTGCCGAAAATGAAAAACGCTGCGGATAGGGCGGCGGCAAGCACGCCAAGCGCAGCGACTATTGCGGACTCAGGCATATGATCTATCAGCTCCATCACGGCTTGCCGCCGCGAGGTTCAGGAAAAACCAGTGCCACTACGCATGGAGCTCGGGACACTCAGGGCCCTCGGTTCGGCACCGGCGAAGGGTGCGGAACGGCAAGCGCTAAGTCGTGCAGGAGCTACAACCTACGCATTGACAGGTTACATCACGTCAAGGTAGAGGCAGCCGGGCGGGAGGGCAAGGAGTGGG
>CAZYTS010000091.1:0-14565 GCA_964649855.1 uncultured Gemmatimonadaceae bacterium
GGACTGGACGCCGCCGGCGTCGTCGTGTTCGACACCCGCGCGACGGTTGCGGATCGATCGTCATCTGGACGGGGGCGCGCAGACGTTAGGTTCTTCTTGCTGGCCGCTGTCAGCGTTCTGGCAGCGGCACCACTGAGCGCTCAGGATCCGGTAGCTGCCAGGGTAAGTGGCGTTGTCTACGACAGCTTAGGCAAACAGCCCCTTGCAGAAGCCATCGTGCAGATTGTACGGCGCGACAACCCCAGCGCCTCGCGATCCATCAGGACTGACTCAACCGGGCGCTATGAATTTGCCGATGTCTCAGCCGGGGAGTGGCTCGTAGGGTTTTACCATCGGAGGCTCGATGAACTCGCACTCGAGACACCGCTCATTGGCGTGATCATCCGGGACAGCACCCCGGTGCGGGCCATGCTGGCAATTCCTTCGGCCCGGACAATCGTAAGGAACGTGTGCGGTGAGCAGGGTGATAGTACAGGTTTGTGGATCGGGCGAACGCTGTCAGCTGAGGCAGGACACGTGGTGTCGGGAGCCAGCGTCCTGGCGCAGTGGAGCACCCTGAACGTGGTCGAGAATCGCGTACAGCGAAGCGTCGCCGAACTCCGAGGCGAGTCTTCTACTGAGGGGCTTTTTGCGCTCTGCGCGCTTCCCGTGGACGACATAGTTCTCTCACGTGCCTGGTTCGGCAGCGACTCTTCGGGAACGATGTCGTTCGTGCTTCCCGCAGAGCGTCTTTTGACTCGCGACATTTACATCTCCACCGACTCGGCGAGCCGTGTCGTCGTGGCAAGTGCTGCAGATTCAGCACCTCCGGTTGAGCGTGGTCCGGGGAGGATTCGCGGAAGGGTCATGAGAAAGGGTGGCGTTCCCCTTTCCAACGCGCGGCTCATGTTCTGGGAAAGCGGGTCAGAGGTGATCACGAGCAGCGACGGACACTACCAGCTCGACTCACTGCCTCTTGGCTCAGCGACCCTCGAAGCACGGGCACTGGGCTTTCTCCCATCGAGCCGGATAGTTGATATAAGGGGAGACCGGCCAGCCTCTGCCGATTTCATCCTGGAATCGCGCGAGACGTACCTCGATACAGTCAAGGTCATAGGTACGCGGGTCTTTGATTCGCCGCAGTACAGAGGCTTTCTTGAGCGAAAGAAGCGAGGCTTTGGTCATTTTCTCGACGAAGAGGCGGTGGAACGCCGCAACGCGATCTACCTGACTGACTATTTCCGCATGATTCCGGGGATTAGCATCTTCCCAGGGACGTTTGGCGGGCGCATCATGATGCGCGGCATGGGACTCAGTCCTTATTGCAGCCCAGCCGTCTATCTGGATGGAATGCGAATGCTCAATGCAGCCGACATGGGTTTTGAATCGTTTGTCAGTCCTGTGGATGTAAGAGCCATCGAGGTCTACACACACAATGGCGGAATGCCCGCAGAGTTCATGAATCTCGATGGTTGTGGATCCATCGTGATCTGGACAGGACCACGCAGAGTGACCCTCCCGCCCTGATGCACGTAGCGGTAGTAGGCGGTGGTCCGGCGGGATTGTACTTTTCGCTTCTTCTCAGAAAAGCGCGCCCCGACATCAGCGTCAGAGTCTATGAACGCAATGCAGCCGACGACACGTTTGGCTGGGGTGTCGTGTTTTCAGACCAGACGCTCGATAATTTCCGGCGTGCAGACGAGCCGTCGTTCAGGAAAATTACAGATGGTTTCGCACACTGGGATGACATCGACATCCACGTGCACGGCCAGACCATCACTTCCAGCGGACACGGCTTTAGCGGAATAGCACGCAAGTCACTGCTTGAGATTCTGCAACGGCGTGCCAGCGAGTTAGGTGTGGAAATTCGCCACACCTGTGAAGTTCCCGACGAGGAATGGCTCAGGGCTAGCGAGCCAGATGCCGGTCTAATTGTGGCTGCAGACGGGGTAAACTCCGTGTTGCGAACTCGACGTGCCCGCGAATTCGGCGCAACGGTTGAATCGCGCAGCGCACGCTACATCTGGACCGGTACAACCCGCAGGTTCGACGCTTTTACCTTCATCATCGTCGAAAACGAGTGGGGAGTCTTCCAGGTCCATGCCTATCGTTTCGACGAAGAGATGTCGGCCTTCATTGTCGAGTGCGACGAGGACTCCTGGCGCAAAGCAGGCTTTGATAAAATGGACGCCGAGGAAACGACTGCGCGGTGTGAAAAGATGTTCGCGCAGTGGCTCGACGGCCACGCACTGCAATTCAAAGCGGCTCAGCACAGGCTGCGCCAGCCATGGCTGACCTTTCAGAGAGTCAGCTGCGAGCGCTGGCGCTCCGACAACGTGGTGCTCGTGGGAGATTCGGCTCACACCGCGCACTTTTCAATTGGGTCGGGAACCAAACTGGCAATGGAAGACGCGATAGTTCTGGCCAGGGAGGTCGCTGCCGCCGCTGGAGATCGGTCAGAGAACCAGGACGACCTTTACGCTGCGCTCGATCGCTACGAAGCGGAGCGCAGGGTTGAGGTGTTGCGACTTCAGAACGCGGCGCGCAATTCGATGGAGTGGTTTGAGAACGTAAAGAGGTATGTGGGGCTCGACGCCAGGCAGTTCGCCTATTCTCTGCTCACTCGTTCGCAACGCGTAAGCCACGAGAATCTGAGGTTACGAGATTCGGCATATCTGGCTGGCGTAGAGCGCTGGTTTGCTTCTGCGGCAGCCAGCCAGGCCGCGGGGGCAGAAGTTGCCCGGCGAGAGCCTTCTCCCCCTCCGATGTTTACGCCATTCAGACTGCGGTCGATGACGCTGGCGAATCGCGTGGTGGTGTCACCGATGGACATGTACCGGGCCGTTGAAGGAACTCCCGGCGATTTTCATCTCGTGCACTACGGCTCCCGGGCGCTGGGCGGCGCCGGCTTGCTGATCACTGAAATGACGTGTGTGACTCGACAGGGACGAATCACCACAGGCTGTACCGGAATGTACAGCAACGAGCACGTAAAAAGCTGGCGACGTATAACAGATTTTGTGCATGCGGAGTCGGACGCTATGATCTGCCTGCAGCTCGGCCACTCCGGGCGAAAGGGCTCGACAAGACTGGGGCTCGAAGGCACGGATATTCCGCTGGAGAGTGGAAACTGGGAGGTGATTGGCCCGTCGGCCCTGGCGCACAGGTCCACGATGCAGGTTCCGCGAGAGATGACGCGTCGTGATATGGAAGAGGTGACAATGGCCTTTGAGCGCGCGGCAGAGATGGCAGTAGAGGCCGGCTTTGACATGCTGGAACTGCACTGCGCGCACGGCTACCTCCTGTCGAGCTTTATCACACCATTGGCCAACCGCCGAACGGACGAATACGGTGGGCCACTGGAGAATCGATTGAGATTTCCGCTGGAAGTGTTCCGCGCAATCAGAAGCGTGTGGCCGGAGAATAGACCAATATCGGTGCGCATTTCGGCGGTCGATTGGGTGGAAGGAGGCGTAGACGCCGCAGATAGCGTGGAGATAGCTCGTGCCTTCAGCAGCGAGGGCGCGGATATCATGCACATTTCCACTGGACAGACCTCGCCAGATGCAAAACCTGTTTACGGGCGCATGTGGCAAACCCCCTTCAGCGACCGCGTCCGCAACGAACTTGGAATCCCAACCATTGCCGTGGGTGCCATCACCGACCCGGACCAGATCAACTCGATACTTGCAGCCGGACGCGCCGATCTCTGTGCTCTCGCCCGCCCGCATCTTGCCGACCCAAACTGGACACTGCATGCCGCAGCCCAACTTGGCTACAAGGGAGCGCAGTGGCCCTGGATGTACAAATCTGGCAGGGAGCAGTTGGAGCGCCTGGTGGAACGCGCAAAGAGCTCGCAGAGTTGATCAGCCTTGACGGCGACCGCGGCAAAACCCATTGTCGTTTCGAGGTCGTCAGTCACCGTCGATACCACTCCGATAAGGCGCAATCATCTCATCCATGGCAACCTCGGGAAGCACACTTTCGCCCGTACACTTCGGCTGGGCCGTGAACGGACCGGTCGGAACGATCACGCTCAACCGACCGGAACGTAAAAACCCGCTCACCTTTGAGTCGTACAGGGAGTTGACCGCACACCTTGGCGCACTCTCAAGAGTGGAGGATGTGCGCGCCATCGTGATAACCGGAGCCGGCGGCAACTTTTCGAGCGGCGGCGACGTGCATGAGATCATCGGCCCGCTTGTTCAGGCCAGAAAGGGTTCGCGGACCTCAGAACTCTTGCGGTTCACTACGATGACGGGAGACCTTGTGCGCGTGATGCGCGCCTGTCCTCAACCGATCATCTCAGCAATCGACGGTGTCTGTGCCGGAGCCGGTGCAATCATTGCCATGGCGAGCGACATTCGCATCGGTACGCGATCGAGCCGCGTGGGATTTTTGTTCACGAAAGTTGGACTCAGCGGAGCCGACATGGGGGCGTGCGCCATGCTGCCGCGGATCATTGGTGCTGGCCGAGCCGCCGAGCTTTTGTTCACGGGTCGCTTTATGAACGCAGAAGAAGCGGAGCGCTGGGGTTTTTACAATCGCCTGGTCAACAGCAATGAGCTCGAGGGTGAGGCGCTAAACTTTGCGAGATCGCTGGCGACGGGCCCTTCCTTTGCGCATGTCGTAACCAAAGCCTGTCTCAACCAGGAATGGTCAATGCCCATCGAGACTGCTCTGGCCAACGAAGCCGCCGCACAGGCTCTCTGCATGACAACTGCTGACTTTGAACGAGCCTATGACGCATTTGTTGGAAAGAAGGAAGTGGAGTTCAAGGGGGATTGACCGAGTGGGCAAGAACCGCTGCTAGAGGAACGGTACCAGCACTCCAGACAAGCCATTGACGCAAACCGCGCAGGACGCTGAACACTGGCGCTGGCCATTTTTTGAAGACGCTCACCATGCGTTTGCCGCAGAGCTCGAGGCATGGTGCCGTCTTCATTCGTGGCCCGCGCACGAAAGCGATACAGATGCCGCGTGCCGCCGAATAGCCATCGCGTTAGGCGGTTCTGGCTGGCTGCGTCAAGCGGTGGTTTCTCCACACGGGGGAAGCAGCGCCGCGCTCGACTGCCGCACGCTCTGCCTGGCGCGGGAAATCCTGGCCTTCCACGACCCCCTCGCCGATTTTGTCTTTGCCATGCAAGGATTAGGCAGCGGCGCGATTTCGTTGTTCGGCTCCCAAGATCAAAAAGCGCGCTGGCTCCCTGGCGTGGCTAGAGGTGAGACAATCGCTGCATTTGCACTATCTGAATCAGAGGCCGGCTCTGAGATCACAGCCATGCGTACGACGCTCTCACGGGGAGACGATGGGAGCTGGCGACTGGATGGTGAAAAGACCTGGATCTCCAATGGCGGAATCGCCGACTTCTACGTGGTTTTTGCTCGTTACCCTGCCGGCGGCGATCGATCCTTTGCCGCCGTTGTCCTACCTGCTGATGCAGTGGGCCTTAAGGTCGAGGAACGGCTGCGCGTTATCGCGCCGCATCCGCTGGCCAGGATCTCTTTCAACAACTGCAAACTCCCTCTGGAGTCAGTGGTCGGCGAAGCGGGGCGCGGCCTTGGAGTGGCACTCGGAACGCTCGACGTCTTCCGTCCTACAGTAGGTGCTGCTGCCACGGGAATGGCGCGTCGTGCAATGAAAGAAGCGCTCGACTATTCCGGCGCGCGCACGGTGCGCGGCCAGCGACTCGCTGATCTCCAGCTGACGCAGGCAAGGCTGGCGTCGATGGCCACGGAGATAGACGCCAGCGCTCTACTCGTCTATCGGGCGGCGTGGACCAGAGATCGCGGAATGCGGCCAACACGCGAAGCTGCAATGGCAAAGTGGTACGCCACCGAAGCAGCACAGCGGGTGGTTGACGGCGCGGTACAGCTCTTTGGGGGACGCGGCGTGCAAAGCGGCAACATCGTCGAACGACTTTATCGCGAGGTGCGCGCGCTGCGCATTTACGAAGGGACCAGTGAAATACAGCAGCTCGTCATTGCGAGTCAGCTGAGTGGTAAACCCGCCTCCGGAGACCGCACCAGATGAGTTCGCGGAGCAACCGACCTTTCCTCCCCGGAGGTGTGCCATCAGCCCACCTCGACACGTTTACTCGAGACAACCTGCCGTCGGCGGAGCTCTGGCCCCACATGGACTACGGGCGCATTCCCGATTTGGGCTATCCTGACTACCTCAACGCTGCAACTGAACTTCTCGACGCAGCCATCGAACGCGGCTGGGGTGAGCGTACCGCGTTCCGATCACCATCCTTGAGCCTGACGTACCGCGAACTCTTTGAACTGAGCAACCGCATTGCCAGCGTCCTCGTTGAGGACTGCGGACTCGTGCCGGGTAACCGCGTGCTGCTCAGAGGCGCCAATTCGCCCATGATGGTTGCCCTCTGGTTTGCCGTGCTCAAAGCAGGAGGAGTGGTCGTCTGCACCATGCCACTGCTGCGAACCCGTGAACTGAAGTTCGTGGCTGATAAGGCGAGGATAGCGCTCGCCATTACCGACGCACGAATCGCCGGAGAATGTGTCGAGGCGATGCGCACACACCTGGATGGCTCAACGCGGCACAACGCGCGCATCCTGCAATACGGTGGAGACACGTCGCACCCGCAGGCGCTCGAGCCCCTGATCGAGGGAAAGGACTCTACCTTTGAGAACGTGCGCACTGCGGCAGACGACGTGGCCCTGGTTGCGTTCACCTCAGGAACAACAGGTGAAGGCAAGGGAACGGTACACTTTCACCGCGACATACTGGCTATCTGCGATTGCTTTCCTCCTTATGTGCTCAAGGCAACTGAGGACGACGTTTTCATTGGATCGCCCCCCTTTGCCTTCACCTTCGGACTCGGCGGGCTCGTTCTCTTCCCCCTGCGTATTGGCGCGAGCGCTGTGGTGCTGGAGCAGGCCACACCACCGCACCTCATAGAAGGGATCCAGCGGTTTGGCGCCAGTGTGGTCTTTACGGCACCTACCGCTTATAGGGCCATGCTGCCGATGCTCAAGGACTTCGACACCACGTCGCTGCGACGTTGCGTCTCGGCCGGTGAAGCGCTGCCCAGGTCGACCTTTGAAGCCTGGTTTGCCGCCACCGGACTGGCAATAATCGACGGCATCGGCGCCACGGAGATGCTGCACATATTTATTAGTGCATCCGATGGCGATATACGGCCAGGTGCGACCGGACTCGTGGTACCCGGCTACGAAGCCCGCGTAGTCGATGAGAATATGCAGGAGGCCGCGAGAGGAGAGATCGGACGGCTCGCAGTGCGCGGACCCACGGGTTGCCGCTATCTCGACAACCGCGAACGCCAGCAGGCGTATGTGAAAGATGGATGGAATCTCACTGGAGACTCCTACATCCAGGACGAAGAGGGATACTTCTGGTACCAGGCCAGAACCGACGACATGATCATTTCGTCGGGCTACAACATCTCGGGACCCGAGGTGGAGGGAGTGCTACTCGAGCACCCCGCGGTGCGCGAATGCGGCGTCATTGGAGTTCCCGATGAGGAACGCGGACAGATCGTCAAGGCGTGCGTCGTTCTCAATGCAGAGCACACGGCAGACGCTGCCACGGCCAAGCTCCTCCAGGATTGGGTCAAACAACAGCTTGCGCCATACAAGTACCCTCGCGCCGTAGAGTTCATGGAAGCGCTGCCAAGAACTGCCACCGGCAAGCTGCAGCGCTTCAGGCTTAGAAACCCTTCCTGACAACACAGCATGAGTGAAGCCTCGGAGTCTCTCGTTCCGTTGCCCGTTACCGTCGCGGGCTGGTCACGGCCGCACGGCTACAGCGATGGAATGATTGCTAAAGGTAGAGTGCTTGTAACATCCGGCATGATCGGTTGGAACCCCGAAGACCAGACGATAGAGACCGACAACTTTGCTTCGCAGACGGCGCAGGCCTTACGGAACGTCGTAAACGTGCTCCGTGCTGCTGGTGCCGAACCTCGACACCTGGTGCGACTCACATGGTACGTAACCAGCAGAGATGAATACCTCGCAGCCCGCGAAGGCATCGGCGTGGCCTATCGCGAAATCATCGGGCGACACTACCCCGCCATGGCCGTCGTGGTGGTGGCGGCCCTGCTCGAGGCCAGAGCCAAAGTCGAGATCGAAGCGACCGCAGTTTTCTAAGAGACGAGCGACTCAAGGCAGAGGGGACGCGTGACACAACCCCTCGCGCCTCACCCCCTGTAATTTGTCTCCATGAACCGACCCACCCCTGTTACCTCCGACCTCGCCATGGTACTCGGCGGCGGTGGCGCGCGTGGCGCTTACCAGGTTGGACTCCTCCAGGCAATCGCCCGCGACTACCCCCACCTCAGAATCCCCATACTCACCGGGGTCTCAGCGGGAGCCGTCAACACCATACACCTCGCCAATCACCGCGGCTCATTTCGCGAGGCGACCGAAGCACTAGCCAACCATTGGCTCTCACTCACACCGGAGAGCGTGTATCGAGTTGACGCCTCGTCGCTCACCTCGAATGTGCTACGCTCGGGCTTCAAACTTCTTTCGGGTGGTGCAGCACATCCAGAGCGCATGCGCGGCATGGTAGATACTACGCCGCTTCGCGAGTTCCTCACTGAAACGTTGGAGCGAAATCCAGACGGCACCTTCCCGGGAATCGACTTCAACCTGACGCGCGGAACGCTGCAAGCCGTTGCCCTAAGCGCGACGAGCTACACCACGAGCCAATCGATTACGTGGGTTCAGGGACGTGAAATGAATCTCTGGGAACGTCCACAGCGTCGCGGAGAGAAGGCACGACTGACAGTTGACCACGTCATGGCGTCGACTTCACTGCCCCTCATTTTCCCGGCGACGCAGGTGGGGAATGAGTGGTTCGGCGATGGAGGCATCAGGCTCACCGCCCCGATCTCACCAGCGCTGCATCTTGGTGCGTCTCGCGTCATTACGATCTCAACTCGCTACCTGCGCACACGGGCAGAGGCCGATACACCTCAGCTCATAGGCTATCCCCCTCCCGCACAGGTCCTGGGAGTGCTCTACAACGCCATCTTCCTGGACATGATCGACCAGGACGTTAGTCGTCTGCAGCGGCTGAACCGATTGTTGGACAAGCTCCCCCCTGAAAAGCGCGAGGGACTGCGGGTTATCGATCTGTTGGTTCTTCGGCCTTCAATGGATCTGGGTCGCTTGTCTCGAGAATACGAGTTCAAGCTCCCTTCCTTCTTCCGGTTCCTGACTCGTGGCTTGGGCACGAGAAAGACCACCAGTCCAGATATCCTGTCCCTGATCATGTTCCAGGAGGACTACATCCGACGGCTGATCGAGCTCGGTGAGTCCGACGCCGAGAAGCAGAAGAAGCGGATCGCTCAGTTCCTCGAGCGGGAGGGCGAAATCGCGGCCTGAAGGGATCGCAAGAGCGCAGGGAGCGCCGTTGACAACGGCGAGCCCGTGCGTTTCGTCCGCACCAGCGTCGATGCGGTGCATCACGCGAGCATTTTTGTCCGCCCCGATCTCGGTCAGTGTGTCAGTATCGACGCGGTCGGGGCACTGCGGAGTGCAGCAGACCGCTCTGTAAGTTGTGTGCCATCAACGCTTTGAGACCGTCACAGTGGCGGAACAACCCGTTACGCTCCCGGCTGGCACGAGCCCTGCTATGTGATCTATCGCACGCCGGCCCCGGCCCAACTCGGTCAGACGATTGGTGCTGAGATGGCCGGGCCCGGCGGGCGCCAAAACCCTCTCATTGTTAACCTTGCTACTCCAAACGATGCGTCTCCGTCCTCTACTCGCCGCCGCGGCTATTTCACTGGGCTCCGTAGCCGCCGGCGCACAGACAACTGGAACGGTCAAGTTTCAGCCCAACCCGGGCGGGCTACCCGTCGCCATGGGGTACTACGTCGGTCCCTTCTGGGGCACACTGACGTCGGATCCGACCAAGCCGGTGATCGATCTTTACTGTGTCGACGTCCTCAACGTGGTCCTCTGGGGTTCAACCTGGGACGCCAACTTCACGAACATGGCGTCGGGCGACCTCAGTCTGACCCGGCATGGAGACAGCAAGCTGACTCAGTATCAGCAGGCCGCCTTCCTTGCCTCACAGTACAGCACGGTCAGCACTTCGCAGTATGGCGGCCTCCAGGCTGCAATCTGGAATCTGCTCAACCCGGGCAACCCGAATGGTGGCACCAACCCACTCAACACCGGCCATGAGGCCTACTGGCTCGGCCTCGCCAACTCGTGGTATACGGGTGGCGGTGCGTCCAGCTTTGACTTCAGCCAGTGGACGATCGTGACCGATGTCCGCGCAGCGGGTGTGGTCAAAGGCGTCGGGAGCCAGGAATTCATCACGAGCAGCCTCAACACTGCGGTGACCCCTGAGCCCGAGACCTGGATGCTGATGGGAACTGGTCTTCTAGTAATCGTAGGCTTCGCTGTTAAGAGAGGGCGAATCGTCTAGCCAGGACTTCGCGCAACCCCCTTCTGCGCGAGAGTTGTGGGGGCCGGGTGCCAGTGACCCGGTCCCCATAGCTTTTTTAGGGCACTTTTCCCGCTTGAGGTAACGGCGCGTCGGCCTGATCGTTATCTGTCAGACGCAAATCCCGCCCGAAAACCGTATTCCAGAGAGCAATGACGTCTCGTCCCTTCGACTCTGCCGAGCCCCTTGTAGGCCCGATCTACCTGATTGCAGCGCTGCTGGTTCTCACGCCTGTGATGGACTTTGCAACCAGCGTGTTGCCGCTACGGGTGGATAACATCGAGTGGAGATTTGCCACCGTCGGACTGCTGTCCGGTTTTCTTCTCACTCCGCTACTTGGCCTCGCAATAGCCTATGCTGTGGCGAGCTGGGCTGATCATGCTGCCGTACTCAGGATCCTGGGGATATTGAGTCTGGTAGTCACGGGGCTGTTTGTGGTCCTGCTGGTGTTCTTTGGCCTCGATATCGTGCAATTGAGGAGTGCGGTGCAAGACCAGGCGCGCCCGCAATTTCAGGCTGCGGCGGCAAAGGCGGTGGTTAAGCATCTCTGTTTCATCATCGCGCTGGGTTGGCTCGGGTTCAGGGGGCTCAGGGCGGCACGCTGGGCGCTGCCGCTCCACAAGCGACAGGCGTCGTCGTCGATCATAGCCAGCAGCTGAGGCAGTTGGGGCTGGAAGGCGTTTGGGACGCTTCCTGATCCGAATTCCTTCACTGGTGTACGGTTCGTCATAAGAAGCTTGTCAGTTGGGCAGGATGGGACCATATATGAAGGAAGCAGGTGGTGATCCCCCTCCCACCGTTTTTAGGATAGGATGCTGTTTCGGCGACTTTCCCAGTCGATGTCTTCCGGGACGACGCTCACGACGGTTGAAGGCTACGTGGTGAGCGTGATTGCGCACACGTTCCTGATTGTTTCGGCGGTCATTCCGGCAAACAGAAGTGAGCAGCTGCACGAGGAAGTGCCTGAGTCCTTCAAGTGGGCGGAGTATCTCATTCCCAAGGACAAACCAGCAGCAGTAAAGCAGGGTACGCGTGAGCGTATAACCTACTCGCAACTCATGGCGCCTGGTGGTGAAGGCACTCTGCAAAGCGACGCTAAAGAGCCGGAGCGCCTTGCGATAGTCAAGCCCGAGGGGATCGCAGAAGACGAGCTCGTGGAGCAGGACGAGGCACCGCCGCCGATCGAGGAGCTCCCTGGTGATACGATACTCACGGTTCTTGAAGTAGACACGGCTGCGGCGCGATACGACGAGAGCGCGGCGCCACCGTATCCTCCATCGCTACTCGAGCGACGGATAGAGGGGAGCGTGGCGGTGCAATACGTGGTCGACACTACGGGTCGCGCCGACACAACCAGTTTTGTAGTCCTCACAACCTCGCACGACGAGTTTTCCCGTGCGGTGAGGCGAACTCTCCCGGAGATGCGTTTCAGATCGGCGGTAATGGGCAACCGCAAGGTGCGTCAGTTGGTGCAGCAGCTGTTTACCTTCAAGATTGACACTACACAGCTACAACCGCCACCGACGTCTGCCCAAACGGGTAAACGAAAGCCTTGAGCCCACGGGTGCCCTCTGACACGGGCGCACAATTTCCCGTCACTCGCCTATCTATAGTTCACTCGGCATCGAGCGAAGACTCGACGCTGCGCGAACGCGCCTTTGCGGAACTGGCTGGGCTATACTGGGCTCCGGTATATACCCATTTGCGGATTCAGTGGCGACTTTCTTCGGACGATGCCGCCGATGCCACTCAGGAGTTCATGGTGCGCGCGCTCACGCGCGAACTCTTTGCAAAGTACGACGAGCGGCGCGCGCGCTTCAGAACGTACGTTCGCATCTGCCTGGATTCGTTCATGGCCAATGAGCTAAAGGCTAGCAACCGTACCAAGAGGAGCGGTAGCCATGTACATATCCCGCTCGATGAAGCGGAAGCACTTACGCGTCCCTACCTCGTGGAAGGTACAGGAGACGGAAAGTCAGTCGATGTCTTTGACCGTGAATGGCTGCGATCTTTGATCGCACGTTCCCTCCAGGCCTTTGAACGTCACTGTGCAGCCACTGGCAAAGAAGTCCAGTACGCCATGATGGTGCTGCACGATATTGACTCGGCCGATTCAGAGACAAAACCCAGCTACAGCGAGCTTGCACAGCGCTTTGACGTGCCGGTTACGCAGGTAACAAACTATCTGGCGTGGGCGAGACGACAGTTGCGCGAGCGAGTCCTGGAAACCCTGCGCTCCCACAGCGGCAGCGAGGAGGAGTTCCGCGACGACGCACGCCACTACTTTGGCGTGAACATACCGTGACCCGGCTCTCCGACGCGGCCGTTGCCAGAGTCCAGTCGCTCGACGATACACCGCAGCTCAGGGACGCGCGATATCAGCTGCGCGAAGAACTCGGCAGAGGCGGCATGGGCGTCGTGTATCGTGTATTCGACACCGTTCTGGGTCGCGATGCAGCCCTCAAGGTGATCACGCCGGTGGCCGGGGCCAGAGATGCTCACGAACGTTTGCGTCGTGAGTCGAGGGCGCTTGCCCAACTGGAACATCCGGGAATCGTACCCGTTTACGACGCGGGACTGCTCGCCGACGACAGAGCGTTCTATGTGATGAAGCTTGTCGATGGCGAAAGACTCGATCAGCGCATGACCAGAGGCCTTACCCTCGGCGACGGGCTACGCATTGTCGTTCGCGTTTGCGACGCCGTAGCGTTTGCCCACACGCGCGGAGTAATTCACCGCGACCTCAAACCGCAGAACGTAATGCTCGCGCCTTTTGGTGAGGTTCTGGTCATGGACTGGGGTACTGCCCGGATTCGATCCGAGTCCCGGCGCGAGTTTACTGGCCTGGAGCGCGACGGAGTCATGAGCGCGGAAAAGAACGCCACCGCGGACGGTGTTGTAGTAGGAACCCCGGGCTACATGGCTCCGGAGCAGGCGTCTGGCCAGGTCGGTGACGTGGACGAGCGAAGCGACGTTTACGCGCTGGGTGTGGTATTGAGGGAAGTGGCAGCGAGTGCTCTGGAGGGGAGCCGACTCCCTCCGCCGCTGGCGTCGATCGTAGCGCGGGCAACGGCTGAGAGCCGCGCCGAGAGGTACTCCGGCCCTACTGAGTTTGGGAAGGACATCGCCGCGTTCCTCGATCGCCTTCCCGTGAGTGCCCACCGCGAGTCTCTGGTTGAACGGATCGGGAGGTTGAGCCGTCGCCACAGGATGGCGATTACCCTGATCCTGGCCTACATCCTGGTGCGGATAGCGATGCTCGCTTTTCTGAGGAATTGACCGGCCGTTAATGGAGTGTGGAATTGGGTTGTAGAGAGTAGCATTGAGCCAACCCCAACCTCAGGCCTCACAATGAACAAGATCCTGTATGGAATGCTCCTCGGCGGCGTGCTGGGAGTTCTCGATGGTTTGAGCGCCCTTGTTTCTGCGCCCGAGACGGCGCCGGACATTATGGGGATAGTCATCGGATCGACAGCCAAAGGCCTGATAGCTGGATTGCTGATTGGCTACTTTGCCCGCAAGGTCAAGTCACTCCCGTTAGGCATCGTCTTCGGACTTGCAATCGGAGCGCTGTTGGCCTACGGCGTCGTGTACGCCCAGCAGCAGGCCGGACAACCAGCCTATTTTTGGGAAATCATGCTTCCGGGATCTCTGGTTGGTGTGATCGTGGGCTACGCCACACAACGCCACAGAGAAACCCGCGAGAGTGTCGCGCGCTAAGACTCCTAACGAGCATCGAGCGAGACTATAGACCAGTAGGATTCGAGACGATTGCCACGAAAGTGACGCACAAAGTCCTCGACTCTCTGCAGGAGTTGCACTGAAGTGTGGCCTCGCACCGCCAACGGGTGCGAGCCTCCCGAGCGGTCAAAGTAACTCCGGATAATCACCGATCTGGCGTCGACAGGCAGCTGTGTAACCGTTTCTGCAAACCTGGGGAAGAGTCCGTCCCGCCATACATACATTTCGGCGTTAGATGTATAGAGCGCCGAAAGTACAAGCGAGCGCGCTCGCAGCTCCCTTGCGAGCGCAGGAAATGCCTTGTCACCACCAAGGTCGCCCACAACAGGCAGAATCTTTCCTTCGGCATGCATGCGCTTTACAAAGCGCCAGGCGTCTTCTGTGCCGAGATAGCTGCT
>CAZYTS010000092.1:0-14545 GCA_964649855.1 uncultured Gemmatimonadaceae bacterium
TGCCCGACCTTGTTCTTCCACGCGATGGACGGTTGCACACATCCTACAATCAAACAGTCGCGGCGACAGGGCGACTCTCGTCCAGCAACCCAAATCTGCAGAACATCCCTATCCGAAGGGAGCTTGGCCGGGATATACGTCGAGGTTTTGTACCGAGGAGCGACTGGAAATTGCTTGCGGCAGATTACTCACAGATCGAACTGCGTCTGCTTGCGCATCTGTCCGGGGATCCAGCGTTCGTCGAAGCATTCAAGGCAGGACGGGACATTCACCGCGATACCGCAGCCATAATCTTTGGTGTCGATCCTGGTGATGTTTCTTCGGATATGAGAGCCCGCGCCAAGACGATCAATTTTGCGACGATTTATGGCCAGGGTGCAAACGCCCTCTCAAGGCAATTGAGAATCAGCAATGCTGAGGCGAAGGAGTTTATCAACACTTACTTTGAGCGCTTCAAAGGAGTCCGGGAGTACCTGGATAGCATGGTGACGTTTGCAAAGGCCAACGGGTATGTGCAGACCATCTTTAGTCGGCGGCGCTACATTCCCGAGCTCAAGGAGCGCAACTTCAACATTCGAGCTTTCGGAGAGCGAGTTGCCACCAATGCGCCCATCCAGGGCTCAGCAGCCGATCTGATCAAGATTGCGATGATTCGCCTACACAAAAGCATCACGGAAATGGGATTGTCGGGGCGAATGCTCCTGCAGGTGCACGACGAGCTGGTCTTCGAGGCCCCTGAGGATGAGGTCCAGATGTTCACAGCGCTCGTGCGGAAGGAGATGGAAGGTGCCGCCGAGTTGGACGTCCCCTTGGTCGTGGATATTGGGGTGGGGGATAACTGGGTGGATGCCAAGCACTAATCCGTTGCGATTTTGGGTGTAGGGCTGGCGACCCGGACCGTTGCAACCTGCCTCAAAAAACGCGATTCGAGGGCAAAAAATCGTATGTCGAGGGGGTGGCAGAAGCGCTAAGTGATTGTCAGTAAAGGAGTTAATGGCAATCGCTGCCTCTGGCCTCGGCATTGCTTTTGTGGGGGGCAGCAAGGTGAGCGTTCTCGCCTGGCTCCGACCCACCGAATCGAATGGCTCAATCCATGAGCAAGAATAGAGCAGGCTTCACCCTAATCGAACTCCTGATCGTGGTTGTGATCATCGGGATCTTGGCGGCTTTCGCCATCCCGAAGTTCCAGTCCACCAAGGGCAAGGCTAACGCTGCCGCCCTTCGGTCGGATATCCGGAACCTCGCAACCGCCCAGGAAGCATACTTCTACGAATACAGCGCCTACTCAACCGATCTCACCGCGCTGAACTTCAACGGATCTCAGGGCGTGGTCATCACCTTCGGAACCGCCACGGCGGGTGGATGGTCAGCAAAGGTTACTCATCCGTTGGCCTACCCGATCGAATGTGCGCTGTTCGTGGGTGGAGTTCCGGCACTGGCTCCGGCGACAGTCGAAGGGCTGGTAACCTGTCAGTAGCGCCACAGGGAATGAGTAGGAGCTGAGTTGGGTTAATGTTGGACCATGACTGGTCCAACGACTTTGGAATTCGGGATCAAAGAATTCGTCCGCCGTCGTGATGGCATGATCTACGCCATGGACGGCGGACTTTGGCTTCATCGCCACGTCTGGAAGGGGCATCCGATGGCGCATCTGGTCTCAACGGACAAAGCGCTCCTCCTCAAGTACGGGCAACGCGTTGGTCTACCTGCTGAGCGGCTTCAGTACAAGCCGCTCAAGGACCCAAGAACCGGTAAACGACTCGAGGCCTGGCACTGGGATCTTGTGGGAAGATTCCTGCCCCCAAAGAGCCAGAACTAGGCCAGCAGCTGGTCGAGCGATTCCGCTTCACGACGCAACCATGCGGCTTCTTCTACCAGGCGGGTTTGCAGGGTTGGCTCTCTCTTGAACCGAAGATAGCCACGCGCTCTTCTGATGGCGCGGTCCAGTCGGTCAGCAAACCAGAAATCCACGCTGGCGGAGAGAGGGAGTGACGCGAGGTAGACAAGTCCCCATTTCCAGCCCACAAGTAAAGCGATCACTACTGCAGTGATCGTGTAGGTCACGAGCACAAAAAGTAATCCACTCACTATTGTGCGCATGGCAGGTTGATCCGCGTGTCTGGATGTGCGCCGTGCTAGTTCCATGGCGGCTCTGAGTGGAATCCAGTGATTTAGTCTTCCCCAGAGCGCGACCGGAGCAACGATTAATCCGATCACGCATTCTCGCACAATGAACCAGGCTCCGCTCGCAGCTGTTACTGGCATCCAGACATCATTGAGGGGGAGCCTGAGTTCGCTCACCGAGTGTGCAAATGTCTGTAGGCGGGCAATGAAGCGCTCCACACGCAGGGCGGTCAGCTCGTCGAGGCTGGGCAGGGTTAGGCGCACTTCCTCGAGCCTTCGCGCGATCCTGACCGATTCTAAAAGCGGAGTCTCGCCTTCGTGAAGCTCGCGCAACCGGTCAAGAACCTGGCCAAGAGTGCGCGAAAGTTCCAGAACACGAAAGGCTTCAGAATCCGTAGGAAAATTGAGCGTTACACCGCGTAACCCCGCTTCAATCCCCTGGGTGAGTTCTTTCACCGCCGCGGCACTATCTGGCGTTATATAGGCATCGGCATCTATTGCACGACCGACCTGAACGAGTACGTCGCTCCGTGGACGTGCCTTGTCCTCGAAGATCAGACCAATCGGCACGACCCTGATTCCACGCACACCGGCTGAGTAAGCCTGCAATACAATGCGAGCGCTCCCAGTCTTTAGAGGTGCAAGCTGCGACGCACTGTGGCTAATCCCTTCAGGAAAGATCAGAACCGCCCGCCCGCTCCCAAGTGTTGCAATTACCTCGCGGAATGCTTCCTCATTTCGGCTGGCTGCCAAAGCTGGACCAAGCACTTCTTTCTCGTCGGCGCGCCGGCGAAGCGGCACGACACCAACAGACGAGATGAGCAACCGAACGATCGGGTTGTCGAGCAATGTGGCCTTTGCAGTGAGTCGGACGACGCGATCGACGGTCGTTCCAACCAACAGAGCGTCGACAAGAGCATTGTTGTGGTTGGCGACGAGTATAAGGGGCCCAGTCGCAGGAATTCGTTCCTTGCCTGTGACTTGGATGGAGCGGTAGTACCAGCGGAGCGCAATTCTTGCTAGCTGACGCAGAACTCTGTAGAGCACACTATGTCGGCTGAACGGGAACCAAGTCGCGCTCTGCCTCACGTGCGAGCCGCTGCCCCTCCTTGACGTTTACTCTGGAAAGCACAAGCGCGCCGAGTACAAAGAAGAGAATTACGCCCAATATTGCGTTACGGCTGCTGCCAGTTATTGCGATGGTAGCAGCAAACAGCAGCGGCCCCCCAATCGATGCAAACTTTTCGAAAACAGAGTAAAACCCAAAGAACTCGCCGGACTTGTGCGCGGGAATCATGCTGGCGAAAAGCGATCGACTCAGCGCCTGAGTTCCACCCTGGACCATTCCGACCATAAACGCCAGAATGTAGAAATCGCGAGCCGATTTCATGAAATAGCCAACAATTGAAATCACGGCATACGCCAGCAGACCAATAAAGATCGCTCTCTTTGCGCCGATGCGACCGGCCAGCATACCAAAGAGAAAGGCAAACGGGAATCCCACAAACTGAACGATGAGAATGGCCACAATGAGCGCAGTACGGTCAATGCCAATTTCAACTCCGTAGGCTGTAGCCATCCGAATGATCGTCTGGATCCCATCGTTGTAGATGAGGAATGCCAGCAACATAAGGAATGCTGGCTTGAACGTGCGCAGCGACGATATTGTCTCACCAAGACGAACAAAGGGAGTAATGAGGACCCGTTGCGCACTCAGCTCGTCTGCTTCTCTTACACGCGCAGGCTCTCTGACTCGTCGCAACAACGGAATAGAGAAAACCAGCCACCACACTGCCACAGACAAAAACGCTGCTCGAATAGGAAGCGTGCCTTCTCGACTCAGCGGGTCGCTCGCAACGGGAAATCCGAAAGTTGCAGGAGAAAGGAACATCGCGACGTTGATGAGGAGCAGTATGCCGCCGCCGACGTAGCCAAGCGCATACCCGGCACTCGACACACGGTCGATTTCATCATTGCTTGCCAGGTGCGGCAGAAGCGCTTCGTACATGACCACGCTTGCCGTGGCCCCTGTCGTTGCGGCGATGTAGAGCCACGTTGCAAGGCGATGCTCGCCCTGGTCAATAAAAAACATTCCCGCGACCGCTGAAACACCAAGCAGCATGAACGCCGCAAGCATCTTCTTTTTTGCGGCTGCCACGTCCGAGATGGCGCCTAAAATCGGGGAAATGACGGCAACCAGTACCGCGGCAATGGTGTTTGCGGTGGCCCAGGCCTGGAGTCGAGCACCTTCACCTGTGAGGCTCAGGGCAGCCACACTCACAAAGTAGATCTGGAAAAACGCGACTTGAATGGTTGTCTGAAACGAAGAAACGGCCCAGTCGTAAGACGCCCATGCCCGCAACTCTGGCCGGTGTAGACCCAGTCTTTCAAGAAAGGGGCGCGCGGGAGGGCTAGAGGCCGCTTCGGAAGACGACATACTCTCGGTTCTCAGTTGACGTCCAGAAAGGGTTAGTCAGATTGGAGGACATGCGTCCCAGGATTCGACTCTGCAGTGGAATCGTTGCCGTGTTCTTGATTGCTGCCTGTGAGCGATCGGAACCCGCGCGCAGCAACGATACGCCCGTGGTAGTTACGCCGCCACCAAGCGACTCCGTGGACAGCACCGTGGTGGTCGTTTCTCCCTGGGACACTGCAGCCGGACCTGCCTTCCTGGTCGCGGGGGCTAACGCGAGTCAAGCTGCAGTGGTGCTGGGTTCCTTTGACTCCAGCGTAGAGCTGGACAGTGCGCGTTTTGATCTGGGTGCGATCACCAACGCAGACTTTGACCTTCTGCTGAGCGGGCGTCGTATTGGACCTGCGCGAGCAGGTTCAATAATCCCTCCGGAATCGGCAGATGAATGCGTCGCATGGCCACACGTCTCTATCGACGCGCCGCCGGACTCGCAGCCAGGAAGCTGGACGGTCGGCGTGCTGCGCGGACGATTTACTCCAATCGAACCTGACTCAATTGCAGGACAGTCAAGGCGCGACTCGCTGCGTTTGACGATGGAGATTACGCGCATAGCGTCCGCAGCCCCTGGCGATACCGTTGAGTCACTCAAGGGGATCCCGTACGTCGTAAGGCGAGGTTACCTCATCAACCTGACAGGTTATCCGTCAATAGTCCTCGCCGAAGTGACCCGTTCGCTCAACCAGGAAGCAAGTCCCACACAGGAACACATGCTCCTCATTGTGGAACGCGAGCCAAGTACGTCGCGATACAAACTTGTCTATGTGGAACGCAATTCCGGAACCGAAGAATCTCTTGAATCTACCGAACTCCTGACAGCCGGAATCGTTCGCGGTGCTTCACAGCCATCCATACTTCTGGCGCGCTACATGGGCGATGGTGTCGCTTACTCCCTGCTGGAACGACTCGAGGATGGTGATTGGCGCCTGCGATGGACGAGCGCCTACGCCGGATGCTGAGAGACCTGGCAACTAGTCAGACAAAACGTCAGCCCGAGCAAGTGCTGCCGGCGCGCGCGACCCTGTAGTACCGCGTCTGCCGCCGCTTCCCAAAGCAAGTACAACCAGGGTCAAAGCGTAGGGAAGTGCGAGAAAGAGCTGATACGGAAGGGCAGATCCCTGGGCCTGAAACTGGTACTGCAATGCTGTGGCTGAACCGAAAAGAAGCGCTGCAGCCAGAGCACCATGCGGCGACCAGCGGCCGAGTGCAACTACGGCAATCGCAATAAAACCACGACCTGCCGACATCTGCTCGGTGAAGGTCCCCGTTTGAGCCAGCACGAGCGTTGCTCCAGCCAGGCCACCCATCAAAGAGCCAACAACGATTGCGAGGCTTCGCCAACGGGAAACGTGAATCCCTGCCGCAAGAGCCGCGCGCGGCTCTTCTCCAATCGCTCGCAGCGCGAGCCCGGAATGCGTTCTATACAGCCACCACCACACGACTGGCGTCATCGCAAAGACCACATAGGTCATCACCGTCTGAGAAAACAAGGCGGATCCAACAACTGGTATTTGCGAAAGCCCGGGGATGGCAACAGGATCCATTGTCGGCACGGAGAGCGCCACACCCTGCTCCCCAAAAGCAACACGATAGAGAGTGCCGGTAGCGCCATAGGCCCCAAGGGTCAGTGCAGTTCCCGCGATGATCTGGTCGGAACGTAGACCAACTACAAAAACCATCATCAGGATTCCGACAACCAGGCCACCCGCCATTCCTCCAATGATCCCGGCACCCACACCACCCTGAGTTGCGACGAGGGCTCCAAAACAGCCGGCGATTATCGCACCTTCTAGACCAACGTTTATCACGCCGCCTCGCTCAGTTATCGATTCTCCCAAGGCAGCCAATGCAAGTGGCGTGGCAGTGCGAACCGTGGCTTCCAGAAAAGGGGTCGCGTCAATCATGGGACCTCAGCGCGCACGCCGCGCTCTTTGAGCGATAACGGCCTGAATCCCAATTATGCCCAGTATTATCGTCGCCTCGATAACGGACACGAGCACCGATGGCACTCCGGCTTCTCTCTGCATCGAAGCGGCTCCAGCCGCGAGTGCTCCAAGGAAGATCCCACTGAGTATAACGCCCAAAGGGTTGAGCGCTGCCAAAAGCGCCACGGCGATAGCGGTAAAGCCATAACCGGGTGAAAGGTTCTCGTAGAGCGCATAAGTAGAACCGGTCAACTCAACACCACCTGCCAGCCCCGCAAGTGCTCCACTACAAAGGAACACCAACGCAGTCACTCGGCTGGTGTTCACTCTGCCACTCACCGCTGCGGCGTTGGCGTTTGCGCCAACCGCAAGTACACGGAATCCTCCTGCAGTTGCACGCAGATACCACCAAAGCCCCGCGGCAGCACAAAGCGCAACAAGAAACCCAGCGTGCAAACGCGTTCCTGGAACTACAAAGGGCAACCTGCTGTCTGCTGGGATGGAATCGGATTGAGGATAAATGCCCGTGGGTTCCTGCAGCGGTCCCCGCACCAGGTATCCAACAGCAAATAGGCAAAGGAAGTTCATCATGATCGTGGAAATGACTTCCAGCACTCCGTACCTGAGTTTGAGCCATGCAGGTATGGCGGCGGCGCCCATTCCCGCAAACGCAGCTACAACCAGGGTGAGCGGAATGGACAAACCGCCGAGTACATCTCCAAGAACGTTAGCAAATGCACAGGCGGCGGCAGCTCCGGCCAGGAGCTGACCATCAGCTCCAATGTTCAGCACGCCACCACGGAAAGCCAAAGCAACAGCGAGGCCAGTCAGAATGAGTGGCGTTGCTCGTACAAACGAAGACGAAGCAATGATGGCTGGGGATCCGGCCGCGCCATTGACCAGCGCTCCCATGGACCTGGATACATCAAATCCTCCCAGTGCTAGGAGGAGCGCCAGGAACGCAATCATGGCAGCGCCGAGGCCGACAAGAGTGGCAACGGTCCAGGCACGACGGCCGGGTGCAAACGAACCAATCACGTCCCGATACCGGGTTGTCGTACATCAATGATGCTCACTGCTTTGCCGCCTCTCGTTCGAGGCGCCTCAATCCCGCCATGGCAAAAATGCCAAGCAATGGGCCGACTGCAAGAGGCATGTAGGCATAGCGCCACCCCCAGAGCTCGATCCACCCGGGAACGAGACCAATTGTGACCATGGTGAGCAGGAAGCCGAGCGCGGTTTGAACAGTGACTGCAGTTCCGACGTACTCCCGGTCAGCAAACTCGGTTACGGATGCCGAAAACTGCGCGGAGTCCGCCACTATTGTCGCGCCCCAAACCAGGGCCACAACAAGTATGACCAGAAAGGGGGCGTTGAGCAGAAGCCCGATCATCAGGCTGCAAGCGCCGCTTATAGCCATCGCTACGATGGTGACAATGCTTCGGCCGAGCCGATCGGCTGCGCGTCCAGCCCAGAGTGAGCCCAGTGCACCGGCACCGACCGTGGCAAAGGCGCACAGCGGCGCCACCCATCCAGAGAGCGATCGTTCACTCACGACAAAAGCCCAGAAGAGGCCAATTGAGCTCCACATGGCGTAGAGCTCCCACATGTGACCGAGGTATCCTCCAGTCGCGAGTACGACGGCGCGATTCCGGGCGACGGCCCCGAGTGCTCTTGGATCAAAAGGGGCCGAGGAGGCCTGATATGGTCCTTCTCGCACTCGAAATGCAAAAATCACACAAGCCACCAGAGCACAGCCCGATGCCAGCAGCTGGAGTCCACGCCACGTCTCTGTTGAAAACGAGAGACGCAAAAGGTGTGGCGTCGCAGATCCAAGCGTCGTTCCTGCCACAAGCATGCCGATGGCCAACCCTCTACGATTGCGCGTCCAACCAGCTGCAATCTTGATCGCAGGTGGATAGACGCCGGCCATCGCTGCGCCTACAACAACACGCAGCCCAATCGCGGTGCCGGGTCCAACGACCGGCAGGACAAGTGCGGCGGTTCCTGCCGCTGCGAGCATAGCACTCCAAGCCGCAAGTTTCCTGGGCATCAGTCGATCGGCCAGCAGCCATATTGCACTGACTAAAGATCCGAGGACAAAGCCGAGTTGTACGCCTTGCGTGAGCCAGATAGCGGCGGCACCGGAAAGGCCTCTTTCACTGGCAATCGCGCCAGCAACAACAGTAGTACTGAACCAAGGAGACATTCCCAACACTACAGCCAGTACCAGTACTAACAGTTCCCTGCGCGATTCCCTGTCTGCGTTCATAGAGCAGCTGCACCGAGCATCGTTCGTCCAACTTCATCCTTCTGGGAAGCAACCGGAGTAACACGTCCACGGTGAACTACAAGAACCCGGTCAGCCAGGGCGAGTACCTCATCCACGTCGCTGGAATAGAGTACGACGGCCACACCGGAATCACGTGCCTCGAGGATCTTCTGATGCACGCTTGCTGTAGCCCTGATGTCGAGGCCCCGCGACGGATTCTCTACGACTAGCGCAGCAGGCAGCGGATCCAGTTCACGGGCAAGAACAAAGCGTTGCTGATTCCCGCCTGAAAGCGTTGCAATTGGCGTTTCGGGAGCCGAGGCGCGTACCTGAAAAGACTTCATAGCTGCGATAGTCTTTTCACGCGCCCCTTTCCAGTCAATCCGGCCGCGTCTGGCGTGGAGGCCTCGTAGCAACATGTTCTGAGTGAGTGACATTTCGAGAATTGTCGCATCCCTATGGCGATCGTCGGGTACGAACCCCACGTCTTCGGGAAGCGTTGCCTCGCCCGCGTCGGGCCTGGTTCGGCCGGCAAGGATACGAAGAAGTTCGCGGTGTCCCTCCCCCTCTACAGCGGCAATACCGACAACTTCATGCGACGACACCTCCAGATCCACATTCTGGAGTACTGACCTGCCTTCCGACGTCTTTAGTCCGACACCGCGAAGCTCCAACACGGGCCGACGCCGTAGATGCTGTTCCCTCTTGAGTGCGATCACCGGACCGACACCCTCGCCAATCATGGCCGTTACCAGCACGTCTTCTGTAGTGTCGACAGCTGTTGCTGTGTAGACCGTTTTGCCTTCGCGCAGAACCGTAACGTCGTCGGCTGCGGCCAGGGCTTCGCGAAGCTTGTGAGTGATGAGTACGACGCTTTTGTCGGTACCTGCCACAAAAGCTCGTACCCAGCCGAGTAGCTCGTCTGTCTCCGCTGGCGCAAGGAGCGCAGTGGGTTCGTCGAGAATCAGTACGGTAGCGTCGTGTGCCAGCGCCTTGAGAATTTCAACCCGCTGTTGAGAGGCAATAGACAGTTTCTCGATTCGTGCCCTGGGATCGACACTGAGTCCCGTGCTGCCAGACAGCTCCGCGACGAGCTTCTGAGCATCACGAACACGGAACCGCCCGTGCAGGCCAAGCGCGACGTTTTCAGCAACGCTCATTGCCGGGACCAGTGAGAAGTGCTGGTGGACCATGCCAATTCCCAGCGCCATTGCTTCAGACGGATGCCTGATCCTCACCGGCGCGCCTCTCCTGAGGATGAGTCCCGAATCAGGGCGCGTGATCCCATAGGCAATCCGCATGAGTGTGGTCTTGCCCGCTCCATTTTCGCCAAGTACCGCGTGTACAGTGCCCGCTCTGAGGCGAAGCGATGCAGCGTCAAGAGCTATGACGTTTCCAAACCTCCGGGAAATCTCCTTCAGCTCAAGCGCCGGGGTCACGAACCAGTAGGCAGCGTCAGAAACTCAGCAGGAATGCGAAATCGCTCGGCGATCAAACCAGCCAGGGCGCGGACTCCCAGCGTCTCGCTGGCATAGTGGCCACAGTAGATAACCACGAGCCCGAGGTCGGGAGCGTCTACCGTAGTATGATGTGGTCCTTCTCCGGTGATCAAAGTGTCGATCCCCTGATCTGCTGCAGCTCGAAGGGTGCTGGAGTCAGCGCCCGAACCTGTGATGATCGCCCAGCGCCTCGTCTGCCGCAAAGAGGAGAAAGCCGAGGCGCGGGCAGATCCCCCATGTCTGGCAGAAAAAGTCGTGGCGCGATCCAGAAGTTCGCTCGTGAGTAGATCCGAGTTGCCAGCAACTCCTATGGGGACACCATGATAGTCACCAAAGCGATCCGTAGGATCGAGCGCGAGCTCGCGTGCCAGAAGAGCGCAGTTTCCAACGCTTTTGCTGGCATCGAGAGGAAGGTGTGCAGCGTACACTGCAATGTCGTTCTCCAGCAACTTGCGGAGCCGGTCTAGTGGCAGTCCAACCAGCCGTTGCAGGCCGTTCCAGTACATGCCGTGGTGCAGTACGAGGAAGTTCGCTCCAGTAGAAGCCGCGCTGTCGATAGTGGACATCGAAAAATCGACCGCGGTTGCAACGCGTAGTACTGGACCGCGATTGTCCAGCTGTAGACCGTTAAGTGCGTTGGGGTAGTCTGGAAAGTCAGCTACACCGAGCACCTCATCGAGGTACGCCGCAATTTCCTGGGCCGAGGGAGTCATTCAACGTGCGACGGAGTCGCGCGATGGGACGACGATCCTCAGGCTCCCGCTTTCCAGAGCCTTCTCGACAGAATCAGCTCGCTGTCTGGCGCTAGCGGGAATACGTTCGGCAACGGCTGGATTAAAAACAAAGCGAACGACCTGGCTTGCCGAGCCCAGTGCAATAACGCGTGGCTCAAAGTGTCCTTCTTTGATTTCACGCGCCACGGTGAGGAAAGCCAGCGGGAGATCTATGAGTACGCTGCCGAGTGTCACCTCCGGGGCAATCTGATTCTGGTCGGCGTTGGACCCAACGACCCAGACGTTGCTGGATTGCCGAGCGGCCTGAAAGACACCAAGGCCAGCAGCATCGGCGTTTTGGAAGATCACGTCGGCGCCCTGTGAAATCTGGGCAAGGGCCTGCTCCTTTCCCGCTCCCACGTCATCCCAATTGCCCACATAGGAAGTAAGGATTCGGATAGACGGGTCTACCGAATGGGCGCCGTCGGCAAAAGCATCAAAGCTGGATTTAACGGGTGGCAGCTCAGTCCCACCGATTGTGCCGAGCACCTTTCGCTTGCTCATGAGCGCGGCAAGTACTCCGGCCACGTATGAAGGTTCTTCGAATGCAAACCTGATTCCTGCGAGGTTGGGTCCCGTCGTGCTTCCCGACGTCGTTATGAAAATCGTGTTGGGAAACTCGGGTGCCACGCGCATGGCAGCATCCTGAAATTCGAATCCATGACCGAACACCAGGGTGTAATTCTGCATGCCGTACTGTCGAAAGTTCTCGTCGAACTCTGCGGGTGTGCGCGTCTGAATGTGGCTGACCTCCGCACCTAACGAGTCACGGATCCTCATGAGACCGTCGTAAGCGCCTCCGTTCCAGGAACGGTCGGAGATGGGACCTGGAGTTAGAAGCGCAACCTTGAACGATGCGTCTTGAGTCGAATCGGCAGAACGATGATCGCCTGGACTGCAGGCTGTGGCAGTCCAGAGGACCAGGACTACTCCAAGCATTCTGTGCAACACGCGGATTTTTGGGGATCTGCGCGCGTTCGCGAGGTCAGCCATCGGAGGCAAGTCTCATTCCGGGGGCAGGAGGCGACGTTGCGGCGCGTTGCGACGCGGACTCACCCATGCGGACTGCACCATTTATCGAACCACCTTCATAAACAACGATGCTCTTGGTATGAATATCGCCTTCGACCGAAGCTGTTCCCTGGATCTCTACACGTTCGCTCGCCACCACGGCACCTACGACCTTTCCTCCAAGCACCGCATCGCCGGCGTGAATATCGCCATGGACTACGCCGGACTTCCCAAGCAAAACCTGCCGTGCACCTCGAACTGCTCCTTCGATTACGCCTTCAACCTTGATCGTGCCGTTTGATTCCACATCACCGAGGATGCGCATGCCATTGGCAATAACCGACATTGCGCCTGGATCGCCTGAGCTCTGTTCTGCGCGGACCTGCGATCGCTCTGCTGGAGGTTTATTGAATATCGACATGTTGTCGAGGGTTAGAGATGTAAAGAGCAGGATCAGGCGTGGTCAAGCGATTTGCCGAGGATCAATTCAATGAGACGTTCGAGATCGTCGTGATTGTAGAACTGAATGTTGATCGAACCGCGAAGGGAAGCGCCTTCGGCTTCGGCATGTAGCTTTACATCGGTTTGCAGCCTTTTCCTCAACAAATCGCTCATCCGCCGCAACTCGGCGTCATCTGACCTCGATCGTTTTGTTGACGGGTTTGAGTCTCGGGAGACTGCAGGTGCTTTTTGTGTCTGGCGCTGCGCCTGTGCGATGCGTTCAACATCGCGAACGCTCAGCTGTTCTTCAACTGTTTTGCGTGCTGTTGCGAGCATGATTCGCTCATCTGAAATCGCCAGGAGCGCTCGGGCATGACCTAAAGAAATGTGGCCATCGCGAACGAGGCGCTGAACCCCTTCTGGAAGGGAAAGGATGCGCAGGAGGTTGGTGACCGTGGAGCGGTCCTTTCCGACAGAATCGGCGACCTGCTGTTGTGTAAACGCGAATTCGCCGATGAGACGCTGGTATCCAGCGGCTTCGTCCAGCGGATTGAGATCCGCGCGTTGGAGATTCTCGACGAGGGCCAGGACCAGCATGTCCCGATTGTCGAGGGGTTTGACGAGGGCTGGAATTGTGGTCCATCCCAAACGAGTCGCAGCGCGCAGCCGCCGTTCACCGGCAATGAGCTCGTATTGACCGTCGGGGCGCTGGCGGACTGAAATGGGTTGGAGGAGACCGGCGGTCTTGAGGCTCGCTTCGAGCTCGGCGAGTTCCTCCGGTTTGAAGTCTTTTCGTGGCTGGAGTGGATTGGGGTGGACCTTGTTGACGGGGATTTCCTTGAGAGGCGAGTCAGGGGCGGCTACTGGAGTTTCCGTAGCTGGTGGGGCGCTTTCGGCTCCGCTAATGAGGGCGCCGAGTCCTCTGCCAAGGCGACGAGGCTTTTCGGTCATGGATTGGAGTCGAGGCCGGAGTGTGATTGTTGGTGCTGTGGGTTAGCGTTTTCGCCGAAATGTGGAGAAGTTCGGTTCTCCGCGGTGGTATCGCTGGTTTGGTTTGCAGGTACAGCATTGGAAACATTTGATTCCGACCGAGCTATAACCTCTTTTGCCAGTTCCATATACGCGACTGAACCAACAGACCCAATGTCGTACGCCTGGATGGGCTTGCCAAAACTTGGCGCTTCTGCCAGCCGGACATTTCTGGGGATAACTGTCTGATAGACTCGGTCCCCGAAGAACTCTCGCGTGTCAGCTGCGACCTGGCGGGAAAGGTTGAGTCTCGCGTCATACATCGTGAGCACGACGCCTTCAATCCCCAGCTTGGGGTTGATCGACTTCTTGACCAACTCGATTGTGTGCGTCAGGTGAGTGATGCCTTCGAGCGCAAAGTATTCGCACTGGAGCGGTATCAGGACCGCGTCGGCAGCTGCGAGCATATTGAGCGTGATGAGCCCCAAGGACGGCGGACAGTCGATGAGGATGAAGTCGTAATTAGAAGTCACGGGGGCCAGGGCTCGCCTCATCGCGGATTCGCGCTGATCGACTTCGACGAGTTCCACTTCGGCACCGGCGAGGTCTGGGGTGGCGGGGATCAGATCGAGGTGGCCGAACTGGACCGAGGAGACGATGGCTTCGCGAGCGGCGTTGAGGCCAGTGAGGAGCTCGTAGACCGTTGGTCGCTGCGAGGCGTCAATGCCGAGTCCGCTGGTAGCGTTGCCTTGGGGATCGCCGTCGACCAAGAGGGTTCGCTGCTCGGCGATTGCAAGAGCGGCGGCGAGGTTAACAGCAGTGGTGGTCTTGCCGACACCGCCTTTCTGGTTTGCGATCGCGAGAATTCTGGCCAATGGGGAGGCGGTAGTGGACGGCAGGGGAGACGGAGGCGGGGGTGCGGGGCAGGTACAGCGGTTGCTTGTGCCTCAGTGTTGGTCGCGCGGCCGAATATAGGCAGTTGGCGATCTGAGGCCAGCGGCAGAACGCACATGTTCTGAATCTGCCTGGAAAGCGGCCGGCAGATTCAGCTGAAGAAGCTT
>CAZYTS010000093.1:0-14511 GCA_964649855.1 uncultured Gemmatimonadaceae bacterium
CAGTCGCAAGACGCGCAGCCGAATGCTCGAGTCGTACGTAGGCGTCTGCGTCGAGCAGTTCCAGTGTTGCAAGTCCAGCGGCCATTCCCGGCGGACTGCCAGCTAGTGTGCCGGCGTGATACGCGGGTCCGCGCGGTGCTACCAGCCGCATCAGCTTCTCGCGCCCCGCAAAGGCGGCGACCGGCAACCCGCCACCTATCACCTTACCGAGTGTCACCAGATCTGGCTCGATGCCGGTCAGTTCTATCGCTCCTCCACGAGCCAGGCGGAAGCCGGTCATTACCTCGTCAAAGACGAGTAACGAGCCGTGCTCTCTCGTTAGGTTGCGCAGTGCCGCCAGGAAGTCCATACGGCCTGGCACCACCCCCATGTTTCCAGCCACAGGCTCCACTATGACTGCCGCAACCGACGAGCCGTTCTCGCTGAAACAGGATTTAACCGCCTCAACGTCGTTATACGGTAGAATGACTGTCTCAGTTGCAATAGAGTCCGGGACGCCCTGCGCTCGCACTACTCCTAAAGTGGACAAGCCGGAACCAGCTGTGTGCAGCACGGAATCGGAGTGACCGTGATAGCATCCGGCAAAGGTCACCAGCTTCGACCTGCCCGTGGCCGCACGCGCAAGCCGCACAGCGCTCATCACTGCTTCAGTACCGCTGCACGTAAAACGCACCTGCTCGGCGACTGACACTCGTCGCGAGATCTCCTCGGCGAGTGCGATTTCGAGGCGGGTTGTGGCACCAAAGCCGAGTCCGTCGCGCAGAGCCCGTTCCACTGCCTGCAGAACGTGCGGATGCGCGTGCCCGACGATGGCAGCTCCCCACGATCCGATGTAGTCGATAGCGCTCGCTCCATCGGCATCGACTACGCGTGCCCCAAGGGCGCTGTCAATAATTAGTGGTTCATCTTGCACGGCTGTGAGTGCTCGAACGGGGGAGCTTACTCCTCCAGGCATCACACGATTGGCACGCTCAGCGAGCGCGAGCGACTTGAGACGGGTCATGAGGTGCGGTCCTCCCTTAGCCAGCGTGCCACCTCAACCGCTCGGTATGTCACAACGATATCAGCTCCTGCGCGTACAATGGCCGTCAAAGTTTCAAATGCAGCGGCGTGTTCATCGAGCCAGCCACGCTCCGCCGCCGCTCGCAACATGGCGAACTCGCCACTCACTTCGAATGCCGCAAGCGGGACGTTGGGGAATGCTGATCCGAGCCTGACGAGTGTATCGAGGTTAGTAAGGGCAGGCTTTACCATGATGATGTCCGCTCCCTCGTCGAGATCGCTCCCGGCTTCACGCATCGCCTCACGAGCGTTTGCAGGATCGAGTTGGTGCGCGCGGCGGTCGCCGTGAGCCGGTCGCGATCCCACTGCGGCGCGAAAGGGACCGTAGAGAGCAGAGGCGTGTTTGACGGCGTAGGAGAGGATGCCGACTCCTGTCTCCCCTTCGGAATCCAAAGCCGCACGAATCGCCCGAACACCGCCATCGATCATCCCACTTGGCGCAATCAACGTCGCCCCTGCTCTGGCGCTAGTCAGGCTGGCGCGGGCAAGCCAGTCGTTGGTCGTCTCGGTGTCGATGCGACCGTTGCGCACGATACCGCAGCCTCCCCCCGGAACGAACTGGCAACGGCAGACGTCTGAAATGACCACCAGTTCTGGATGCGCACTACGAATCGCATGAATCGCGCGTGCAACAACGCCGTCGCTCGCCAGTGCGCCGTTCCCATCCTCGTCCTTAACCGCCGGCACGCCAAACAATAGAATGCCGCCCACTCCCGTTGACGCGATCTCTGCGGCTGCCTCGGTGATCTGTAAGACGCTGTGGCGCCTAATCGCTGGCAACTCCTTTACCACACCCACCAGCGACTCGTCGTCAGTCACAAAAAGGGGTGCTATGAGCATTCGCGCGTCAAGCCTCGTCTCACGAAGCAACGATCGCAGTGCGGGAGATCTGCGCAGGCGCGTGTGTCGCGCAAACGTTCCGCTCA
The DNA here is from genome assembly GCA_964649855.1 of uncultured Gemmatimonadaceae bacterium. GTDB lineage: Bacteria > Gemmatimonadota > Gemmatimonadetes > Gemmatimonadales > Gemmatimonadaceae > CAZYTS01. The sequence goes on from CAZYTS010000093.1 coordinate 1,989, forward strand.
TGACGCGACTCCTGTGAGACGCTGATCGAGCAACGCTGAGATCAACCCGGCGTCTGTATGTTCCCTCGCGACGCGCACAGCCCATCCGAACTGACGCGCGATTCTGGCCGTTGTCTCTCCAATACAAATAGCTATCGCTCCGCCCAACTCTACGCCGGAGCTGCCCAACGCGCGCGCAGCCGACGGAGACGCCAGCAACACAAAGTGAACGCCTCGTTCGATCTCCCTCCGCACCCTGGGCTCGAGTGGGAGCTCGGTCGTTTCGTACACGGTAAGTGGCTCCACTTCGATACCCGCAGACCGAAGGCCCTTCGGCAAAGTGTCCAGCGCGAGCGTGCCGCAGGGGAAGAGTACTCGATTTGGCCGCGGGACGTGTGAAAGCAAAGCATCGACCAATGCATCCGCACGGTAGGCCAACGGTTGCACATCCGGACGGACGCCCCAAGCCAGGAGTTCGCGCGACGTCACAGGCCCTACCGACGCAATGCGTGCGTGACCGAGTGACCGCACGTCGGAGCCGTGACATTCGAGCGACCTTCGAAAACCGCGCACACCATGACGCGACGTGAATACGACCCAGGGAAAGTCCCAGGCTCGCGCCAGTACCCGCGACATCTCCGGCGTGACGTACTCGATGCGGATGAGCGGCGCAGCGATGACATCCGCACCAGCAGCACGAAGACTGGCAGTGAGTTCGTGGGCTGCCTCCAGCGGCCGAGTCACGACTACACGACACTGCGACAATGGTCCAACACGTTGTTGCAGCTGGAGTTCAGCAACGGTCGGCCCGGCAACGAGCACCGCTGGAGACCTGACCTGCTCAACAACAGCTACCGCAGCAATGGTGTCGAGCCTGGCACTGACTACACGCTCGCCGGGACAGGTCGCCCTCTCAATGAGCGCCGCCGGAGTCTCCGCTGACAGACCTGAGTCAATGAGATTGCTGACAATTGCAGGAAGCTCACCAATTCCCATCAGAACGATGGTCGTGTCTGCCCGAGGCACCAACGACGGCGACGCAACGATGGCAGGCCCCGCGACTATTACCGCGCTCGACGCCACGCCTCTGAGAGTCACCGGGATCCCTGCAGCGGCCGGCGCAGCAAGCGCACTCGAAACGCCGGGGACGATCTCGCATGGAATGCCCTTCTCCCTACAAATTGACAGCTCCTCCCACCCTCGCCCAAAAACAAGGGGATCACCACCCTTGAGCCTCACAACAACACGACCCTGGCTGGCATGCCTGACGAGAGAAGCGTTGATCTCGTCCTGAACCCACGAGTCACCCCTGGATGACTTGCCTACATCCTCGATTCGTGCATCGGGTGATGCCTCGTTGAGCAACGACTCGTCTATAAGACGATCGTGCAGCACCACGTCCGCGCGCTGCAAGAGAGTCCGGCCGCGCACGGTAATTAGTCCCGGGTCGCCAGGACCCGCGCCTACCAGGTATACCGTTCCAGGGCGCACCGTCATCGGACTCCTTGCTGCGGAGACTTGCTCGCGAGTCCAGTGGCAAGTGCTGCCATGAACGCGACGCCTTCTGGATCGGTGCCGCTGCTCGTAGTGTCGACAAAGCCCGGAGCGCCTGTGAAGAGTCGTCGCGCAAAGAGATTGATGACACCTGACGAGGATGTCGCGTACGCCGCACCAATACCACCACCACTCTGCCTGACGAGTCGTGCAAACGACAACTCGGTTTCCACGGCGAGACGAGTGTCATTATCGTCCAGCTGACTCAACAGCGGCAACAACCTCGAATCGACGCGACACCGCACTACTATCGCCCCTTGCCCTGCCGCAGGCGTGATCTCACGAAAGCCAAAACGCTGCGCGATGCGGGCGCCGAGTCCGAGCCGCTCTAGCCCCGCTTCTGCCAGCACAAGGGCGTCGTATTCCCCGCGGTCGAGAGCCGCCAATCTGTCGGGGACCGGACCACGTATGGAAACGGGCTCGAGATCTGAACGCCTAAGCCGCAACTGCTGTGACCGCCTGGGACACGATACACCAACTCGCGCGTGCTTCGGTAGCTCTTCGAGCGGAACATGACCACGGCTGACGAGAACGTCAAAAGCTGAGCCGCGAGCGAGATACGTGTCACGCACTCCAGACGGTTCATCCAGCGGAAGGTCCTTGAGGCTGTGAACTGCCACGTCCACCCTGCCCTCGGCGAGGGCAGCATCGATCGTGCCTGTAAAGGCGTCATCGATATTGAGCTCTGAAAGCGGAGTCTCCCGATCGCCATCGCCGACCGTCAGCATTGTGTCGACGCGTACATCCATACCCACTGCGTGCGCGCGCCGCGCAAAGATCTCGACCTGGGCGCGCGACAGCGCCGACTCGCGCGCAGCAGCGCGTACGATGATGCGGTCCGAGCGGTGTCTTCTAATTGTGCGCTCGAGCTGTCCGAGAAACTCCGCGTCGCCTGGTGCATCGAGCAAGATCACGTCAAGCTCTCGACCATTCGTGCGTGCAACTCTGCCAGCCTGCACACGCTTTGGAAGGTCGTGAATGGCGTGATAGCCGCCACCCAGGAGGAATGGCACTACAACAATGGTCCGCCAATCGCCGGCCTCGGCGACGGCGCTCTCCACCAACGGGTCTTCATCGAGAAATGCCACGGTCGAAGCAACGCCGGTCAAATGATGAATAGCGCCCGCCAACTCATAGGTGGCTCTTTCGCTGTGAGGATTTCTTGTTGTTCCGTGACCAACTATGAGCGCGAGCGTCGCGGCACGGTCGACACCATTGGCACGTAGTGCCTCTTCTACGCGAGGAGCTATGGAGAAGGCGTCGGGCCCACCGGTTCCAATCGGTACCGACACTCTGATCGCGCGACCCGAGCGGCCTACCAGACTGCGTAAACGCTCGGCGTGATAGCCATCGCTCGTTAGGCATGGAATGACGACGGTGTCCGCACGATCTGTGGCGCTGAGGGCTTCCTCGTACGAGGGAGTCCCGAGATGAAAGGCCGCCAAAGCGCGGACGCCTATGTGAGAGGCCTCGAGTTCGCGTGCCCAACGACGCACTCGTGCATTTACCGGGGAGTTGTCACCCGCGCCATGGGCAGCGAGGATGATGTCGAGGTCGAACGTCATGACGCGATCCTCGACAGCTCACAGCGCAACAAGGTGCGCGGCTCTTTTGCGACGTACCCGGACACTTCGCGTTCTACAAGGCGCTCTGCGACCTCGTATGCCGCACGGTGGGGTGTGTCGCCGAGGTCTTCGAGACGAACGATGGAGACCTCAAATGTGTCGGTGTCTATCTCAACGTTAGGCACGGCACCCAGATCCACTACGCATCGTGCTCCGATCGCCCGCAGAGTGTCGGTGGTAAGCAGGGGCCGTCGGGATGATACGGCCGCGACGACGGCATTGCATCTTACTCGAGCATCGAGCACGGCAGACAGCTCAATGCCCTGCGCACTCGTCTCTCGCGCAATTGCGTCGACACTCGGAAAGTGGCGGCCAGCAACTGTGAGCCGGGCTACGGACGCCGCCGCAAAACCCTGCGCCACTTCGCGCGCAGTGGATCCGGATCCGACGACGAGTGCGTGAACGTCGCTCAGCCCGCCAAATGCAGAACTCACTGCAGCCACTGCGCGCGATGCGTATCCTCCCTCTCCTCTGCCTAACGCCGACCTCTGACGCACATGCCGTGCACAGCGGATTGCTGCAGCGAACGCCCGAGTCAGTTCCGGCGACGCTGTACCAGACGTCATCGCCAGATTGAGCGCAGAGCGCACCTGACCCAACACGTGCGGTTCCCCGGGGATCCTCGAAGCCAACCCAGTAGCAACACGCACCAGGTGCCGGAACGCCTCTCGCCCGCCAACACATTGCACAGCTGCGAAACCGCTTTGCAGCAGAATGGCCCTCACGTCCGTGCGGTCGGAGGTATACACCTCGAATCGCTCGCAGGTCTGCAGTGCAACGTGTCGTACTCCACCGAGGCGAGACAAAGCGATCGCAGCGGAGTCCGCAGCTTTCACACGTAGCGCTGGCGAGAGCGACGATAGATCTACGCGTGCGAGCGAAAGCGTGCTCACTGAAAGGCTCCCCCAGTCGGCTGCTCGCGACCGCTAAGCAGCGTTCGCGGGGCTCGCTGTCCGAGTGCGCGCTGATAGAAATCGCCCAGAGCCTCACACGACTCCCGGTCGCGCGCATATCTCTCCAGCAACGGGCGCAGCGTTGGAATGATGTCAGCCACTCCAACATCCGCTGCAAAGAGATCGGCCAGCCGATCCCCGCTAAGTCCACCACCAACGAACACGTGGTAGACACCGGGACGGCGACCTACAAATCCAATATCAGCGTTGTACGGTCGGGCGCAGCCGTTAGGACATCCCGTCATGCGCACCGTGAGCGGTACGTCCTGTATGCCGAGTCGGTTGAACTCTTCGTCGAGCTCCACAAGTACAGCGGGAAGCGCACGCTCACTGTCGGCTAGCGCCAGACCACATGTGGGAAGCGCCGGGCATGCCATGGAGTATCTGACAATGTTGCTGAGGTCGGACTCGAGCGGAACGCCACAACGAACGAGCGTCTCGCGCACGGCGAACACTTGTTCATGCGACAGATCGGCAAGGATGAGACTCTGCATAGGTGTGATGCGTACGCTGCAACGATGGGTACGCACGACATCGCGTATCACACTCCGCAATCTCACGTCAGCATCAGCGATCCGGCCGTTAGGCACAAACAGACCAAAGAACCACTTCCCGTCGCCCTGTGGATGGGCACCGAGGAAGTCGTGCTGCCGCGGCAGAGGGACGGGGGCCGGTGGATCGAGCTTGAACGCAACACGTTGGCGCAACTCGTCGGTGAAGCGCTCCACCCCCCACTTTTCGACGAGGTACTTGAGCCGTGCCTGACGACGATCCGAACGGTTGCCAGCATCACGGTATAGCTCACAGACGGCACGCACAGCCGCCACCGCGTGTTGCGGTTCGACAAAAGCAATCGTGCTTGCCAGACGCGCAAAGGTGTTGGCCTTGTTGTGCGTAATCCCAAAACCGCCGCCAACCACCAGGTTGTATCCCCTAACGCGATCCCCCTCGGTTATTGCAACAAGGCCGCAGTCGTAGCTGTAGATATCGATCGAATTGTCAGTGTCGATAGCGACCCCGGTCTTGAATTTCCGCGGCAGGTATGTGTCGCCGTAGACAGGTTCCAGGTCACGACTGTCGTTTACACGCTCGCCATCGAGCCAGACTTCGTAATAAGCGCCGGTGCGCGGCCGTAGCTCGCCTGCAATGCCGCGAGCGACCTCCTGCACCTCGCGGTGTATGGCATCGTCGATCGGGGCCGGCGCTGCCATCACGTTCCGGTTCACGTCGCCGCACGCTGCGATCGTAGTGAGCAGAGATTCGTTGACGCCCACCAGCAGTGGCTTGAGGTTGCCCTTGGCCACGCCATGGTACTGGATGCTTTGTCTTGTTGTCAGCCGCAGCGTTCCATTGCCAACGCGGTCCGCCAGTGCGTCGAGGGCGACATACTGGTCAGCGGTCAGGACGCCGCCCGGAATCGTCAGGCGAACCATCATCTGCCAGCTGCGCTCACGCGCTTCACCGCGTTTGGTTCGCTTATCTCGATCGTCCTGCTGGTATGCTCCATGGAACTTGAGTACCTGCACATCAGAATCGCCGAAACGCGGCTCAGGCGACGCCAGCGCTTCGCGCAGTGTGCCCCGCAGATGATTGCTCTCGAGCTTCACGAGTTCGACGGATGAAAGGCCGTCTGATCCAGCGTCAGTAGTGGGATCGGTCATGACGCTGCTCCATCTGCTGGAAAGACATGCAGGCCGCACTCCACTTTTGTTTTTCCCGCCCATCTACCCGTTCGCGAGTACGTCGAGGGCTGTGATCCCGCGACGGCCACGGTGCAATGCGTGCAGCCGATGGAGGGATAGCCACTGTCGTGCAACTCGTTGTACGGCACGTTGTTTGCGCGGATGTATGACCAGACGTCGGTGCGCGACCAGCCAGCCATTGGGCTGATCTTGAGCACGTCAAAGTGCCAGTCCCACTCTACAACACGAATGCCTGCACGGGTCTCGCTCTGCCCGCGACGGATGGCGGTGATCCACACGTCGTGCTCGGCCATTACGCGCGCCATTGGATTGACCTTGCGGATGGCGCAACACGCGTCGGGGTCCCTTGCCCAGAGTTCCGGGCCGTGAGTGGCTTCCTGCTGCTCTGGTGTGAAGCTGGTGCCGGCGTTGACGAAGGTTAGCCTCGGATATCGCCTAACGAGCCTGTCACGAAGACGCAGAGTCTCCGGGAAGAGGAAGTGCGTGTCGAGGTAAGTGATGCGCAGCGGCTGACCGGTGCGCGACACCATGTCGATCAGAGCACAGCCTTCCATTCCGAAGCCTGTAGTGATCGCGAGGCGATGGAGACCGAATCGTTCGACGGCCCAGGCTGCTATGTCCGGGGGTGCGGCGTCGGCAATACGACCCGCCGGCGTCGACGGCGTGGTCGATGAAGCGATCGAATCCTGAGCTGCAGACATCAACGACTCTCCAGCGGACGGTTAAGCCGCCCTTCAAAGCGAGTCGTACAGCAAACAGCCGATCCCCGGACAGGGTCGATGTCCACATACAACAAGGCCCGGCTGCATATATGCCGCCGGGCACTCGCGTTTTAGCTCTTTGTTTTACGTGGCGGCAATAGGCGGCAAATCACCACGACTTCAGTTGTCTGCCCCATGCTAACGTGGTACTGCGGGGTTCGTCAAGAGCCTACTCGAAAACTGCGACTCGAAGCCGTAGCAGTAGACCACGGCTCCGAGGCACGCTCCACCAGTCAGTGACCGCCAAGGTGTGTCAGACTCACTCTGTATTCTTTCATCAAGCCTGACCGCCGACAAACTGGAATTGCGGCAGCGCGACCACCCAACTCTGTGTGGCTGCCAACGAGCCTCCTCACATAGGCGGCGGCGAGATCGTGTAGTCTCGCGGCGGCTCAACCCCCATCAGATGCCGAACGAAGTAGTCCCATGTCCGCCGGATTACATACGGCTCCTGATGAATTGCGTGCGCGCGATCAGGAAGTATCAGTAAGTCGAACTCCTTGTTCGCCGCGATCAAGGCATTCACCACTTGAATAGTGTGCGCAGGATGCACGTTGTCGTCCATGTCACCGTGCATCAGGAAAAGACGCCCCTTGAGGTTCTTTGCCTTTAGATAGTTGACCTGGTTTTCGTAACTGTCGGTGCCGCGCACCGAGTCGCGCACGAGGAGCCCCTGGTACTTCTCTCCCCACGCTGCCTGGTACGTACGGTTGTCGTGATTACCGGCGAGAGACACCGCCACCTTGTAGAAATCGGGGTAGGAAAGGATCGCGTCGGTTGAGGCAAAGCCGCCCCCTGAATGGCCGTAGATCCCTATACGGTCGGTGTCGATGTATCGATGGCGTACCGCAAGCTGACGAACGGCAGCAACGTGATCGGGGATACCGTTGTCACCCATGTTGCCGTACCAATAATCGTGGAACGCTTTAGATCGTTTGTTTCCACCGAAGTGGTCGAGCTGGATCACGATGAACCCAAGCTCTGCCAGCGCCTGCACTTGGCCGAAGGTTGCCTGGTTCGTCCCTGGGCGCACGGTGGGAACGAATGACGACGGAAGCGAGGTGGTCTGCGGTCCGGGGTAGATCTGATCGATGATCGGATAACTCTTTGTGCTGTCGAAATTCGACGGCTTGTACATAACTCCATAGAGATCGGTCACGCCGTCGCGCGCCTTGACAACAAACGGCTCAGGGGTGCGCCATCCGGTCGCAACGAGGCGGCTGATGTCGGCCTTCTCGAGCGTCATTACCAACCGACCGTCCATCGCCCGGAGGACAGTCACTGGCGGCGTGTCCACAAACGAATAGGTAGCAACGAAATACTTCCCCGACGGCGCTACAGAGATGGCGTGGTCAGCATTCTCGGGGGTGAGAAGCTGAATTCCCGAGCCGTCGAAGCGCGCACGATAGAGATGAGTGTGATAGGGGATCCGACCCTCCTCGCGTCCGCGTCCGGTAAAGTAGATCCACTGTCCCGCGGGGTCGACGTGCACGAGGTCGCCGACGGTCCACGCCCCTGATGTCACCTGATTTTTCAGCGTTCCGTCTATGCCGTATCGATAGAGATGACCATAACCGTCGCGCTCGGAGAACCAGAAGAGCTCCGTCTCATCACGCGTGAAGGCCCAGTTTGGAGTACCCCCGACAAGGTTCATCTCCACAAAGGTGCTGCTCGTGTCCGCAACGATGGCGCGGGACTTTCCGGTCGACGCGTCGGCGACCAGAGCGACGAACATCCTGGGACCACGATCACTGCGAAGAACAAATAGCTGCTGGCCGTCCTTAGACCAGCGAACCGAGGTCCACTGCCCTCCCGATGCGGTGGCGCCGAACGCGCTCGACGTCGTCTTCGGCGGCGTTTCGACAAGAACCTTTGCTTTCGACGTAACATCGACGACGTGTACTTCAACGGTCGGAACGACGGAGTCGCCCGGGAGCGCGTACGGCTGCTGATAGAGTTGCGGACGCGACGGCGTCATCGAAATGTAGGGAATCATCTTCACGCCGCGCTGATCGTGACGGGCCACTGCTATGCGCTTCGAATCGGGAGACCATTGGAGAGTGGGGCGCCGAGTTGCGCCGCTACGGACGACACCAGGGTTCGGATAGCCGATTCCATAGCTGTATGTCGGCGTGCCGTCGGTCGTCAGTTGTATCTCGCTACCACCGCTTACCGGGCGGACGAAGAGATTGTTGGCACGGACGAATGCGTCCCATTGTCCGTCGGGCGAGCGGATCGTGCCGGTGTTCCCGGGTGATGCCGAACCTGCGGTACAGATGTATTGCACGATTTGGCATTTGAAGCCGCGCCCGCGTGCATTGAATGCGATGTTGCGCTCGTCTTCGGCGAAGCTGAACTCCGTAAAGGGGAGCGTCGTCGCGTCGAAGGTGGTGTCTGCAGCGCGCGACATTGCAGACGCGAGTCGCGCGTTGTCAAAGAGAAGGCGCCGCACTGCGGTCGTCGGATCAACAACGACGAACTCCGCGCCACGTGGTGTCGTGACACGGTACCAGAAGCGAGTGCTGTCGGCCATCCACCTTGGCGAGATCCACTCACCGTAAACCAGCGGGAGCTCGTTCCAGGTCAGGAACTGCTCGGCGCGCCGGTAATCGGGCTGCGCAGAAGCAACAGAAGGGAAAAGGCCAGAGAAGACGAGGAAGAGTGGTAGGAAATAGCGTTGGGTCATTCGCTTGGCAGGTGGTTGCGCGATTGGTATCACTTCTCAGTGATTTAAGCGGCGCACGAGTCATTCGTTGAGACGTGGCCCGGAGCGCAGTCACCCCTCCGCGTGCATCGCCTCTCTAGCCTCGATCCGCAGGATTCTGCGCGACGGCATGAGGCAGGATCCCAAGGCTACCGCCAGTACGATCCCCGTTGACAGACCCAGCGCTACTGTTCCCGACGATACCAGTCCACCGCCAGCCTTAGGCGTTCCGATCAACTCGAAGATGAACCGTGCTGCAAGCGGTAGGCCGATCGCGGCACCAAGTGCAATCTGAAACAGCGAACGGCTGACTATCGTCATAACCAGCCTGCGACGCGTGGCGCCAAGCGCAGCGCGAATACCGATCTCTCGCGTACGCTCCGAAACCGCGAGCGACAGCATCGCATACACACCTGATGTTGCCAGAGCAACCAATACAATAACCAGCACGACGAGCCCGACCGCCAACCCCATCACAAGGTACCAGTCGCCCTGCCTTACGTCGCTCAGCACCGAAACGCGACCCACTACGAGATCCGGATCCACTTCGGTCGCTATCTCGCGGATGCGTTCCACCAGACTTGCCGGCGGTAGCACAGTGTGCACCGCCAACTGCATTGGATTGATAGTTCCCGGTGCCGCAGGCAGATACACGGCCTCCCCTCGCTCGGGATTCACCACGTTCACGCCAAGTGGACCAACAACTCCCACGATCTCGTACCACTCCGCGTTCGCCGCGGCGCGCTGGGTGGGAAAGCGCACTCGCCGCCCTATTGGATCGGCTCCATCAAAAGCTCGCTTCACAAATGCTGTGTTCACAATAGCAACGCGCGCACCTGCCTCGTTCTCTCCTGGACCTTCAACATCGCTCATCCGAAAATTGCGTCCGCTCAGGAGCGAGACACCTAATGCACTAAAGAAGTCTACGTCAACGCGAGCCACCCTTGTCCAGCGCAACAATGCATCGGGCGTGCGATCTGCTTTATCCAACTCATAGGGCCTGGATCGATGCTCCATCCGTGGCAGAACGTCACCTACCGCAACTCGCCCAACTCCCGCCTCCCGCTCCACTTGAGCTAAGAGATTGCGCTGAGCCACCGCGAGTTGAACGCGTGATCGATCTGGAGCAGAGCCGTTGTCCGGCAACCTGAACTCAACAGCCAGGTACTCCGACGCAGAGATTCCGGTTGCCCTGGTCGCTGCCTGCAGGTCCGTGGCGTGACCGGAAACTGCAAACGCCATCCCGATCGCAGCAACCGACACCGCGATATCTGCTGTCACCAACGCACCGGTCAGTCGGCCAAAACGAACGCGTGACCCACCGCGAATGTTCTGCGAGATCGCTCGCCCCGTGATGGCAATTGCCGGCAATACTCCAGCTGCGGTTGCGCTGACAGCTGCGAGAGCGACTGCACTCAATGCGGTCTCGAACGTGAGATCAAGCGACAGCCAATAGGGCAACGCAGGCTCACCAGCCAGCGCCGCAAGGTTCACGTGATCGAGCCCCCAGCTGACCACAAGCAACCCGATACCGGCTCCAATTACCGCAAGCAGCAACGTCTCCACAAATATCTGCGATATCAATCGCACGCGGCTTGCGCCCAGCGCCGTGCGAATTGAGAGTTCCTGAAGACGCGTGGCAGTGCCTGCAAAAACAAGCATCGCAACGTTGCCACAGGCAACGAGCAGAATCGCAAACATCAGGAGCTGCACAAATCGGTACTCCGGAACGCTGGCGAGTCCACCTGCGGGAAGTCCCAGATACAACAGCCCAAAGGGAACGACTTCTGGTTGCAGCCGCGCTCGCTCTCGTTCCTCAAATGAACTCTCGGCGGTAGCTAGCAAGGGAGGTCGCTGCGACGAAAGCTCTGCCTGTGCCTCTTGCGCCGTTACACCATCTGCGAGTTTGCCCAGAACCTGGACCTGGACCTTTTCTCGAACTCCGTTTACTGAGGTCAAACGCAAAGGAAGCCACAGCGCCTGGTTGGTCGGAAAGGCAAAGCCGTCGGGCATCACACCAACAACTAGATGTGGCTTGCTTCCAACACGAATAGTCTGACCAAGAATCCCAGGGTCGCTGCCGAAGCGAGAGGTCCACAAGCCGTGACCAAGCACAACCACGTCGGGTGCAGCGGCTTCGAAATCTTTGGCATCGAACACACGTCCAAAGAGTGGCCGCGCTGCAACAATGCCAAGCACAGACGGTGTAATCTGTGCACCTTCCACTGGCGCCGCGCGACCGTCTGCGGAGGCCACGTTGTAGCTCGACGTCCGGAAGGCACCTAGCTCAGAAAAACTCCTGAGGTTGTGCCTCCAGAACTCGAACTCACCCTCCCAGGTGGGTGCAACGCTTGAGGCCAGCGGATCCCAGTATCGAATCGCGCGAACCTGGTCTTGCGCATCTCCTGGGAGCGGCGCCTTGAGAGACCGTGCGACGTGGGACGGAGCGAGGCCCACCGGAATCCCTACGGCCAGGGCGAAGATCGCGGCCAGATTGAGCATCGGATGCTTTCTTAGCATCCGAGCGCCGATCTTTACGTCGACCCATGAAAAGCGCAGCTGTGTTAAAGACGCGAGTCCCATCACCTCATGCGCCTGCTCACGATGACTCGTCTCGTGACCGAACTCTCGGCGCGCACGGAATCTTGCTTCCTCAGGCGCAAGACCGGCTCGGATCAGGTCGTCGGCGCGCGCTGCCATGTGATGCTGGAACTCCTCCTGGATATCCTGCTCGATCTCGTCACGACAGAAGATCCCGCGGTAGAGCGAGCGGGCACGCCTCTTGAACGCGGCCACCAGGTCGAAAATGCTGTGCATGGTTAGATCTGCTGTGGCGTGGCGTTAAGCGCGCGGGCGATCGCGTCGACGAGGTGCTGCCAGCTATTCTGCTGCTGGGTGAATTGGCGACGGCCGAGTGCGGTGAGCTGGTAGAAGCGTGCACGCCGATTGTTGTCTGAGGTCCCCCAGCGGCCGCTGATCAGTCCTTTTTGTTCGAGCCTATAGAGCGCCGGATAGAGGACGCCTTGCTGCACGAGGATAGTTCCGCCGGAGATTTGCTCGATACGCAGCAGGACTCCGTAGCCGTGCACTTCGCCGAGTGAAACGGCTTTCAGGATGACCAGGTCGAGGTTCCCTGGCAGGAGTTCTGCTGCGTGCGTCATGGCTTCTCCTAGGTCGTCTAGGAGAAGGGTAAGGGCTTTCTCCTATGCGGTCAAGGAGAGCGTGGGGACGACGGCTGTCGAGT
>CAZYTS010000094.1:0-14477 GCA_964649855.1 uncultured Gemmatimonadaceae bacterium
GATCTTCTGCGCTGGTGCTGCCGGTTTGTTGCTTGGAAGTGCGATCGTGCGGCCCGGGCAGATGAGTCGCCGAGATGCACTTGTCGTGCACGGGCAGTCAGCCATCGGGCTCGTGGGATTTACAGTTATCCTGCTGTTGGTAGCGGGCCTGATCGAGGGATTCCTGTCGACGAGCTCTGCGCCTCCAGAGATGAAGGTGGCGGTAAGCTTGCTGAGTGCAGTGTTGTTGGGAGGCTATCTGTTGTTTGGGGCAAAACGAGGTTAGTGAGGATGGCGAAGAGGACCGAGCAGGCGAGGACTAAGCAGTCTTCGCCTCTGGGCCATCTTCGCCATCTTCGCCATCTTCGCCATCCTCTTCGCCATCCTCTTCGCCATCCTCTTCGCCATCCTCGCCATCTTCGCCGTCTTCGCCATCCTCCTACCTGATCCCCGCCCCTAAAGTCGGCATGCTTTGGTCCCATGGCTGCTTTGCCAGTTTACGCTGACGCGGCCATTCTTCGTCCAGGGTATTGGCGTCGTACAAACGTCCGTTGACCATCACCTTGCTGATCGAGTTGGTGTTGCGGATGTCGGCCAGAGGGTCTCGATCCAGCACGATGAGATCGGCCATCTTTCCGGCTTCAAGGGAACCCAGGTCCTTTGCCATGCCGATTGCTGTGGCGCCGTTTATGGTGGCGACCTTGAGCGCATCGTGAGTCGAAAGACCACCGGATTGCAGCATCCAGATTTCCCAGTGCATGCCGATGCCCTGGATCTGTCCGTGGCTACCAGCTCCAATGCGGCCACCGGCTTTAACCGTTTTGGCTACATCTTCGGCGTGCTGCCAGAATGAGTATTCCTCTTTTAGTGCCCAACCCATTGGACCCGGGCTTCCGCCGGAGCCCGAGCCACGCCGCCGGATCTTGGCGTCAAAGTCCACGGGGTGGGTGAAGTGCTTGAGCTTGGCGTCGTTCACGAGATCTTCGTTGGTGTACCAGTAGTTCTCGCCAAAGGGCCCGCCATAGGAGACGATTAGCGTTGGTGAATTAGTCGTTCCCGTGCCCTTGTACCACTCAAAGACGTCGTTGTACTTGGGAGTGATTGGCAAGGTGTGTTCGATGCCGGGATACCCATCGATGCCGTGGGTAATGTCGAGTTTCTGGTCGAGTCCTCCTTCGGTCGTCGGCATGATGCCCAGTTCTTTTGCGGCCATGATGACCCACTGGCGCTGCTGACGGTTACCGGTCATGTACATCTTTAGAGTACCGGTCCTGTAGTAGTCCGAGTACTTCTTGAGCACGGACCTGGCATGATCGAGGTCACGGATCATGTCGCCGCCAAAGACGCCTGGCCCGGTTGTATAGATTCGCGGTCCGATCATGTCGCCGGTTTCCACGCGATCACCGTAGGTCATGAAGTCAGTGACTGCAGTCTGCGGATCACGAGTGGTTGTGGTTCCATAGGCCAGCGTCGTGAGATACTGCCAGACCTGAGTATTATGGATCTGCGGCGTGAGCCACTGGGTGTGGTAGTGTGTGTCGACAAAGCCCGGCATAACCGTCTTGCCGCTGATATCGATTTCGCGAGCGCCGGCCGGGATCTGCACGCTTCCACGAGCCCCAATAGCTGCAATCCTGTTGTTGCGTATTACGATGTCGGCGTTGGTGATGATCTCATCGCCGCGCATCGTTATGGCGCGCGCACCTCGCAATACGGCGACGCCCTGCGGGATATCTCTGGGTGCCGTGACTGCAATCCGCACCTCAACCGGCTTATAGCCTGGCTTTTCCTTCCTGGTGGTGTCGGCCTTGGCCAGGCTATCCGCTCTGGCGATGCTATCGGTCTTGCTGCTGTCAGCTCTAAATGCCGCCTTGCGCCTGGCATCTGCCTTGAGTGAATCATCAACGACTTTTGCGCGATCAACATCAAAGGTCCACAGCGCATTGCCAAGTGCCCACATGATCCTTTTACCGTCCCTGCTCCAGATCGGGAACTCGCCACCGATCTCGTTGAGCTTGCGCACTGGCATTGCAGCATTTGCTGGCGAGGCCACTGAGACTGACGGAGCAGTGCTTCCCACCTGCGGGACCGTTACCATGTAGAAGTCCATGCCAACCATTGCCAGAGCCTGGTCGCCTGTGGGAGACATGAGGACGAGTCCGGCTGGCGGCGGCTGTGGTGGCGATGGTTCAGTGTCGTCGTCGAGATGACTCGCTTCTTCGGCAAATACGGGGCGATAGGCGCGTCCGCCGAGCCAGTGACGCGACTGGTTGCGGACCATGGCGGCGTCCAGTGTGAGCTGGCCACCCGCGTTAGGCGGGAGTGGTCCCGTGACTTTGAGGTGCGACTTGAGGTCGGTACCGTCCCATCGGAATGAAACCAGCCCGTCTCGGCCGCTATAGGCATAGATCCGGTTCGCGTCGCTGGTGAAGTGCGCATTGCCGATTCCACCGGAAGGCATGATTAGTGAAGCAGCCCCGCCAGTGGCAGGTATCCACACCAGGTCAGCGGCCGCAGGTCCCCAGAAGGCGGCGCCGGCATCTTGCATTTCACGCGCTGCCGCACGTGTTGCAACGATCCTGTCACCGGCTGGCGACCATGCAAGGTCAGCATAGAGTCCTCTGTGCAGGCTCAACGACCGCGATGTCCAACCGCGTCTTGCATCAAAGTCCGCGCGCACGATCTCGCCTCCTTCGGCGTCCGTCCACGTCACCCATGCCAGAGACTTGCCGTCGGGGGACCAGACTGGTCCAAACTCACCCGCATTGGAACTGCTCACGCGTTGTGGAGTGCCCGAGGGCCAGTCCATGACATAGACGCGATCGAGTGCCGAAAAGGCCATCTTTGCGCCATCGGGAGAGAGCGCGATGTCGCGGATCTGCTTGGCTGTGAGAGTAGGTGAGGTGTCGACCGGGAATTCGAAGTGGACTTCCGGCCCCATCTCGAGGTCGACCTGCGCCGTGAAGGGTATTTTGGTTGCAGCTGATTTGTCCACGGGCACGCGCCAGATCTCTCCACCGTAGGTCACGATCACGGCGCGCGAGTCAGGTGTAAAGGAATAGCCCGGGTATGCGTCGAGTGCGGCGCGCGATTCGATCTCGTCACGTTGTACCGGGAAGGCGAGCCAGTCTTCGGTCTGTGTTGCGAGATCGCGGATTCGCAGGCCTGTTTTAGTCTTTTCTCGTGTCGCGTATACGAGCCATTTACCGTCTGGAGAGAGGGCCGGCCTGAACGCGGAACCAAGTCTGGTCGACATTTGAGCGCTCTTGCCGGTCTCGCGATCGTACACGTGGAGCTGGTACTGCGGACCAATCGCGTTGTACATCCAGTCACCCTGGCGTTGCGCGTACCAGACGTAGCGTCCGTCGTTGCTCATGGCGGCGCCCATCATTTTGACTGGCTGCGGAGCCGTGCCTAGAGCTACACCCTGACCACCGTCGACGTGATACATCCAAAGCTTGGCAGCTCCGCCAAGGCCGCCAGAACGCGATGCAATGACGTACTTGCCGTCGGGGGTCCACTCGGGGGAGACGTAATCGCGGGTGTTACCCGTGGTGAGTTGTGTGGAGTCGCCGTTTTCGAGCGTGAGGAGCCAGAGGTTATTGCCTCCTGAGCGATCCGAAACAAAGACGACGCGCTTGCCGTCGGGCGAAAAGCGCGGCTGTGCGTCATAGGCCAGGCCTTTGGTAATGCGCTTGGCGGTGCCGCCCTGAATCGGCAGGGTGTACAGGTCACCGAGGAGGTCAAAGACGATTGTCTGGCCGTCGGGCGAGACGTCTAGAGAAATCCAGGTGCCGGTGGTGGTGGTAAACGAATGAGTGCGGGCGGCCTTGAGCGGTAGGGAGTTTGGCGGCGCTCCACCGCCTCCTGCGCCCGGGGCCTGAGACTCGGCGCTTAACGGAGCGAGAGAGGTGGCGACGGCAGCTAGCGCCGCGAGTAGGAGGCGTGAGTAGCGCATGGTATGATCCGCTGGAGGGGCTGGGGGCGAGAGGACCATAGCATACGGCCAACCGTGCGCTCCGACAATTGGGGCTGGTTGGGGTCAGATTCGAATTAGCGTGTTGCGAGCCTTCCTGGTGCGGTCGGCGACTCGTCTAGAAGGTGCTAATTTTTTGCCGAAGCAGGACCAACCCGTGGTCGGTTTCAGCAACAACCCAAAGCACTGACAGCGGCCCGTGATATCCTGCGATGTATAGCCATCCATCTGGCATTAGTGTCGAGACCACGACACGCCCTGTTTCCCTGTCAACCACGTCAATGGACTTCGCCAGGGCTGTGCTGCCGACTAGTCCTGTGAGCACATAGTTGCCGATCTCAATAGGTCTCGTGGGTGCTGGAACATCCTTGCGCGTTCTTCGTACGGTGACTCCTTCGATACCGTGTTCGGGCTTCGTTGAGAACGACAAGAAGTCGTCCGGTCGGTGGGCAAGGTTACGCCGCACCTTGTGCATGCTCTTTTGATTGCCCTCAAGGTCAAATCCGTAAAGCTCATACGGTAGTTTTCTGACATACCAGAGACCGAATGAGGTGAGCGACACGTGGCCTGCACCCCAAAAGGGCAGAACCGCAGGATCTGACGCGTCGGGGAGGGGCGCGAACGATCGGACATGGCGCAGACGGCCATCGAATATATGCACACCATACTTAGCAACATCACGCGGTGCCTCTGTGAGAGGCCGCACCACCCCACTGATGACTATCTGTCCAGAATCAGAGATTAGGATATCGTCTAGTTGCGCGAAACTGATTTCGAGTCTTCCACTGCGTTCGAAGCGGCCGTTCTTGTCGAAGAACGACACTGTTTGAAGTCCCGCGTCGTACACTGCCGCACCACCATCGTCCCTTGCTGCAACTCTTAGAGGGCGCTCGAAGTCACCGGGCCCCTTACCTCGTTGACCGGTCCGCCACAACAATTTGCCGTCGCTTCCGATGCGGATCAGCGAAAAGTTCGAATAGTCGAGCAGGAAAAGCCCGCCGTCTGGCGCGACGGTGGCGCCTGCCAGTGCTCCGAGCACCAGATCGTGACCAACGGTGTCAGACCGTAGCGTGATCCACGGAACTTCCAACATCTGCGCAGCCGCCGAGTTGATTGGAGCAACCACGCTACTCCACAACACGACCAAAGCTGCGATATGAAGTCTCATGTTCGTTACGTAGCCATCCTCATTCTGGCCGTCCGACGCATGAAGGGATGAGCGTTGGGAATTGAACCGCAGGCCTGAGCCTCGGTGGTAATTCGAATCTGACCCCAATTAGGACAAGCAGCTCTGGAACACGATTCTACCGACCTGCGTTATTGGGTCGAATCCCACTGCTCCAAACCAACTGGGTCGAGCAGCCGCTGGCACAGATGAAACTGCTTGTGCGTTGGCCACTGCCCCTGGTCCTGCGAGTGAGGCAAGCGTCGTCAGCCCAGTGAGAATCGAGCGCCGACTTATGCTGGCAACTGCGACTCCGAAACCACGCAACCGAATCGTCTTCATCATGGTCGCCTCCTTTAGAGCGCGAGAGCGCTCCAGCTGACCTTGGCCTCCACTCCAACGCGGAGGACATCGTGCCCAACGCGTCGTCTTAAACGGACGACTGCGCTCCCCAAGGTACAGCCATCAGCAGTCGACGCAACTCACGCGTAGACCCCTATAGCCCTTTCGCGTACCGCGCCCCAACTTCTGGCCATGACACTCGACCGACGCGACTTCCTCAGATCCGGCGCCGCAGCCGCCCTGGCCGCCGCCAGCGCCCGCTCCGCTGTTGGCGGACTCATCATTCCGGCGCCAACTCCACCACTCCGTGCCCCAGGCACCGACGCCTTCATCGCTGAACTAACAGACGAAGCGCTCAACGCCGCGCGAGGCGCCGGTGCTTCCTATGCCGACGTCAGAATCGGACGCTACAGACGCCAGTTCGTCGCTACACGCGAACGACAGGTAACAGGTGTCAATGACTCCGAATCCTATGGCATCGGCGTTAGAACACTCGTCAATGGCTCCTGGGGCTTTGCCGCCACGAGCGCAATGACGGTAGAAGGTGCCCGCGGCGCTGCACTCGAAGCCGCCAGACTCGCGCGGGCAGCGCGGACCACTCAAAAACGACCGGTAGAACTCGCACCCGTCACTCCCGTCAAAGGTACGTGGCGCACACCAATCACACGCGACCCGGTCGACGTACCAATCGAGGAAAAGGTCGCACTACTCCTCGCTACCAACGAAGCCGCACTCAAAGTCCCGAAAGTGCGTTTCGTTACATCAGGAATGCAGCTACTGCGCGAGGAGAAAACCCTGGCCACAAGCGAAGGTACTCTGGTCACGCAGACGTTCGTGCGGGTTGGACCACAGTTCAATGCCACAGCCATCGGCGACGGCGACTTCCAGAGCTATAACGAGGAACTCTCACCACGTGGAGCGGGCTGGGAGTACATCGAATCGCTAAACATGCCCGGCAACGCCGAACGCTGGGCCTCACTCGCCGCAGAAAAGCTCTCGGCCAAATCTGTCGAAGTGGGACGCTACGACCTGATAATCGATCCCACCAACCTCTGGCTCACCATCCACGAGTCGATCGGACACCCCACGGAGCTCGATCGCGCCATGGGATACGAGGCCAACTATGCAGGCACGAGCTTCATCGCCCCACCCGACAAGATGATCGGCAAGCTCAAGTACGGCCGGGAGTTCATGAATATTCAGGGAGACCGCACGCAGGAAGGCTCGTTGGCACGTGTCGCATGGGACGACGAAGGAGTCCCCGCCGACAGCTGGCTCATCGTCGACAAGGGCATCTTTAAGGACTACCAGACTACAAGAGAACAGGCTGCGTGGATATCAGCACTGACCGGCGTGAACAAATCGCATGGCTGTTCGTTTGCAGACTCCTGGTCCAGCGTCCAATTCCAGCGTATGCCTAACATTTCGCTGCTGCCTGGCCAGGCGGACACAACTATCGACGACATCATAGCCGACACCGACCGCGGCATCGTCATCAAAAACCGCGGATCCTGGTCCATCGATCACCAGCGCTACAACTTCCAGTTTTCGGGCCAGGTCTTCTACGAAGTGCGCGGCGGCAAAATCACTGGCATGCTCAAGGACGTCGCGTACCAGAGCCGTACCCCCGACTTCTGGAACTCCATGGACATGATCGGCGGGCCGCGCTCCTACTGGCTGGGCGGTTCCTTTGGAGACGGCAAAGGTGAGCCCGGCCAATCCAACTCGGTGAGTCATGGTTGTGTGCCAGCGCGCTTCCGAGGTGTGAATGTCGTGAACACCGGGAGGAACGTCTGATGCGCTCTCTCTTTCGTATCGATACTCCCCCCGTTCTCACGCGCGACGAAGCCAAAGCCCTTACCGACCGCGTCCTGGCAATGGCAAGGGCCGACGCCACCAGAGTTACAGTCGACTCTGGCTGGAGCGGCAACACACGCTTTGCAGGTGGCGAGATCACCACTTCGGGCGGCGTTACCGACACCACCGTAACGGTTGTCAGCACTATCGGTAAGCGCCGAGCTTCTGCGACCACGAACGTTCTCGACGACGCGTCACTGGCGCGCACCGTGGACCTGGCGCAGCGCCTGGCAAGACTGGCCCCTGAAGATCCGGAGATCATGCCGGAACTTCCACCACAGACGTATCAAAGCGTTCAGAGCTGGCTTGATCGCACCGCAGAGTTAGGACCGGAGGCGAGAGCTGCCATCGTAAAAGACGTCATTGCACGTGCAAAGGAGACCGGCAAAGCTGTTGGCGACGTATTTGTTGCGGGCTTTCTGGAAGCGAATGCGGGAGCGAATGCCATTGCCAATAGCGCCGGGCTCTTTGCTTACCATCGCTCGACCGACGCAAACCTCGGAACAACTGTCCGGACACCGGATGCGACAGGCTCTGGTTGGGCGTCTGCAGGTGCGCGCGATTGGGGCACAATAGACGCGGCAAGCCTCGGCACCATTGCAGCCCAAAAGGCAGTTGCATCACGAAATCCGCAGGCAATCGAGCCCGGGATGTACACAGTAGTCCTCGAGCCTCAGGCGGTTGGCGACCTTATCCCGGGACTCGGCGGCGCCTTCAACGCACGCAATGCTGACGAGGGTCGCAGTCCTTTCTCAAATCGAGGGGGTGGTACGAAGCTGGGCGAGAAAATCGCGGACGAACGTGTAACGCTGCTTTCCGATCCCGCCGATCCAGATCTCCTGGCCCGCCCATTTGACAACGAAGGACTGCCGCTCAAGCGTCGGGTTTGGATCGAGAACGGCATTCTCAGGAACCTCACCTATTCGCGCTTCTGGGCGCAGAAACAGGGGAAGGAAGCCACGGGCGCCGGAGGCGGGTTTGGCGGAGGCGGATTTCCGGGTGGTCTCAAGATGATGGGTGGTACCAAGACTACCGAGGAACTGATTGCTGGTACTGAGCGCGGTATTTTGGTAACGCACTTCTTCTACATTCGCTCGTTGGACCAGCGCACGGTTCTGCTCACCGGTCTCACACGCGACGGCACTTTCCTGATCGAGAATGGCAAGGTCACACGCAGCCTCAAGAACTTTCGCTGGAACGAGAGTCCGCTTTTCATGATCAATAAACTCGACGAACTGGGCCGCGCCGAGCGAACCGCGGCAGGTCAGGTTATGCCGTCGATGCGAGTGCGGGATTTCAATTTCACGTCGCTGTCAGACGCAGTCTGAATATCGCTGCATCACACGATGCCAAGGTGCTGAGAGCGAGCGTGCAGTCTGCGTCCTCAGCACCTTTACCTGGTTGAGAGCAAGGAATAGCTGCGAGCACTTTCGCCTCCTCCTTCGAGCCGTAAGACACCGAGCACACGGGAATCACGGATTTCGGTGATTTCCAGGTTCGAAGGCGCACTAAAAGTGCCAAGCATCTGACCGTTAGTGCTGAACGCCCACCATGTTACGCTTGTGGTGTCGGTGCTGTCGAACGTACGCAGCCACACCCTATCGCTGTCATCGGCAAGTAGCCGGTCCGCGTAGGGAAGGTATTCAGGCAGCGGCAATTCGTCTCTGATCGGTGAGACGACTTTTCTGACCTCCTCGCTCGTTATCTGTGCCAAGCGCTCCTCCAGGGCACGGTCGAAGAGGCTGCGATCCATCGGTCTGCGATCGAGTTCCAGATGGAAACTTCGCCTTTCTGTCGAATCGACCCGTATGGCGTGAACTACCGGTTTGTCATTCTCAAGCACAAACAACCATCTGCGCCCGAGCGATGCCAGGGTTGTCGCGCCCAGTGGCAAATCGAGATAGTACGGACCACGTTGGGAGAAGAAGTACTCTGTTCCAGAAAACGTGTCGATGGTATCGGTCGCGCCCGTTTTAGTCGAGTACTTGATTATTGCGGTCGTTAGTCTGTGGAGTCCACCTCCTTCTGGCACCCGGCCACTTCCGTCCTGCTGGAGCATGATCTCGTCAGGTCTGGTGCAGCCAATGAGGCGATGTGCGCTCATAGGCGTTGGATAGGTCGCAACTAGCTCTCCAGCGTCGGAAAGCTGCATGAGTTTCACGCCTAGGTCAGCCGCAATGAAACCGCGGGACTCGCAACGAGTGATTCCGACCAGCCTTCTGAACTCCGCGGGGCCCGAACCTGAACGGCCTATGCTTTTGAGGTACTTCCCGGTCGAGTCAAAGAAGTACAGCGTGTTGAGCGCCCCATCTCCTATGAGAATGCCACCGTTTTCAGTGGACAGGAGCGAAGTGACTACGCCAGGTTTCGGTCCGCTATTATCGCCATCGTCAGCGAGTACAACAACTGAAGCACTGTCCAGCATCCACGAATACTCGATGCCGTCTCTGGCAGTCGAGTTGCGGTCGCGGCTGCAGGCACATGCAACGATGGTGAGCGCAAACAGCGTAGACTTCGTTGCGCCTAACGTGTAGCGGTCAATAGTCAACGCCCCGGGCACTCGCATTTACGGCCCATCTGACTGTTACAGGTGAGCAGCGTCTCCCAGTGACATGAGCACGCACCACCGCACGACCCCTGAGCACAGGCCTCACTCGCAGACAGTCGCCAGCCTTGATACACCTTACCTGACGCTCCAGCATCGGTCGCTATTCGAACCGGCGTTCCAATTCCACAGATCAATAGCACGACGAAAATCACTAGTCGAGTCATTAGCACCTGCACTGGAATCAGTTGCAACAACTGTGCGTCCGACTAGTCAGCTAGTCAAGATCAGAGCCTTGGCGCGGAGCCTGAAACGTCAACAAAAGACCTGCTCGATTCGGGGCAGGCCTTGTTCGTTTAGCGCACCACCACAGTGATCGTATCTCGTGCCACCGTTGTCATAGGCACGTGATCGCCAGCCGCGAAAATCGCAATGATACGGTGCGGCCCAGGACTCAACGAATCTACCACATACTCGCTCGCACCTGTGCCGAGGTGGATCACGAGAGGAGCTGCAGGCAGAGGAAGACTGTCGGGCGTAGCGTCCCCATCTATAAGAAGGTGATGGTGGCCCCTTCCTGGCTCAGCTACCCCAGACGCTGGGACTACCTCGACGCCCGTTGCCATAAGCGTAACCGTGAACGGCAGACTCACGCTATCACCGTCAGTAGGACTTGAGATGATCACTCCAGCAGCGGCAGCCTCTTGAGCCGCTGTATCACCTTGCGGTACGGCGTCGTTCCTGCCGCACGCGAGTACCGCAGCGACGCACAAAACAAATGCCGGAATCCTGATAGAGGTCATATTTTCACTCAGCCCCGTTCTTTGTGGATTGACCATTCGTTCCCGTTCGCTCAATACTAGATCACTGACCCGCTCCTGACGAGTCATATGCCCGACGACCTAGCGATCATCCGAAGCCTCCTGGACCACATGGAATGGGCAGACACCAAGGTGCTCGACGCACTCCGCGCCAGCCCCGGGATCGATCCCCATGCGCATGAGCAATTCTCCCACGTACTCGGCGCAGCCGCGATCTGGCTATCGCGCATTGAAGGCGTAAAGTCGCCAGTTCCCGTTTGGCCGCAACTCACTCTCGACGAATGTGCTTCGCTGGCCCAAACCGTCCATCGTGGATACCGCACCTTGCTCGCAAGGCCCACGGAACTCGAGCGTACGATTACCTACACAAATAGTGCAGGAAAGACTTTCTCCAACCGAGTGCTTGATATCGTTCTTCATGTCGCAATGCACGGGTCCTACCATCGCGGCATGACGTCGATACTCACAAGACGTGGTGGAGGTGTTGCCGCACCGACCGATTTCATTGCTTTCGTAAGAGGTACGCCCACGGCCACTCGGAGCGATGCGATCGACCAGGGTGCGTAAGCGGCAGTGCTCATATCCATCAAGTCCGAGATCGTTTAGTTTTCATACATGAATTCGAGTTCATCCGCCGGACCAGCAACTACAGTATCTGCCGCGCCGGATCGGAGCAGCGTAGTTGCGGCGTCCTCGTCCTGGACGAGGCTGAGCTTTGTGCTCGCTGGACGCGCGATTGTCAGGCCGCGGCTTGCACTCGATTTGTTGCGTGTGGCCTGGCGGTTTCGCGCGCGCGGCTGGCAGACGCGGTTTCCGTTCCTGCCACTCCCGCCCGCTGCGTATGTCCGTTGGAGGATGCACACTGCTTATGGAAACGCGGATGCCGTTCCGCCAGCGGACGACGTGATTCGCTACGCGCGCTGGGTAGCTGGCCGTCACTAGGCTCACAATGACGTCGTCGTCGCTGTCCAACCGCGTACGCGCGGAGTGCTTTGCGCGTGGCTTTGATCTCGCGGGAATCACCTCTCTCGACTCGCCAGACACCATTGGCATGTTCGATGCCTGGCTCGAGCGCGGATACGCAGGCGAGATGGGCTACCTGGAGCGAGGAGCCACAAAGCGCCGGCAGCCGGAGACAGTTTTTGAGGGAGCACAAAGTGCCATCGTGGTCGCGCTGGACTACGGCGGCCAGGAGCCCTCTGGGCCCGTTGCGCGGTACGCCAGAGGGCTCGACTATCACGACCTGATGGTTCAAAGGCTCAACGAGGTACTCGATGCGATGCGTGAGTTCACCGAGCTACCGCTCCGGGGCAAGCCTTATGTTGACACCGGACCAATCCTTGAACGCGACCTCGCGCGGCGCGCCGGGCTTGGCTGGTTCGGCAAGAACACCAATCTGATCAATCCAAAGCGTGGCTCTTTCTTTTTCCTCGGCGTGCTTCTGGTTGATCTGGAACTCGAAGCGGACTCGCCATTCACGGAGGACCGGTGCGGTAACTGTACTCGGTGTATCGAAGCCTGCCCTACCGACGCACTACTCGAACCGCGTCTGCTCGACGCCACTCGCTGCATCTCATACCTGACCATTGAACTCAAGGGCGCCATACCCGAGGCGCTGCGCCCACAGATCGGCGACCTTGTCTATGGATGTGATATCTGCCAGGAAGTCTGTCCATACAATATCAAGTTTGGGCGCAAAGCCACAGAAAATGCGTTTCTGCCGCGCGAAGTAGTCGAAGGCAGAGATGCGCGAGCACTCGCACGTGAGTTGCTATCAATGTCTCAGGCCGAGTTCTCCAAGGCGTTCAAGGGATCGCCAATGAAGCGAGCAAAACTCCGTGGTCTCAAGCGCAATGCTGCCGTGGTCCTTGGCAACGTAGGCGGCGAAGAAGACGTCGCCGTCGTAGCCGAAGCACTGAACGATGACGAGCCGCTGGTCAGAGAACATGCGGCGTGGGCGCTTGCGCGCTTGACGCCCGGGCGGTTACCCGACCGCTAATTCGAATCTGACCCCAAATAGGCCAATTAGCCCTAATTAGCCGCGGTGGGTGCGGAAGGGGTCGCCAAACTTGCGCATACGGCGTGCGCGGTGCGCCGCGTCGAGCCTGGGCCTGTGTGCCGTCAGCAGGTCGCTGCGCGACAAAATTCCGGCCAGCGTGCGCCTGGAATCGCGGCGAACAACGGGTAACCGACCAACATGCGCCAGCACCATCTGATCCGCGGCGTCACGAAGCGTGCTATCCTCGAATACCACAACGGGCGAGCGCTTGATGATATCGATGATCCGATCTTCAGGAGGGTGGGTGCTTTCGTGAATGTCGCGTCTGGTAACGACTCCGACCAAAAGCCCCCCTGCGTCCAGGACGGGGAAGCCCTGATGCGTGGTGCCGCCAGCTCCCGATTCGAGCCATGTACGTACTTGGTGCAACGTATCGTTTGCCTTGAGCGACACGACTTCACGCGTAGCCACGTCCCGCACGAACACCAATGAAAGGTGGTCCGCGGCATACTCAGATCGGATGCTTACACCGCGCCGCGCCAGCTTTTCCGTCATGATGGAATGACGGTTGACGAGCAACGACACGAGGTACGCTGCAGTACAGCCGGCCAGAAGCGGCAAAAGGCCAACGGGTTGCCTGGTTGTTTCGAATGCAAAAACCACCGAGGTAAGGAGCGCGTGAGAAGCTCCAGCAAACACCGCAGCCATACCAACAAGACCAGCCAGACCGGCATCGACGCCCATCCCTGGAAATCTGGTGGCCACGACACCACCAATCCACGCACCTAACCCACCTCCAATCGTGAAAAGCGGGGCAAGTGTTCCTCCCGACGTTCCACTACCGAGATATACCGCCCAGGAGATGAACTTTAGTGCAACGAGAGTGAGGAGCGCTGTACCGGTAATCGTTCCTCCTATCGCCCCCGTGATGTTGTCGTAACCGACGCCGAGAGTCCGTGGCTCGACAACCCCGGCAACTCCCACGATTACCGCTCCGATCGCTGGCCACCACATCCAATGGATCTTGAAGCGCTTGCCAAAGCGTTCAAAGAGGTCCTCGATTCCGTACGTCCCGCGCGTGATCCACGCCGCGATGAAACCGATGAGCATCCCCAAAACGGCGTATGCGGCGAGCGAACGCCCGTCGGGCGAGGGAAACTGTGCCACCGCAAAAACGGGTGCCGTTCCTTCAAATATCGCTCGCACACCAGCCGCCGTCGCGGAGGCAAGCGTGACAGGTATGAGCGACCTTGGTCTATACTCAAAAAGCAAAAGCTCTACCGAAAGAAGGACAGCGCTTACCGGCGTGCCGAACGTCGCCGACATACCGGCCGCGGCGCCAGCAGCAAGGAGTATCTTGCGCTCGTCTGCCGTCACCCTCAGGAACTGACCCGTCAGCGAGCCTAACGCGCCACCGGTTGCTATGATGGGTCCTTCCGCCCCAAATGGACCGCCGGTTCCAATAGCGACTGCGGCAGACAGTGGTTTGAGAAACAGCACCCTCGCCGGAATCCTGCTCTCGGCGAAAAGAACGCGCTCCATGACTTCAGGAATGCCGTGTCCCCTGATGGCCGCCGAACCATAGCGCGCCATGACTCCAACTATTAGGGCACCGGCAATCGGGATGAGTAGCAGAGCAAGCGGATGGCGGTGGCCGCCTGCAGGCGAAATGAACGCGGTGCTGAATCTCCCGTAAAAGGCGACGTTGGTGACCAGACCAATGAGACGTGTCAGAAACTGTGCTGCCAGCGCAGCCCCAATTGCCAACAGCACACAAAGCGCGGCTATGACAA
>CAZYTS010000095.1:0-14476 GCA_964649855.1 uncultured Gemmatimonadaceae bacterium
ATCTGACCCCAATTAGCGCAATAGCCCCCGATATCCTCAGGTCTTGAGCGGTTTCTTTTTGGCTGCCGGAAAGAGCACGTTGTTCAGGATCAGACGATATCCGGGCGACATGGGATGCAGCGACAGATCCGTTGGCGCAGCGCCAATGTTGTGCTGCGGATCTTCGGGATCGTGTCCACCAAGGAAGGTAAAGGAACCCTTGCCGTAATCTCCGTGGATGTACTTCACCCACGGCGCTCCCTCCTCTTCGGCGAGGATTGTTACACCCTGCTTGATCGTCGCGCGAGAGAACGACGTCGTGACACCGTAGAAGTCAGGGATGACGCTGCGGTGGTTCTGCACCAGCATCGAGGCGACGGGGTCAAACTTGGCCGAGAACTGGAAGAGCGAGAACTGGCCCAGGGGCTGACGCCGCCCCGGCACGTTTACCTGGTGTCCGTCGATGTCGCTCATCGAGTTCACGAACGCTGACGGTTCGAGATGCACATCGTGGAAGGCAAAAGAGCGATTCCAGTCGAGCTTTTGGTCTGCGTTTTCGTCTGGGGGTGTGTTATCGGCAAAGGCCCCGGCAATATCGGTTTGGTGCGCCGCTATCGCGAGCGCCAGGGTCTCGGTGGCGCCACACATTGCAAACAAGAACCCGCCGCGTTCTACAAACTGCCGCATCTTTTCGGCAACAGCCTTTTTGAGCGCAGGCACGTTAGGTAGGCCGAGTTTACGGGCCGTGGCCATGGCACTCTCTCTCTGCTCGATGAACCACGGGGCATCTCTAAAGCCGAGGTAGAGCTTGTTGAGCTGTCCGGTGAAGTCTTCGTGATGGAGGTGGAGCCAGTCGTACTTTGAGAGGTCTCCGTTCATCACTTCTTCGTCGTACACAGAAGTGAACTCGATGCCTGCGTAACGCAGGGCCAGCGTGACTGCGTCGTCCCAAGGCGGCGATTTGAGTGGCTTGTAGATGGCCATTCGCGGAGCACGTTCAAGCGAAATGGCATCCATATTTGCCCCCGCAATCTCGGCACGCAGCGCGGCGAGATCGGCGTTCCCCAAGGGAACGATTTTTACGCCGTCGAGCGTAGCACGCTTGCGCAGCTCCGGGTCGTCCGGAAGGAGGAACGAACCGCCCCTGTAGTTCAGCAGCCACTCGGCCTTGTTGCCATCCCGGAGTGCGTTGAACGTGAGGCCATAAGCCTTTAGTGCATTTGTCTGGTCGTCGTCCATGGGCACCAGCAGGTGCTGGGCCGCGGCGGTCAGCGGGGCCGCAACCAGAAAGGCCGCGGCGAGCACGAGGCTCGAAAGACGGAATCGTACTTGGGATACAGCCATGAGCTCAAATGATTCGATCTGCAAGGAAATGATTATGCCCGACAGCCACCGCTTTCGTATCTTTTATACGGGGGGCCCAAAAATAGCGACCCCGTCACCGACGAGCACGAGCGCATTACAACCTCCAAACCCCTACCCTCGCTCGCGCTCGCCCCCTCCACACTCCTACCCTTCACCAAACCCAATGGTATAGAGCGCCGCGCCAATTCAAGCTCGCGCCGCGCCTGAGGAACGAGCGCACTTTCTGAATAGGTGAGAATCAGGTGCTCGAGCCGCTCGATCGCTGCGGCGTTGTCGCCTCGTCTCCGGAGCACGCGTGCCCACTCCAGGTCGCTCTCCGCCGCCTCTGGAGCATCGGCATGGGCTGAGAGGATCAATTGCCACAAAGTGATCGAACGCGAAGTGTCCGTTACCGCAAGGTGAAGACGCGCCGAAGTCCCCAAAAGGAATGAAGCAGCATCCGCCAGACTGCCTGCTGCCCCCTCAAAGAGCTGGGCGGCCTGCGCTGTATCACCGCGAGCGAGAGCAAGGAATGCTTTCCCGGCCTCCTCGGAACGAATCACACGCGTGCGGGAGAGAAACGCCATCGCCGTTACTACGTCGTTTGACGATTCATCTGTCCGGCGCAGGCCCGAACGCGCCGTAGCAAGATCTCCTTCATACAACGCAATCCACGCCGAGACCCTTTCTCCCTCTTCCGTATCACCGCCAGACTCCGCGAGCGCGCGACGCGCACCATCCAGGTCGCCGCTTCTTATCCATGCCCAGGCCAGTGACCGGTGAGCTTGCTGTCGCGCCCCGAGGTCTAGCACCTTTTCACTGGCCCTCAAAAGAGAATCGGCAGCCCGCGGCTGCCCCATCATGCCAAGGGCACGAACGCGGAGCAGAGTCACGGTCGGTGCCAGGGTTGAGTCTCGCTCTCCGGAGAGTGGATCCAGAACCTTGGCTGCTGAGGCTGGATCTCCACCACTCAAGGCAGCCGTGGCAGCGCGCACCGCATAGCCTCGTTCCGTAGGCTTGGCCTCGAATGCTCTGACCCAGGCGTCTCTGGCTGTTAGCCACGCCTCGTTGTCCTCGGCCTCTGTGGCAAAATCGGTCCAGATGCGAACCACAGTATCAGAGGGCTCAAGCTCGCTGAGAGCAGCCCAGCCTTCACTTGGAGCATGCCAGCGTACCTCCAGCCCCGCGAGCACGCGACGTGCGTTTACCGCAATTGGTGGCGCCCTCAGAATCTGGCGAATGGAATCTCTGACTTCTGCCGGAGCCTGGAAAAGTGAGAATACCGCAGCACGTTCCAGATAGGAGCGATGCTGACTTGCGTCTCGCCAGCTTTCAGCCGCCTTTGTCCAAAGCCCAAGCGCAGCCTGCATCTGAGCAAACTCCGCCGCTATCTCAGTCGTGCTCCCAAGCGCCCTTGCCGCCGCGGAAAGGACACTGTCTGCACCACGCGCTCGCCCCATGTCCAGCAGGATTCGCGCATATTCGCGGTAGGGCGCTGGTTCCCGCGGAGCCAGCACCACCCATTGCCTGAATGCGCGTGCCAGACCACTGTCGTCACGTATGGTGCTAAGAGTCCGCAACTGCACAACGCGAAGTGTTGGATCGGTTGGCTTACGAACGAACAGTGTGTCCAGCAGGGGCAGCAACGAGTCGGGATGACCGACCATGTGCAGGCAACGCTCCAGACCAAGGACCGCGCCGGTGGGGTCCGGAACGCGCGTCGCCTGGCGGTACAGCGGGATTGCGTCGCGACAATTGTTCGCCGACTCGAGCTCGAGGGCGCGATTCATCGTCGCGGCCGCGGGATTGGTGCTCTGCGGGCTCACACTGAACGGCAGCATCAGCGCAAGCACGCCCGCGAGGTACTGTGTCAGCCGTCGTCTGATCGGCCAACCCCTCGCGGCTCCTCGGGCAGCGCAAGCAGCAATAACCGACACCGGGCTTGCACCAGTGGCCGATGCGGCAGCAGCACCCCGGACCGGTTGGGTCGAACGCCCTCGTGCTCGAAGAACTGACAAACCATGTGCTGCCTTGGTTACGTTCACTCCACGCAACTCAGGGCCTGGCATTTATACGCTTGAAGTACTCCAGCACCAGGCGTCTTTCCTCGGGAGTCAGACCTCGGAGGTCATTCCACGTGGGCGGCGAGAACTTTGTTGCCGCTTTGCCCGAAACGTTGCCTTCTGGCGGAGTAAAAACTTCTGTACCGGTCCACGGAGTTGCCTCGCGCTTGCCCGTGTCCTCGCGCTCAGCCTCTTCGAGCAAGCGACCGGCATCGAGCATCTTTCTAAAGAGACGCTGCTGGCGTTCTATAACTGCCGGATCCAGCTGCGCTGACTCGAGCTGCTGTGCAATTTGCCGAGCTTCTCTTGCCATTTCGTCGGCCCGGCCGCTGCCGTCGCGATCCCCATTGTCTTCCAGTCGCGCGGCCACTTCGCGCTGCTGACGCGCAAGCTGGCGTGACTGCGCCTGGCCCTGCTGGTCAAGCTGCTGCCCCGGCCGCGGCATCAGGTCCTGCATCGCGTTGTTGATCTGTTGCTGTTGCTGCGCCATGCGCTGCATCTGTTCCAGCAGTTCGGCAAACCCTGTCGCCGAGTTGGCATTCTGGGTCCTTTCGCGATCACGCACCAGGCTCGCTGCTGCCTGGTTGAGGGACTCGGCCGACTCGCGCATCGCGTTTGCCATCTGCTGACCAGACTCGGCGCGCTGTGCCTGCTGCGTTGCAGCCGACACCTTCTGGCGTGCGTCGGTGACCATGCGCATTGAGCGCTGGGAAAGAAGGTTGGACTTCTTACCAGCGTCCTGCAATCGTTCGAGCGCCTTTTCTACGCCCTGCTGCAACGCGCTCTGCTGAGCACGCATCTCGTTAGGCTGCCCACCACCGCGCGCCTGTTGTTCCAGCTGGTCCTGCTCGCGAGCCAGCTGCAGCATCTCCTGAATCGATCTGTCCAGTTCACCGCTCAGTTCCTTTTTCCACTCTCCGATCTGCTCCTCACGGGCCTTTGACAGATCTTCAGCAGCCTTTTCCATCGCCTCAGCGGCCTGTGCCGCAGCCTGAGAGCGTTCACCCTCGCCGCGGTTCCCTTCGGCCGAATTCTGCGCCTGTTGTTGCCCCTGCTGGCCTTGCTGTCCCTGCTGTCCTTGGTTGCCCTGCTGTCCTTGTTGGCCTTGCTGTCCCTGTTGACCCTGCTGGCCCTGTTGTCCCTGCTGCGATTGCTGGCCTTGTTGACCTTGTTGGCCTTGCTGACCCTGCTGGCCTTGCTGGCCCTGTTGATTCTGCTGTTGACGTCGTTCGGCGCTCTGAGGATCACCAGCGCGTTGCTCACCGCGCTGGTTTTGTTGTTTCTGTGCGGCATTCTGCTGACCCTGCTGGCCCTGCTGGCCTTGCTGATTCTGCTGCTCTCCCTGCTGCTCCTGAAGAGCCTGCTGCAGCTTTTCCAGCGACTCGTCGATCTTTTCGCCGGCATCCTTTACACGCTCCGCTCCCTTTTCTGCATCCTGCTGCTGAAGGCGCTGCTGCAGTTCTTTGACGTCCTTCTGCAATTCGCGCGCTCGTTCGGTCAACTCCTGTGCCATTCTTTCAGCAGCCTTCTGCTCTTCGCGCCTGTCTTCGCCGCGAAGCGAATCAACCAGTTCGCGCTGTCGCTTGGCTAGATCCTGAGCGTCGTCCTTGAGAGTCTGCATCGACCCTTCGAGTGCGGCTCTCTTGAGCATTTCAACACTCTTGTCAAGCTGTTCTCTCAGCCGTCGCTGCTGTTCGGCAAGATCCTGCAAGGCGCGCTTTGAGTCCTGCGGCGACATGTCGCGAGATGCTTCTTCGAGCTCGCGAAGCTTGGCGGCAAGCTCGGGGGTCAAAGCTTCTCGCATCAGTCGCTGCGCCTCGCGCAAGCGGTCCTGCAGCGCGCTGTCGAGCGCACCTGCCTCACGCAGCTGCTTCTCGAGATCACGGGCCGATTGCTGCACCTGCTGCATGCGGTCGGCGAGCTGACGCTGTTCCTGCGCGAACTTACGCGCCTGTTCCGCCGCTTCATAACTCATGGCGCTGTCACCGCGCTGCTGAGCCTCACGCGCACGGGCGCGGGCAGCGTCTTCGGTGCGCTGATTGAGCTGCTTTTGGGCGTTTGCCGCGGCCGCAGCGCGTTCTACGGCCGACTGAGCCGCAGCGCGCGCAGCATCACGCTGCTCGGCCAGAGTGGGATAGCGCAGTACCAGCTCACGACTGGTTCCGACTTGTCGCCAGGGCGAACCGTCGGTAGCAATCGCCGTAATGCGCATGGCGTCGCCCGGCGTCAACATCGATGTCTCAACGCCGACATCGCCACCAAACTGAGGCGTGCCTGCACCGCTCATCGGACGCGTCGTGGTGCTCTTTGCCACACCCTGGGCGTTGGTGACCGATACGCGAAGGTGCACCGACAGAAGTCCGTGGTCGTCGGTTGCCAGAACAGAGACCGGAACCGTATCGCCAGCCGTGACAATCGAATCGGCCGACGGTGAAATGATCTCTATGTGCGGCGAGGAGTCAGGCAGAACCTCAAGCTCAAGGGGAGAAGGAAGATCCAGAACGGGACCCTGCACTCCGACAGCCGACCACGCAAACTTGCCGCTTTCGAGCGCCACAAGCTGACCCTTGAAGCTTCGGCCGTTTGCCACGAGTGGAATGGCCTTGCCCTCTCCGGCCAGCGATACCTGCTGCAGTTCTGTAGAGGAATGGCCTTCGATTTCCAGATTCGTCCCCCGGGGTACGCGAACAAGCTCTCCGAGAGGAAGGGTCTCAGATCGTCTCCCCAGGTAGGCCGGGAATTCTGCTTTTACGGTCACATCTCCTACAAAAGGCCTGTCGACAACGCGGACGCTAACCGTATCGCTGGTGCTGCGTCCATCCGTGACAAACAACGTAATGTCAGCATCGAGTGGACCAAGGCGAACCGAAGCCGAGTCACCCGCGATTGTAAGCTCCTGCGTGCGCCACGAACTGCCGGTTACGCGTTCGGCCAGCACAATCGACTTTCTTCCCGGCGCCCTGATCGAAAGCGTGAGACGTTCTCCCCGCAGAACAGATGGGGGCACGTCGCCTAGTTCAGGAGACCCCAGCAGCGTGCCGCGCCAGGCATCCACGGGGTGAAGAACCGCCCTGAATCCATCGGGGGCGGCCGTGGCCGCAGTGACTACTGCGAGAACGCCGACCGCCGCCGTGCCGAGTCCAAATAGCGCACGCCGCAGAAGCTTCTTCCTGTAGACGGGCGCCAGCGTGTGATCAGGAATGGCGTGCAACTTTGCGGCCATCTGTTCGGCCCCCAGCCTGCCTAACGCCCCGCTATCTGCGACTTCGAGCACTCCACGCAGCGATCCGGCGCGGAGCTGACGCTCTTTTTCCACCGCATGTGCCAGGTGCGATACCGACGACTCCGAGCGACCTCGTGAATGCAACCAGCGGAAACCCGCCCAGCCCCCTCCTATGATCAGCGCCCACACGATAAACGGCACAACCCGCGGCAAGGAGAGCCAACGCGCATCGCCCAAAAGCAATGTTGCGGCAAAAAAGACAACGAGTATCCCAGCAACCAGCCACGCTACCGTGGCCAGACTCAAGTGCCTGGAAACACCCTTGCGCTCGCGCTCGACGATCTCTGACAGGGTCATGATACTGGCCGGCTCGTGACGGCGTAGGTGAAGAGATTCACTCCCATTCGCAGCGCAGCTTCGTGGAGCTCGGGTGGATCATTGTACGTCCCGACATCCTCCCAGCCATTTCCAAGGTCCGCTTCGTACGTGTAGTAAACCGCCAGCCTGTCACCAATGAAGATCCCAAAACCGCGCGCCGGCCTGGCATCGTGTTCATGAACTTTAGGCACACCGTTCGGAAAGCTGTAGACAATGTTGTAAATCGGGTGCGTCAGCGGAACATCGATCATTGGCCGATCCGGAAAGACGCGGGCGATCTCTTGCCGAAAGGTCTCGTCCAGGCCGTAGTTGTCGTCCACATGGAGAAAGCCGCCCCTCAAAAGCCACTCGCGCAATCGCTCTATTTCGCCGTCCGAAAACTTGATCACGCCGTGGCCCGTGACATGGAGGAATGCAAAGTCAAAGAGACGCTCGTCGGTGAGCGTCACACGGCCTTCGGTCGGTTCAACTTTTAGCGCCGTGCGTTCGTTGATCGCGCGCAAAAGGTTTGGAAGGCTCGAGGGATTGGCGTACCAGTCGCCCCCACCGTCGTACTGAAGTCGAGCAATTCCAAGGCGCGGAATAGCCTCCCCACTGGCTAGCGGAAAAGGCACGGCGGCGCTCAATACGAGCGCCAGAAAAGCAAGCGGCATCAGCCACAAATGGCTCTGTTTCCGAGTAACCATCAATCCTCGTGTGCCAGGCGATACGCCATGTTACGCGATGCGCCGTATTCGTTGACCAGCCGTTGCATCACCTCGCGCGGCCCCAACCCCTCAGAAACCAGATCCCGCGCAACTCCTTGCAGCACAGCAAGGTCCGGCCCCTCTGGTTCCTTACCTTCGAGCACCACCACTACCTCTCCTCGCGGGGGGACCTTCTGGTAGTACTCGATCAGTTCAGACACCGTTCCTCGCCGCACCTCCTCGAACTGCTTTGTCAGCTCCCTCAGCACTGCCGCACGACGACCACCCAGACTCATGGCGCTTAACTCTTCAAGAGTATCGACGACCCTGTTTGGAGACTCGTAAAGTACGCCGGTGTGGTCAAGGCCGCTGAGAGCGCGTAGTCGCTCAGAGCGCTCCTTCTTTTTGCGCGGCAGAAAGCCAAAGAAGGTGAAGGGTCCGTCACCTAATCCGGAGGTGACCAGAGCAGCCAGCACCGCTGATGCACCAGGGATCGGGACAATAGACACACCTGCGTCGATGGCCGCACGAACGAGCCTGGCGCCAGGATCAGACACGAGTGGAGTGCCGGCGTCAGAGATGAGGGCAAAGCTCTCGCCCCCCTGGAGCCTGCCGAGAATAAGAGGCGTCACCTGCGACTCGTTGTGCTCGTGCAGCGCCTTAACCGGCTTGTCGATGCCATAGTGCGTAAGCAGCGTTCGTGAATGACGGGTGTCCTCGCAAAGGATTGCATCGCACGAACGCAATGTTTCTACGGCGCGGAACGTCATATCGCCCAAATTGCCAATCGGGGTGCTCACAATGAAAAGCCGCCCGACAGGGTCAGTACCCTCTCGGTCGCGCAAACGAGCCGGAGCTTTGGCTTTGGGCATATCTCGTTCCCGTAAAGCAAGAGTCGCCATGGCCAATATGCCACGGCGACTCTTTTATCACGATGCTTTCAGAATCTAGTTCCCGATGTGCTGCCGGAACTTGGCGTCGAGATGCGGCTTGGGCATGGCACCAATAACCGTGTCGACAAGTTTACCGTCGCGGAAAAACAGGATGGTTGGAATGGAACGCACGTTGAATCGCATACCGGTTCGCGGATTCGCGTCAACATCCATTTTGGCCACCTTGGCCTTACCAGCGTACTCGGTAGCCAATTGCTCGATGATAGGTCCTACCATGCGGCAGGGTCCGCACCACTCTGCCCAGAAGTCGACTACAGCAACGCCAGGTGACTTCTCGATCTCGGTTTCGAAGTTGGCATCAGTAACGGCCAGCGTATTTCCCATCTGTTTCTCCTCTTCTGGCTTGCCGCCTAAGGGCGGTGCCCTGTTTAGTATTGCCTGTAATCATAAATCATTGTTCAACCATGTCGCAGTCCCGTCGCGGAACCCGCATTGCACACCTTGGAGTCGCTGTTTCGTCGCTGGATGCTACGCTCCCTTTCTACCGGGACGTGTTAGGACTCAGCACAACTCCGCTCGACGACTCCGATGGTGCTCGCATCGCCGGACTCGTAGCAGGTGAATCACTCGTCGAACTACTCGAAGCACAGGTAAGCGACTCACCCATAGCGCGTTTCATCACGAGGCGTGGCCCGGGTCTCCATCACGTTTGCTTTGCCGTAGACGACCTCGATGGCACCCTGCAGCGCTGTCGCGAACACGGCGTCAAACTGATCGACGAAGTGCCACGCCAAGGCGCAGAGGGAAAGCGAATCGCTTTTATCCACCCCTCGTCAACGGGAGGCGTTCTGGTTGAACTCACAGAACACTAACTCGCCAGACATTCGGCGAGTTCCGGCGCTCGATGCTGCAGCGGGATTCTTTGAGAGTACTGGAGGCCCCGACGCTACTAACGCGAACTAACGCACATGTCCTTCATCGTGTCGAAATCGGCGTCGAGCACGTACCACCTGTTAGACGGACCCTGGACCAGTTCAAAACTCGGGGTCTTGGTTCGCCGGCCGCGCGTAATTTCAACCTTCACGAAACGCCGCCCGTTGGGGCCCGGGGATTCGTCCACAACCTGGAAGGCGTCGTGCGTATAGCATCCCTGGATTATGATGAGGCGCTTGTCGAGTTCCTCTCGATCCATTTGTTCGCGAGCGGCCCCTTTTTCGGTACCCCAAACAACGGACATGGCCTGAAGGTCCTGAGCTGCAACCGCTCTCATGAACTGTTCGGCTGCGACCCGGGGGGCTACAGCCCCGGTAAGCTGATTGCCCGGTCCAGGACCAGCGGCACGGCCGCCGCAAGCAGCGACAGCCAGGGAAATCGATGCGAGAAGCAGCTTCTTCAACGGATGCTCCAGAGCGCGGAATGCGTGCGAACGTAACAAGTTACGACACGTCGGACAACAGTTAGCCACGATATTTACCCCACCAGTACCGGGGCGTTCGAACGATGACCATCGTCTCCTATCAACGACTTTACATCAACATCGACCACGTTGCGACCATCCGGCAGGCGCGCCGGGCGGCGGAACCTGATCCCGTGGCCGCTGCCCTCGAGTGCGAAAGAGCCGGCGCTGACGGTATAACTGCTCACCTCCGAGAAGACCGTCGCCATATCCAGGACGACGACATCCGCCGACTCGCCGAGGAGATCCAGACCGTTCTAAACCTCGAAATGGCGTGCACCCGGGAGATGGTGGCGATCGCCCTCGACGTTAGGCCCCACCAGGTGACCTTCGTCCCCGAAAAGCGAGAAGAGATTACCACCGAAGGGGGACTCGACGTCTCAAAAACAACTGGTTTGGATCGCGCGATCAGGCAACTAAACACGGCTGGGATCCGGACCTCGCTCTTTATCGATCCGAACGCTGAAATGGTGCGCGCGTCGCATGAGCTTGGAGCGACGGCTATCGAACTGCACACCGGCTCATACGCAAACCATCCGGAGGATCCGTCTCATCTGGAGGCGCTTAAGAGTGCCGCTGCGCTGGGTGCCGAATTGGGTCTTGCCGTTCACGCTGGCCATGGACTCACCACAAGTAACGTTATTCCGGTGGCAGCGATCGACGAAATCGAGGAGCTGAACATCGGTCACTCGATCGTGAGCCGGGCTGTTATGGTGGGTATCGGGGCAGCGGTGCATGAGATGCACGTGGCGATGGCAATGGCTCGAGCGTCCACCTAGCGGGACTCGTGAGGCAGTCCCTAAGTTGCGGTGGCAGCCGCACTTGCCGTGGCCCGTTGTTGTGCACTGAGCGCACGATCCAACTGATCAATTCTATCTGGGACGCATGAACGGATCCCCGGAACTCCTCGAGTTCTATCTGGTCGAGGCAACCGAGTATGTGGACGCATTGGACCGGCTCGTTTCGAGCGCGTCGGAGGCTCCCGACGCAAATGCGCTGCTGGCAACAGCGCGGGCGCTCAGGGGTTCGTCGACCATGGCTAAGGTGGAACCCATTGGCGAACTCAGCCTGGCCATAGAACAGATCGCCATTCGTTCTCGCGATGCAGATGCGGAGTGGAGCAATGACCTTTACAGCTCGCTCAGGTCATGCATCGACGACCTCAGGCTCTTGATCAGAGCGGTGCGCGTCTGGAGCGACCGCGAGCAGTCACGGGCCGACGCGCGTCTTGCAGATCTCAAGCGACATCTGCCTAACGAAACGCGGAGACCAACGCCGCCGACCAACGAGTCGACGATGCCGGTCTTTGTGGCTCTCCAGGCCGCAGCAATAGCCGGTCTTCTTGAAACGTTCCTGGAGTCTTCGGTACAGCGCCGGGCACTCGACGACGCGGTAACCCGATCGCGGACCTTACGCGGCATTGCGGGAATTACCGAGTTCCCTCCCCTGGCCGACGTCGCAGATGCGGTCGAACGCGCTGCGCGGCGACTCATGCCTGACGCGCCAATCTCCACCGAAGAGCGCGAACTCTTTCAGGCTGCTGCAGCACTCTTTTCGAGAGCTGCCGAACAGCTGCGGGCCACGGGAAAGCTCGAACCACCCGCAGAAGAATCGGCACGGCTGGCGCGCGCAGTTAGCGCTCTGGAAGCTCCTGCCGCACCTACGCCACCTATCGTTCGAATCGAGCAACTCTTTTTTGGTGATGAAGGGCCGCACATCGTGCAGCGCACCGCCAATCCCCCAACCTCTCCTGAGCAGCGGCTGCATCGCGAGCTCCTGTCGCGAGCAGAGCACCTGCAACGGCTGGTTGGTGAAGCGCGAACAGCAAGTGACCCTGTCGGACGCGCCCGTGCCACGCGTGAACTCCGTCTGGCCGCAAGAGAGCTGAATACGGTGGCTCAGAGCTTTGGTGCTCATCAGGTTGCAGCGTTTTTCGCGGACTCGGGCGGACGGAGTGACATTCTGTCGACGGCCGAGCTCGACGCTCTGGCCTCTGTCGGACGAATGATCACGGCTCCCTTTACGACTCTGGAAGAGCTCGAACAGCGCGTTGCTGTATTGCAGCGCCATAGATCCATGACCCCTGCGCAGGATCAGGAAGCGGTGACGGTGGCGGCGCAGGCGGCTCGGCCCGCAGCACCTACAGGGCGAGAGTTGCAGGACCTCCTCGCCAGCGGACTCAAGGGCCTCAGCAACCTGGAACGCGAGCCTCTGGTGCAGCCAGCTCCGGTCGAAGCCCTTGGCGTTGTTCCGATCGACAGCCTGCTCTATAGCGGCGAAGCAGCACTCGCGCGAGCTATTGAGTTGAGAGATCAGGCTCGCAGACGCGGTTCGCCAACAGGAGAGGAACTAGAGGAGATCTTTGATCTGCTGGACCTTGCACGAACGCGCTGAGTCGAAATGAAGCTCGATTGGCGGGGGGTGCTCGGAATTGCGGTTAGTGTGGCGTTGCTGGCCTACACGCTGCGTGATGAGTCGGTTGCGGATATATGGAGAGTAGTTTCGGCCTCCAACGTGCTGCTCGTGGGCGTGGCGACCCTGGCAGCAACCCTGATTTTTCCGCTGCGAGCGCTTAGATGGCGCGTGATACTCGAGCCGGTCGGCGACGTGTCCTACACTCCTCTCTGGAGGTCGACGGCTATCGGGATGATGGTCAACAACATCATGCCGGCGCGTGCGGGAGAACTTGCGCGTGCCTATGCGTTGTCGCGCACCGAGCCAAAGATCCGCTTTACTGCGGCACTCGCCTCGCTCGTGGTGGATCGCATTGTGGACGCGATAGTAATCGTTACGCTACTCGTAGTTGGTCTCGCCATGTCGCCCTTTCCCGCGGACACCGTGATTTTTGGCCAACCGGTGCAACGCATCGCGATGATAACCGGCGCCCTGGCGACCGCTGGCCTGGCACTCCTGGTGACCCTCGCTCTTTTCCCGCGCCTCGTGCTCACCACGTACGACGTGGTGCTGGGGCGTACCGTACCGCGCCTTCACGGCAAGTTACGCCCCTTCCTTTTATCGTTTGTCGATGGACTCGCCGCCGTCAGAAGCCCGTCACGATTCCTTCGCATTCTGGCGTGGGCTTTTGCACTCTGGCTACTCAATGCACTTGCATTCTGGATAGCCTTTGTCGCCATGGGTATTGACGTTCCCTTTGCGGCCGCGCTCTTTGTTCAGGGGTTGATCGCGCTGGCTGTAGCGGCCCCATCTGCGCCGGGATTCTTTGGAGTCTTCGAAGTCTCCGGCGTGGCGGGCCTTGCGCTCTACGGTATCCCCAGAGACATGGCCGTCTCCTGGGCACTCGGCTTTCACATTCTCACCTTCCTTCCAATAACTCTGTTGGGACTTTTCTACTTTGCCCGCCTCGGTCTGCACTTTCGTGAGTTAGGTGCGGCGCGCAAGGAGGGCGCCGCGTGACCCGGCGCGCCGCGACCGTCGTGGCGCAGGCAAAGATCAATCTCTTTCTCAGGGTGCTCGCACGTGAAACGTCGGGCTACCACGAGATCGAGACCCTGTTCTGCCGCCTCGAGCTTGGTGACCAGGTGCGCGTCCGCACTGGTGTCTCGGGCAAATCGCTCGATTGTAGCGGACCCACCATGCCGGCTGGAGGCCTCGGCCCTACAGAAGAAAATCTTGCGTGGAAGGCTGCCGTTGCCTTTGCCAGTGCCGCAGGTTGGCCCGGTGGATTTGCCATCGAACTAGACAAGCGCATACCCGTAGGCGCCGGACTTGGTGGTGGTAGTGCCGATGCCGGTGCCGTACTCCGTGCCCTCAACGCGCTGGCCCCAACCCCGCTGCCCCAGGCAACCCTCTTTGCCATCGCAGGCACGTTAGGCGCAGACGTCCCCTTCCTGACACAATCCGAATCGGCAATGGCACTGGCCTGGGCCCGTGGCGACAGACTCAGGCCACTCCCCGGACTCCCACGCCGAGCCTGCGTGCTCCTGATTCCGGATTTCTCCATCCGCACGGCAGATGCCTATTCCTGGCTAGCCGCTGCCCCCGAACCTGCTCCCGGTGCAGTCGTCTACCACGCCGGACAGTTCGCATCCTGGGGTTCAGTAGACGCCATGTCCTACAACGCCTTTGAGCGCGTCGTGTTTGAGCGCTATCCCAAGCTGGACCACGCGTTCAGGCAGTTTGGCAGTGCTGCCGAGAGCCTGGGGATTGCATCGGTGAGGATGAGCGGGTCGGGGTCGGCCCTATACGGGTTAGCCTGGACGCGTCCAGCTCAGCCGGGTCGCATCCCGATCGACGTCCCCCCGGGCTTCACGTCGATTACAACGGCCACCGCACGTGCCGCGGCGCCGGTGCAACTCAGTTCGTAGATCGCCAATTAGCTCCCCGGCGCCATTGTTGAGTGGGAGTCGCGAAACTGCTATTCTTCAAGGCTTTGCCCCCTCGTCCAATGGCAGGACATCAGACTTTGGATCTGAGAATGGTGGTTCGAATCCACC
>CAZYTS010000096.1:0-14250 GCA_964649855.1 uncultured Gemmatimonadaceae bacterium
CAGGAACGTGATGGAGTTGCCGGAGTTGACATAGGCGTTCTCGAGCCAGACATAAGGCGGTGACCCCACAAACAATCCAAAGCCCCCGCGCAATTGGTTCATCTGATTGCCTGTCATATCCCAGTTAAAACCAAGGCGCGGTGAGAACTGAACCGTAGTCCCTGGCACTTCATCCGTTCGGCGACCATAGGCGCTATCAATGGCAGCGTTGTACGGCACATCCGTGAGGTACGTCGTGAGGTCAAATCTCACACCACCGGTGATTGCCAGTCGCGGCGTAACCTGCCACTGATCCTGCGCATAGAAGGCATTCTGCAGTGCGTCAAAAAAGACATTGCCGCCGTCGCGCAGAATTATTGCCTTTCTAAAGGAGTTGGGATTCCCCGCTTGCAGGGAATCCATATTCTGGAACGACCACACGCCGAAAGAACTCTGCGTGAACAGATTGCGAATTTTCACCAGTTCATTTCGCGTTCCAACGGTGATCGTGTGATTCCCCATGGGACGGAAGGTGAAGTTCTCCGTCACTTCCCAGGTCTCGGTGTCAAGCTCATTACCCTGCGAAAACTGGTCCGCCCCCGCGATCGCAGTGGCGTTGCCGTTAGGTCCAACGAACCCTCTCACTGTCAACTGCGGGAAGTTGGAGAGTGGTGTGCGGCGGTTGTACCAGTTGTTGTAGCTGAGGAAGAACTCGTTTGAGGACCCGTTGGCAAAGTTCGAATACAGCTGAAGCACCGGCGCATGCTTCACGTTAGTGAAGTTGTGAAAGTTGCCGGAGAAGATTGCCGTGGTGGATCCGCGGTTGTTCTGCTGACGCAAACGCTCGGCGTTGCTGTAGTTGTATCTGAAAACCAATCGATGCGTATCGTTGATGCGATAGTCGAGGCGGCCGAAGAGGTTAGTGAGCGGGTTGGGGATGTTTGCCGCTCCTGCGCTGCCAACTTGCGTATCGCCGAGTCCCTGGAGGATCGACTCAAGGCGCTGCAAGTCGCTGGAGTTGATTGGAAACTCGGGCGTTACTCCCGCTGGCTGGCCCGCATAGGGTCCACTTACAGGAGAGTTTTCTTTCTGAAACTCCGGAGCAATAAAGAAATGCATCTTGTCCCTGATGATCGGACCGCCAAAAGTGAGACCATACTGCGTACGGTCGAAAGGCGTTGCTCTCAGGACGGACGTGTCTGCACCAAACTTTTCATTCCTAAAGAACCAGTAGGCCGAACCCTGGAAGTCATTGGTTCCGCTCTTGGTTACAGCGTTGAGGAGAAGTCCGCCAAAGTTGCCCTGTCTTACGTCAAACGGCGCCATGAGGACCTGAAACTCCTTCACCGCGTCGATCGACACAGACTTGGCATTTACCTCGGCGCCTGGCTGGCCCGTTGATCCCAGACCAAAGACGTCGCGCTCAGAAGCGCCATCGATCTGGACGTTGTTCATTCGGTTCGACATTCCTCCGCCCGAAAAGCCCGGGCCGGATGCCGACACCTGCGGAGTCAGTCTGATGAAATCGGTAAGATTTCTGGTAAGCGACGGCAAACGCTGAAGAGCGGTATCGCTTACGGTGGACTTTGTCCCGGTGTTTGACGGAACAAACGTCTCAGCCGCCGTCGCAGTCGCCGTAACCCGAACGCCCGTCAGCTGCGTAACCGCCTGCGCCAGCCTGAAATCCGCCAGTGCCGTCTGGCTCAGCGCCACCGGCACGTTTTCCTGCGTTGCCGGCGCAAACCCAATCCTCCGCGCCGTTATGTCGTACGTGCCGACCTCTAAACCCTGAATGAAGTACGCACCATTCTCGCGCGTAGAACCAACCGCAGAAAAACCGGTGGCGCGATTTGTCGCACGTACCTGTACCTCCGGTATGGGATTGCCAACTGAATCTGTAACCGTGCCTCTAATAGCTCCCGTCGTAACACCCTGCGCTTCCGCGCGCGATACAACTCCACCCGTTGCGGCAAACACCGCAACAAGCGCCAGACATCGACGAAAATTGTTCATGGGAATCCTGAATAGGATGATTTTGCGTTCTGCGGCGACCCGTGGTGCGTCGCCAACGCGCCTGAAAAGCTGCCCGGTCCAGTTTAACTGGTCAAGCTCTCTCCAAACGCGCCAGCGATGCAGCAGAAAACCAGTCGCCCGGACTCCCCTTTTTCAACGGCCCGCGGGTAACTACCGCGTCACGGGCCGACCGCAATTGGACCTACCGAGCCCGCTTCTCAACAAAAACCTTGAACACCGGTATCCCAAGCAAGAGCACACCAAATATCGCACCAACCCAAGGCCTGCCCTCAGGATCCAGGAACCCGTTGATCAGAAGGTACAACACCGAAAGTATGAAAATCACCGGCACAATGGGGTAACCGGGCGTCTTGAACTTTGGCGCGTACCCCGGACGGCTGCGCAGCTTGAACACCGCCGCTACTCCGCCCGCGTAAAACGGAAGCATCGCAAACACAAAGGCGTCGGCCAGTTGCTCAAAGCGCAGAAAGAGCACGAATACCATACCAAGCACCGCCACCAATGAGATGGCGCCATACGGCGTCTCATATCGCGGATGCACTTTGGCA
This sequence comes from uncultured Gemmatimonadaceae bacterium, assembly GCA_964649855.1. Classification (GTDB taxonomy): domain Bacteria; phylum Gemmatimonadota; class Gemmatimonadetes; order Gemmatimonadales; family Gemmatimonadaceae; genus CAZYTS01. The sequence continues at coordinate 2,562 of CAZYTS010000096.1, forward strand.
ATGAACGAGGGCAGCATCTTGTCGTCTGCCGCCGCAAAAAGGATCCGCGGGCTCGTAAGCAACACGGCGTTCAGCGTCCCAAATGTGGAAAGCATCACTACCACCGAAACAAAAGTGACGCCCCAACCGCCAACCATCTTCTCTGCAACGTCTGCCGCCACCAGCCTTGAAACGCGCATCTCTTCGATCGACAACACCGCCAGATACGCAATGTTGGCAAGCACAAACACCGTTATTATCGCCAGCGTGCCGAATATCAGCGCCCTCGGCATGTTGCGTTGTGGATTCTCCACTTCGCCCGCCACGTACGACAGATCCATCCAACCGTCGTATGCCCAGAGCAGCGAAACCAGAGCAAGACCGTACGCCCCAATTCGCACAGGCTCCACAGGCATCACCGGAGTGAAGTGCCCTCCCCCACTCTGAGAAAGGCCAAGTGTCAAAGCCAGTACAATGATGAGCCCCAAACCCACCGTCTTGGCAATGGTTGTCAGATTCACCACCGCTGCCCCCATCTTTACCCCAACGATATTAAACGTCGCAGTAATCAAAATCGCCACAGCAGCAGAGTACTGAGCGTACCGGTCGTACGGCGCAACCGTTGGATCAAATCCCCAGACCCTCCAGAAATACTCGGCAAAGGTGATCGATATCGCGCCGAGCGCCGCGGCCCTCACCACCGTGAGCTGCGCCCATCCAAAAAGAAAAGCCGGGAGCTTGCCCCACGCCTCCTTGAGGAATGCGTAAATCCCGCCAGTCTTTGGCACCTCGCTGGCCACCTCCGCGAGCGTCAACGCACCACATAGCGAGATCAGCCCTCCCACTACCCACATCGAAATCAGCGGAAAGGGGCCCGGTATCCGGTCAGCGATGCCCGCTGGCGACCGGAAAATGCCCGATCCAATGGCAGACCCGACCACCACAGCTATGGCGCTCCAAAGGCCCAGTCGCCTTGGAAGGTTCGATGGAGGATTCGTCATTCTTCTCGTTGGAGACGGTAAAGGAAGGTCGCGCAAAGCTGCGCGACGACGGCTTCAACGCAAGTGTCGATGCCATTTCACGTTGCACGATATTGCACTACCCAGACACCGCCCCTCATCCTCTCCACCAGTCGTTGCGATTTGTCTTGGGATAAAGCGAGTCGGGCCGCAATCTGGTTAGCTTTGAGTACCCATGAGTTTCCCATTCCCGCTTTCTCTTTCACACGGGCCCGCCCTCGTGCTCTTCTGGAGCGCTGCGGCCGTTGCGCTCGTGGCCCAGTTCATGGTCCTTAAGGCTGCCCTGGCCGGTCGCACCCCCGCAGCCAGCGCCACAACCGCCGCCAGGGTCCGTGAGACGATATGGATCGTTCTCCCCGCTATCACTCTGGTCGCTGTGCTCTGGTTTACCTGGCAGGCGCTACCACGGGTGGCCGTTACCCCTGAGTCTCCGACTCCGGCGAGCGTCGCCACTCATCTCGCGGCAGGTGCCGCAAATGGCTAGCCCCGCGGTCCAGGAGAGAGCGCAAGGCGGCGCCATGCGTGACTTTGTGAGTCTCACAAAACCGCGCATCATCTCCCTTTTGCTTGTCACCGCCGTTGCTCCAATGTACGTGGCCGGCGACCCGAGTTGGCGTGAAGTGCTCCTCGTCGCGTTAGGCGGTTACATGATGGCAGGCGGTGCCAATGCCGTGAACATGTACGTCGATCGCGATATAGACGACGTAATGAGCCGCACGAGGCTACGCCCCATACCAGGCGGACGCATGGCCCCCCTTGTGGTGCTTGCCTTCGGCATCGCCCTCGCGGTAGCCGCCACCTGGTTGCTGGGAAGGTTTCTCAACCCCCTTACTGCCGCGCTCGCCCTCGCAGGATTCTACTTTTACGTGTTTGTCTACACGCGCTGGCTCAAGCGTACGACGCCACAGAACATCGTGATTGGTGGCGCAGCCGGAGCCTTTCCTCCGCTCGTTGGCTGGGCTGCAGTAACAGGTCGCATCGATCTGGCAGCGGTATATCTCTTCCTCATCATCTTTTTCTGGACGCCGCCTCACTTCTGGGCGCTGGCTCTGCTCAAGCAGCGTGACTACGGCCGAGCCGGGGTACCCATGGCGCCGCTCATCTGGGGTGAGCGTGAAACGATGGATCAGATGTTGTGGTATACGCTGATTCTTATACCGATCACCGTTCTCCCCGTCGCCTTCGGGGCTTTCAGCCTTTTCTACCTCGTCTGTGCGCTGATACTCGGCGGAATTCTGCTGGCTGGGGTGCTCAAGGTTCGCCGCGAGGCGATTTGGACAAAGCCTGCGTGGTCGGTGTACAAGTATTCGTTGTTGTATCTGGCACTGCTATTCGTGGCCATGGTGGTGGACCGGAGGATACCCTGAACTCTTTAAGAGAGGTGTTCTCGTGCCGACCGATCCCGATCACCGATCGTTCGTAGACGACGAGTTTCTCTCGCTGCGGATTGGCGGAGACGCTGGCCGGCCCGCGCGGCTCCTGTTGATTGGACGCCCAAGCGATGGCGTGGTGCGCGTACGCGAGTGGAATACGAATACGCTCAATACCGAGGGCGAGGATTTTGACGTCGATGCCATGGAACTGCTCGAAGACATCGAGCGGGCGTACCAGGCACGGCTCGAAGTCAGCGAAGAACCGTATCGCGTGAGGACGTGGCTCGGGGCTTGAGGCGCTGGGCAGCCGAGTGACTGGCAGCAGCGCAGAGTTTCGAATCTGACCCCAATTAGGGGCGTGGTTGCTGTCGCCTAAACGACCCGTGCACTGCAACACCAACAGCCAGCAGTATGCACCCCAGTAGCGACGTGCGGGGCGCTGCTATGAACGAACTCGTTATACCCACCAGCGCCGCGATAACAAAGACCAGCGGCACCACCGGATAGAGCCACACCCGGTAAGGCCGTACCGCGTCAGGCATCCTGCGACGCAGCACAAAAACGCTCGCTGCCCCCAGTCCAAAAAAGATCCAGTCCGCAAAAACCACCCCGCTCAGGAGCGAGCCAATGCGCCCACCACTCCCAAAGAGGAGTACCAGTGACCACACCCCCATGAGAGCAATCGCTACGTGAGGCGTACCAAACTTCGGATGCACCTTTGCCGCCGCCTGTATAAAGACTCCGTTCCTGGCAAGCGCGTACGGCAGCCTCGAATTCGCCAGAATCGCCACGTTCACAAAGCCAAGGATCGATAACATCGCCGCCACCATAATGAACGCGGCTCCACCCGGCCCCACGAACCGAGCCATGGAGTCCGCTGCTACAGCGTTGGAGGCCGCAAGACCATCGCGACCCAGCGCCCTCAGATACACGGCGTTGGCCCCCATGTAGACCGCGACCACAATCCCAATCCCCAGAAAAAGGGCCCGCGGGATCGTCCGCTGCGGATCTTTAATCTCGGCGGCCACCATGTTCATCTGCTGCCAGCCGCCAATAGTGAAGAGCACTGCCACAAAGGCGGCTGCAAACCCGGCAATCAGCGAAGACTGCGGCGCTGGCGCGTCTGGCACGGGGAGCGGGCCTCCAACACGTGTCCACAACACCAGCCCCGCAAGAATCAGTGACGCGAGCGCCAGCACCTTGGCCGCCGTAAGAATGTTCTGCACCACGATTCCTGGACGAAGCCCCACGTAGTTGGTAGCGCTCAGTACAACAATCGTCGCGGCAGCCACCCCCATAGTTCCCCCAAAAGGAGAAATGTCTACTAACCTCTCCAGGTAACCGGCAAATCCCAGCGCCACTGCCGCGATTGCTCCCGACGCAATCATCAGGAGCACCATCCACCCGTACAAAAACGCTGGTAACGAACCGAAGGCATGGCGGATGTACACGTACGGACCGCCCGCCTGGGGCAGCATTGCGCCCAGTTCCGCGTAGGTGAGCGCACCGGCAAGGGCGACAACGCCGCCGACTCCCCAGGCAGTCAGTATCCACCCACCACTCGGCAACGCTCGAGCGACCTCCGCGGGAGTAAAGAAGATTCCGCTCCCGATTATGCCTCCAACGACCAAAAGCGCCGCAGATGGAACTCCCAGGGTGCGCCTGAGGTCGCCGGAGGTCACGAGACTATGAGATCGTGCTGGTAAACTTCGGGTGTAACAAGCAGCTGGTTGCCGTCAATGTACGCGTTCACCTCGGTACGCATACCGATTTCACCGCGGATGTAGATGCCTGGCTCGATCGAAAACCCTACACCGGGAATGAGGAGTCGCAGGTCTCGAGTCTCGAGGTTGTCGAGGTTGGGGCCAGAGCCGTGGATTTCACGTGCGTCGATCGAGTGCCCCGTGCGATGTGTGAAGTATTCGCCAAAACCGGCTTTGTCGATTACCGCACGCGCCACATCGTCCACGTCTGCTCCACGCAAAGGGGTGCCAACGGCGAGCTTCTCGCGGATGTGCGCAATTGCAGCGTCGCGAGCACCGCGAATGGTCTCCCATATCTGCACGGCGCGCGCCGTGGGCGCACCCGCTACGGCCATCCAGGTCTGGTCGGCATATGGCGCCTCGGGCTCGCGAGCCCAGAGGTCGATGAGGATTACCGTTCCTGCGGTGATGAGTTGCGGGCGCTCGCGCGAGGGCTCGTAATGTGGATCGGCGGCATTAGGGCCCGCTGAGACGTTAGGCGGTGCGTAGGTCTCGAGCCCGGCCCGGCCAAAAGCGGCCATGATGCGTTCCTGAAGATCGTGCTCGTGCAGCGTTTCGTGGCTCCTGACCGCCTGAACTGCGTATGACAGCGTCTCCCTCGCAATCGACGACACATGCGCTGCCGCCCGTTTGTGCTTCTGCAATTCTTCTGGAGACCACCGCGCGTTGAAGCGCGAAACGAGATCCGCCGACGAAACCACCTTGGCTCCCGCGGCTCGCACCATCTCCAGCATCCCGGCCGGAACACGATCCAGATAAGCCACTGAGTTTCCCTCCGAATACTCCATGGCTATCTTCTTGCCGCCTACAGTTTTCTTGAGCAATTCCTCTAGCGTACTCCAAGCACTATAGCGTTCGCGCTTCCATTCAGTCGGCCAGTCGCGCCAGACCGTTTGCTCGATGTTGTGCGTTATTGCAGTGGGAACGCCCTCGTTTGGAATCCAGACAAAGATTCGCCGCGTAAGCAGCACATCGATTCCCAGCATCTGGAGCGCGACCGGGTTGAGCCCCCGGAATTCGAAAAGGAGCCAGCCATCTACACCGGCCTCCTTGAGCGCCTCCTGAATTTCTGGAAGACTCCGCGGACTAAGCAACACTGGCGGTTTCCTCGGTATGAGTCATCGGCTTCCACTCCGCTTTCCATTGGCAGATGTCCTCGCCACGCGATGCGCATCTCACGTGCTCGATCGTTCCGCCACCGTTCACCATTAGTCTGAGCAATTCTTTGAGACTCGCTTCGTAGTACGTGCAACCTATTGAGCGAGGCGCCGAATCCACGGTTACGGACTCCGCGACTTCGAGGTACACGTTGGCACCTACACGCGAAATGCGCCCATTCATATAGCGCCGTGCTATGCGACGCATGTTGCGAAGTGCTATCGGCCGCGACATGATCGAAGGGAGGGTCAGCATCAGCCGGCGCGAAACTGCACCCAGCGTTCGGTACGACTCTGATGCAAGGCGCCGCCCCGCTACCCTGAATACCGCTTCTGCGTCAGGACGTCTGCCCAGCAGTCTCGCAATGCCCATCGCCTCTTCCATCGACGCCCGCTGGTTGCGTTTGATCGCGTCGTTGAAGCGCCTGATCTGGTTGTAGACTGTATCGCTCAGTCCCAATCGCTTGTTGCGAAGATCCCCAACCAGCTCGGCCTCAAAATCCTCCACCGGCGAGTCGACGTTGCGGACTGCTTCAAGGAAAGAAAGCGGTAATAGCGCGTCGACTGTCGTGGTCATGGGTGGTGCGAAGGTAACGGGCGTGTTGAGCGCGTTCAAGTTGATTCGATGCTTGTCAGACGCACATTGTTCGAAGATCGCTAACCGCAATCGATAAACTGCCAATCAGACTCGTCGCCGGAGCTATACTCGCTGCCGCCGTTGCCCTGGCTGGGTTACGGGCTAACGCCCTGTCGCGTTCAGGGGCGGTAGCAGCGTTTGCGGTGGGCACTCTTGCCTGTGCGGCAGGGTGGAATTGGGCCGTGTTGCTCCTGGCATTTTTCATCCCAAGCTCAGCGCTCTCGTCGTGGCGGCGAATCAGCAAACAGGCGGCAACACGCGACGTAGTGGAAAAAAGTGCCGCGCGAGACGCTGTGCAGGTGTTGGCGAATGGGGGCGTTTTTGCTCTTGCCGCGTTGGGCGAAGCGCTCGATCCTTCTGTGATCTGGCCCCTCGTTGGCCTTGGCGCCCTCGCGGCGGCCACGGCAGACACCTGGGCAACCGAAGTTGGTACCGCATTGGGCGGAGTGCCGCGAAGCGTCATCGGGTTCAAAATCGTCCCCGTTGGCACGTCGGGTGCGGTTACATGGCCGGGGTCGGCGGCCTTGGTGCTGGGCTCGATCTGGCTCGGAACCGCCGCTCTGGCGCTGGGGTTTGAACTTCCCGTCGCAATCGCGATCGTGGCGGGAGGAGTAGGTGGTTCGTTGGCTGATACGCTGTTGGGCGCTCTCGTACAGGAGCGCCGTTGGTGTACCGATTGTAATCGGGAAACCGAGCAGCGCACGCATCATTGCGGCAACCGCACCGTTCATCGGCGCGGAGTGCGTAGTTTTGGCAACGACGCGGTGAACCTAACGAGTACGGCAGCTGGTGCCGCCATTGCCGTGCTGTGGAGCTTGTTCTGATGCGTATTCGCACAGTTCTCTCAGTCACGATGGTAGTGGCGCTCGCGTCCGGCTGCGACGGACCTGGAGTTGCCAACCCAGATAATCCTCTTATAGGGCGCGTTGGTGGCAGCCCTGCACCAGCCGCAAACGTTGCAGGAAGCTGGCGTCGTGAAGTCTTTTTCCTCGACGAGTTTAACTTTGCGCGTTCCTCCGAAACGCTCTTTCAGTTCAACGCCGACGGCTCCTTTGTTCGCGTACAAACCGCGCGCAACCTCACCCTTGGCACCGCCGATGCCCTGGTTTCCACGGGAACATGGTCGGTCTCGGGTACGTCTATCATCATGGAGTTCATCACGCCATCTCCCTCCGAACTCTCGCTGTCCTTCACGATCACAGACAACGAGCTGGTAATCGCAGGCGAATCGTACCTCAGAGTGGTTAACTAGGGAGCAATGGCGCAGCCCGGGTTCCAGGCCGAAGTGGTTGTAGTCGGAGGGGGCCCGGCCGGCTCCGCCATTGCATCGTTTCTGGCACGCGCCGGCGTTGACGTAACGCTCCTCGAACGCGCCCACTTTCCGCGCGATAAACCGTGCGCCGAATATCTGAGTCCGCAGGCTTCACGCCTCCTTAAGGAATTAGCTGTTCTGGAGGAGGTCCAAAAGCAGGTGCACGCTGAACTCGCCGGAATGGCGATTCGCGCTCCAGACGGAACTTCCTTCACCGGAGAGTTTGCCTCGGTACCAAGTTATCGCGGCTTTCGTGACTCTGGCATCGCAATCAGGCGTCAAACCCTCGATGCAATACTCCTGGAGCGTGCCAGAACGCTGGGTGCAAAGGTCATGGAAGGCGTTACCGTCAACGGACTCCTGCACGACGCCGAGGGAAGGACGTGCGGTGTTACCGTCAGGCAGGACGAAACTCTGAGAGAGCTCAGGGCTCCGCTGGTCATTGGCGCCGACGGATTGCGTACCGTTGTTGGAAGAAGACTGGGGCTGATCCGCTCCGGCGGACGACCACGACGCATGGCGCTCGTCATGCACTACACAGGTGTTGCATCGGTTGGGCACTTTGGTGAGATGCACGTCTTTTCCGATGGCTACGTCGGTCTCGCAAACACCGGCGGCGGCGTCACCAACGTCGCAATCGTCGTACCTACCGAAAGCGCGAGGCAGATCCACGGCAATCCTGAAAAATTCGCCGACAACTGGATCGCATCCCACCCCTCGCTAGCCGAACGCTTCAGCGGCGCCTCACGCATTGAGCCTCCCAGCGCTACAGGTCCCTTCAACCAACGCGCACGCCAGGCCTGGTCGCCCGGAGCCGCGCTCGTGGGTGATGCTGCGGATTTCTTTGATCCCTTTACCGGCGAAGGGATCTACGCCGCGTTGCGAGGTGCTGAGCTACTCACGCCCTACGCCTTTGACGCCGTCCGTTCCAAACCCGCGCGTCACGACATTGCCCTCTCGGCCTGGGAGCGCTGCCGCCGCAATGAGTTTCGCGGAAAGTGGCGCGTTGAAAAAATCATCGGGACTATCGTGAGCAACCCGTTTGTCTTCAATCATGCGGCGCGAGTCCTTGCCAGGAACCCCGAAATGGCACATTTGCTGGTGGGCGTTACTGGAGACTTTGTACCCGCGCGCGAAGTGCTGCGTCCAGGCTATCTTTTTCGTCTCCTTCCCTTTGGCCATCGCTTTCCTGGCTCGGGGGAAACGCGATCCGCAGCCTCTTCGCCGGTGTCGTAGCTCTTACGCCGGCGTGCAAAACATGCCCGTCGACCAGGATACTTTTCGCGCCCTGCTAGGCCGCTTTCCCAGCGGCGTTACCGTTGTCACCACGCGTGATGCGGACGGTGTACCACACGGCATGACCGTCAGCTCGTTCTGTTCGGTTTCGCTGGAACCCCCGCTCATTCTTGTATGTATCGAGAAGGTGGCCTCCATGCATGACCTGCTGGTCGAGTCTCAAGCATTTGCAGTGAACGTCCTTGCCGACCATCAGGAGTTCCTGTCGCGACGCTTTTCTGACGAAGGTGTTGCTGCACGCTTTGACGGTATAGGGTGGAGCGGCGGTCCCGCCGGGCCCGTCATTGATGATGTGCATGCAATAATTGAGTGCAGAAAAGTCTTCTCGCAGCCTGCAGGCGACCACACGATCATCGTGGCAGAGGTCGTTGGAGGCAGTGCTTCAAACGATAATTCCCCTCTTGCCTACTACCGCAGTGGGTATGGCAAGCTGGCGTGATAGAGTCGAGAACCGCCTAACGCCTCCTCGGAGCCGCAGAGTCGAGATTCTCGATTCGCGTGACGTCGATCCAGGGGTGCGGCTGCGTTCGCATCGTGACATCGACCTCTCCAACACACTGCTCGGCGGTTTTCGGGCGCTAAACCAGGCGATAGGGAACGCCCTGGACGATTGCCCACCATCCGCGACACTCCTCGATGTTGGATCGGGCACAGGGGCGACAATCTCACTGACCCAGAAAGGTGCGGCCAGACGCGGGATTGCGCTCACCTCGATAGCCCTTGATCTCGACGCCGACCTCGTCAGAAACAGCCGCTGCCAAAGCCACCTCGGTGTCTGTGGCACCGCGTTATCGCTCCCGCTGACCGACAAGAGCGTGGATATCGCCGTCTGCTCCTTACTGCTTCACCATTTTCAGGACGAGGAGCTCGGCAGGGTTCTGGTGGAGCTCGATAGGGTCGCACGAGTTCGGGCAATTGTGCACGAGCTCAGGCGCTCCCGCATAGCTGCAGCAGGGATCTGGGCGTTGTCGTTTCCAATGCGGTTCCACCCAGTCAGCCGTCACGATGGGGTGACGTCTGTGCTGCGGGGTTTTACCCGCGACGAACTGCGGTCCCTGGTGTACGATTCAACAGGCGCACACCCCCGCGTCTCGCGACATCTCGGGTTTCGGCTCGTCGGAGCATGGGCTCCGGGGCCGGGCACGGCGCATGGTTCGTAGCTGGTTCCTCCAACCAGCTCTGGACCGCAATTGGCGTCTCACATCAACACACTCGATACCCGATGCGGGAAGCGATCACACTTGGTCCCATGCCTTCGGGACTGGTCATGGAGACTACAGATCAAATGCTGACGCCGGCGCCGGCGCGCGTTGTGTTTGATGTCGTACGGCGCGTCGAGGAGTGGCCGGCGCACCTTCCACACTATCGTTTCGTCCGCATGCGCGAGCGCGCACGGGATGGTGGCGGGATAGTGGAGATGAGCGCTAACCGACCCTTTGGTGCCGTTAACTGGCCCACATGGTGGCTATCGGAGATGGCCGTAGACGATACTCGACCGGCGATTCGCTTTCATCATGTAGGTGGAATAACGCAGGGTATGGACGTGGAGTGGAGGTTTGAGGAGGGACCGCGGGGTACCCTGGTAAGCGTGGTTCACGTCTGGAACGGTCCGGGTTGGCCGGTCATCCGCAAGCTGGCCGCAAAAGCGGTGATTGGCCCGGTCTTTATACACGGGATAGCGAGCCGCACGCTCGCCGGCCTTGCCCGGGTTGCCGAGAGGCAGATGCAAGCGGGAGCTGCCCAATGACGCGCGAAATCAGACGGGTTGTTGTAACCGGCATCGGTGCACTAACACCGATCGGCCTGGGCAAACAGGATTTCTGGCGCGGTCTCCGGGCCCAGCAATCAGCAGTTGGACCAATTACACGTTTTGATCCAACGCCCTTTAGACCCAGGAATGCCGCCGAGGTCAATGACTTTGTCGCTGGCGACCACATGGAGGTCCGGCGGGCCAAGAGACTGGACAGGTTTGGGCAGTTCTCCGTTGCCGCTGCGCGTCTGGCGATGGAAGACGCCGGGATTGACCTCGCAAAGGAGGATCGTGAGCGCGTCGGCACGATCATGGGAACGGCACTCGGCGGCGTGGCCTATGGCGAAGATCAGTTCTCGATCTTTATGCGGGAGGGACTCCGTGCCGTGGATGCGAGCTTGGCGCTTACCGTATTTGGGGGCGCTGCCAGCTGCAACATTGCCATAGAGTTCGGGGTGCATGGACCAAACAGCACCAACGCAATGAGCTGTGCCTCCGGCACTATCGCCATTGGTGATGGATTCAGGCAGATCAGAGACGGTTACGCTGACGTGATGATTTGCGGGGGGTCGGAGGCGCCGCTGGCACCGCTGTGCTTTGGAGCCTTTGCGCTGATCAGAGCGATGTCTACCAGGAATGATGACCCAGCCACGGCGTCGCGTCCCTTTGACAAGGGGAGGGACGGATTTGTTATGGGAGAGGGGGCGGCGGTGCTGGTGCTGGAAGAGCGCGACCGTGCGCTGGCGCGCGGAGCGCCCGTTTACGCCGAAGTACTTGGTTACGGTGTTACTAACGATGCGCATCATATGACAGCGCCGCGACCCGATGCGGCGCAGGCCGCTCGTGCCATGAGACTCGCGCTCGAAGACGCGCACGTGACGGCTGGGGAGATCGACTACGTGAATGCCCATGGTTCGTCGACACCGCTCAACGACACCACGGAGACGGTTGCTATCAAAAAGACGCTGGGCGAGCGCGCGTACAGGATTCCTGTCTCAGGGACCAAGGGCTACTACGGCCACGCGCTCGGCGCTTCGGGAGCGTTCGAGGCTGCAATCTGCGCGTTGGCGCTGCAGAACGAGTGGCTTCCTCCAACGGTGAATCTCAGTCAGCCAGACGAGGGGTGTGATCTTGACTACGTACCGTCTGAGGGTCGTGAGTCGCGCGTGGAGCACGTCATTTCCAATTCATTCGGTTTTGGCGGGATAAACGCTGCACTCGTTATGCGCAGGGCGTAGCTCGCCGCCCCTGCGAAGGCGCACACAACCGCTGCCCCTGCGAAGGCACACACGACCGCGGCCCCTGCGAAAGCAGGGGCCCAGTGTCTTTTCCTCTTTAAGACTTATGTGACGCTGGGCCCCGGCTCGCGCACGCTGCGCGTGCTTGGCCGGGGAGGCACACAT
>CAZYTS010000097.1:0-14130 GCA_964649855.1 uncultured Gemmatimonadaceae bacterium
GCCGGGCCAGTCCGGTTCGTGATGTGGCCAGGCGATCCACGTTGCAGCATGCGCGGACCACTCAGCAGGCATTATGTAGTTTGTCATCCGAAACTCAGTCTGTTTTGCCTTTGTCCAGATCTGCCGCGTTGTCGGTAAGGAGCATCCGCGACTGGAGTCCGCCGTAGGCGTCGACCCTGCGGTCTCGCAAGAAGGGCCAGTTGCGCCGGGTGTCCTCGATCAGGGCGGTGTCGCACTTGGCGACGATGACCGATGGGTCGGCGCCAGCTTCGGCAAGGATGCGACCAAAGGGATCGTAGATCACGGAGTGGCCAAAAAACTCCAGTCCGTGTGTGCCTTCTTCGGGTTCAAATCCCACACGATTTGGCGACGCGACAAAGACGCCGTTGGCTATGGCATGTGCGCGCTGGATTGTGCGCCACGCCGTGACTTGTGCTTCGCCAAACTCGCCCTTTTCCGCGGGATGCCAGGCAATGGCTGTGGGGTAGAACAGTACGTCGGCACCTAACAACGAAGTGATCCGGGCTCCTTCGGGGAACCACTGGTCCCAGCAGATCAGGACGCCAACGTTCGCGTACGCCGTCTTCCAGACCCTGAAGCCACTGTGCTCGCTGACCTTCCCCGCTGTCTTGAGAGCACTTCCGTCGGTCTCTCCCGGTGCAAAGTAGTACTTCTCCTCAAAAAGAGGGTCGTGCGGAATGTGCATTTTGCGATAGACGCCAAGTAGGGATCCGTCGGCGTCTATAATGGCAGCGCTGTTACGATAGAGTCCCGCCGCCTCCCTCTCGTAGAGCGGTACGATCAGAACCATTTCCAGCTCGCGCGCAAGTTTCTGCATGCGGTCTGTAGTCGGTCCGGGGACGGGTTCGGCGAGGTCGAACCAGTTGATGTCCAGTGATTTGCAGAAGTAGGGAGCGTTGAAAAGCTCCTGAAGACAAACTACCTGAGCGCCACGTCGGTGTGCCTCCCTGATTCCCGCAATGGCACGCTCGGCGTTGCGTTCGATATCGCGCTCTCCGGCGCTGTCCTGTACGAGTCCAACTGTAAATGTTCTGGCCATGCGACAATTCTAGCCTATTGCAGCGATGACCACGTCATTGACGTTAGTGCCCGTCGGTCCAGTGACCAGCAGGGCGCCCGCTGCTTTGAGCGCTTCGTATGAATTGTGGTTGCTGAGATCGGCGGCCGGGTCCCTCCCGGCGGTGCGTATCCCAAGCCATGTGGTGCTGTCTATAACGGCACCTGCCGCGTCGGTCGGGCCATCCCGACCGTCGGTACCAGCAGCCAGGACCGTGATGCCAAAGCCGTCCTCCCTGCTGTCGTGCAATGAACGCGCGCAGGCGAGGGCAAGTTCCTGACAGCGACCACCAAGCCCTGCCGCGGTACTCGCGGCGATGCTCACGACTGGTTCGCCTCCCCAGGCCACAAGGCGCGTAGACCCGCCTAACGTCGACCAGCCTTTAGCGTGCTCTATCAACTCCGCGGCAATTGAGCTTCCCGAGGTGGCGGCCTCGCCAGCGAGTGGTTCCTTATCGGCAACCATCGGGATGGAGCGGCGCTGCGCCTCGTCACGCAACGCATCCATTACTGCGGCGTTGTCGAGAATGATCCGGGTCTCGACTTCGCGGAAAGCTGGGTTTGCCGGTTTGGGCGTTTCTGGTTCCGACCCTTCAGCTACGCGCCGCAGGTGGTTGAGGTACTCGTAAGGCAGATTGGTGAGCGAGTATTGCTGCCTCAGCGCCAGAAGGTCGGATGCCGCGAGTGGATCGGCGACACACGGGCCCGAGGCAATGGCTTCGATGCTATTGCCAATAACGTCTGAGATAATGAGACAGTGTATTCTGGCGGGATGGAGCGCTACAGCGAGCCTGCCTGCGCCCCATCTGAGGATCCTTCGCCTGAAGGCGTTCATGACGTCTATGGGAGCGCCTGAACGCAGCAAGACTCTAAAGGTCTCGCGCATGGCTTCGAGCGGTACTCCATCTACGGGAGCAGCGCAGAGGCTGCTCGCCCCTCCACTCAAGAGGACGATAACATCTTCCGCCTCACGTGCTTTGGAGGCAAAACGTCCGATCTCTTCGGCGGCGTGCGCCGAGGCTGCTCCGGGTTCGGGGTGATCTCCTGCGATGATCGTTACACCAGGAGCGTCTATTCCACCGGGGGCGTGGTTTACGGCGAGTCCGGCGCTCAACACTATGCCGCGTTCCTTCAACGCTCGCGCCGCTCCCTCTGCCATGCGTGCCGAGGCTTTACCGAGTGCGATTATAGCGGCATTGGATCCCAGCTGTAGCGGGAGCACGGCAAGTTCAGTCGCGCGACCGGGATCAGCCGCTGCAATGGCTGTTTGGTAGAGGTCTTCGAGGAGGGCGCGATGCGAGGGGGTGGACATGGTCGCCTTTACAGAACGACCCGGCGTTGGCCGGGTCGCTCATGAAGGTCAGGGTTTTCCTTCGGCGGGAGGCGGCGAAAGCTTGTCGACCACGTCGCCCAGCTCTGAGTACGAATCCGCGGCCATGGCGCGGAATGGTGTGGCCTTGTAGGCAATCTTGCCCTGTTCGTCGATTACGTAGAGAAGCCTGTTCTCGACCTTTCTGTCCGGCATGTACGCGCCGTAGAGCGACCCTACTTCTCCGCCCTGGTCGGTGGCAAACAACATGGGGAATGCAGCTTCCCGGGCCCATGAATGGAGGGTGGTGTCGGGATCGACGCTGATTCCTATCACGACCACTTTGCGCCCATTATTAAAGAGTGTGGCGTACTGATCGCGATAAGCTTCCATCTGGACGGTGCACCCGCGGGTGCGTGCCGCGGGAAAGAAGGCGAGCACGACCGTATTTCCTCTGTAAGAAGAAAGTGTGTGCTTGTCGCGCAGTAGTCCGTAGCGAGTGGCGCCGCTGAAGGTAAAGTCGGGGGCCATTTCGCCGATCTTTGGTCCGACTTCGCTGGCAGGTTGCTGGGTTTGAGCTTTAGGAGCGACCAGCGCTACAGCTGCGATGGCCAGGGCCGCCGTGTGCGCTCGCGCACGTAAAAGGGACATCAGACAGCTCCTTTGGAGTAGAGTGGGACGATGATGACTGTGAGGGGATGGGGCAAGGGGCAGTGCAGTGCTGGAGTGCGTCGGCTTGTACCCCGTAAGGCCTCCAATGCACGGTCGAGTTTTGAGTCGGAATGGAGACGAGCTCTCGATTTAGCCTATCGGTAGGAGGGTGGCCTCTCGCAGAGACACGGGAGCGTCCTTCGGGAGGACACTGACGGTGTTAAGGTGTTGTGTGGCAACGGTTTACGTTCCGGCACGTTGTCTGCGATTACAGTGGTCGACCCAAACTGGAGTTACGATGCGACTCTATCGTCTCATGATGGTGCCTGTGGCTGCGGCCCTCCTGAGTGCGTGCGGCGATGACAAGTTGGACGACGCGTTGCGCCAGGATCTTTCGCTGGCTTCACAGGCGTACATGCCGCAGCAGTATGTGTCGCCTTTAGAGGCGGGCTATGCGCAGGGGCAGGGGCAGTACTATCAGCCCGGATATCAGCAGCAGCCGGCTTACGGCTACCAGCAGGCGGTTGCGCGCACGGCGCCGCGGGTTGTTAGGACGCAGCCTGTAGCGGTCTCACGCGCTCCGGCGGCGAGCCAGGGCTCGGGTGAAGCGCCGACTCAGGTGAAGAAGAACACCAAACGTGACGCAGCAATTGGAGCTGTCGCGGGTGCAGCGATTGGGGCAGTGACGTCGGGTAAGAAGGATCGGCTCAAGGGTGCGGTGCTTGGTGCGGCGGCTGGTGCGATCCTTGGTGGTGTGATCGGCAACAACGTGGACATCAAGAGGATTCCGAGGTAGCGGGTGGGAGATGAGAGCCGCGGGTGTGCGCAGAGCTTTGCGTGCATCCGCGGTTTTTGGCCGCGGATGCACGCGGAAACTGCAAAGGGCTATTAGTGGCCGCGGAAGAGCGCGGAATAACGCGGAAACTGCTAAGAGCAATTTGCCGCAGAAGTACTCAAGCAACACAAACCAATCGCGTCCCCTGCGAAGGCAGGGGGCCAGTATCGTTCGCCCGAGAAACTGCAAAGGGCAATTAATTGGCCGCGCGGAAGTACGCGGAAAGTGCAATACACGTCAACGGTGAGGCTATTAGGCAGGCAGAGTCTAGCCTGCCGCCCGCAACATCCTACTCTGCCTGAATAGCCGACAACGGACTCGCTTGCATCGCACGACGCGCCGGAACCAAAGTACCCAGCAGAGTCGCAGCCAGCGTCACCAACGCGGCCACTACAATGCTCATAATATCTGCCGACGGGACCCCAAACAACATGTTGCGCATCCACTGCGCCGATGCGTACGCCAGCGCCACCCCGACAGGAATCCCGATTGCGGCCGAATAGAGCCCCTCACGTACGATCATCCAGGCGACGCGGCCCGGTGCGGCACCAAAAGCAAGACGCACCCCTATCTCACGCGAGCGGCGCGATACGGCGTAAGCGAGTAGCCCGTGGATACCAATTACAGAAAGCAAGAGCGCGATTGACGTCAGTGTTCCCAGTACCTGGATCTGCGCCCTTCGTGAAGCGGTCTCACCTGCAAGTATGTCTTCCAGCGTGCGCACATTTGAGACCGGCTGCTCCACATCCACCCCGCGCACAATCCGCCGAACAGCCGTAACCAGCGCTTCCGTCGAGCCCGCCGCGCGGATCACCAGCTCCTTGGCATCATAAAAGGTCAGCGCACCAGGTATGATCTGCTCCACCGCAAAGTACATCTGAGGTTCGCTGACTCGTTCACGCCCCCGCACTTTGATGTCACCCACCACACCGACTACTACGCGATCCCTCCCCAAATGACGAAAAGTGCGACCCAAACCATCCTGATTGGGCCAGTAACGCTCCACAAATGACTCGCTCACGACCGCTACCCACGGCGACTCCGCCAGATCGGCGTCCTGCACGTCGCGGCCACGAAGCAACGGTATCCCCATTGTAGCAAAGTAGCCCGGGGTAACAAAGCGCACGCTCACGATACTAGGACGGTCGCGCTGCTGCTCCTCGCCCGATACCTCGACGGTGTTTACTCCGCCACGCATTTCCATAGGAAGCCCCGTCACGTAAGCCGCATTGCGTACTCCGGGAAGCGCGCGCACTTCTCCAAGCACTCGGTCATAAAAGAGACGGCGCTTTGTAGCATCTTCGTATTTAGGGCGCGGCAACGCCGTGCGCACAGCAAGCACCCCTTCTGGCCGGAACCCGGGATCCACTGCATTCACCCTGGTAATTGCACGCACCATGAGACCCGAAGTAATGAGCAGGGCAACCGACAACGCCACCTCTGCCGCTACCAAAGTTGTACGCAATCTGCGAGCGCCGCTGCTCCCAGTTCTGCTGCCGCTGCGTAGAGTCGTGAAGCCCGTAGCTGCTCCCGCGCGCAACGCCGGTACCAAGCCAAAACCAACTCCGGTAATTCCCGCAAAACCCAGCGCCAGTGTCAGCATTCTGAGATCGAGACTCGGCGCTCCACTCACCGGAAGGTCACCCGGTATCAATGTCGCAAAGAAGGGCAGTGCGGCCAGCGCGAGCAGAATCCCCAGTACGCTCCCCGCGAAGGCAAGCACCAGGCTTTCTGTGATCATCTGTCTGACCAATCGCTCCCTACCAGCACCCAGCGCCGCGCGAACGTCGAGCTCGACTCCACGTGAGGCTGCCTTGACGAGAAGCAGGTTGGCGAGGTTGGCACAGGCAATCAATAGAATAGAGAGACTCGCGCCGCACAGCGCGATAAGTATTGTCTCGTAGCGCGGAGAGAAAGAATCGCGCAGCCTGAAATAGCTCACCCCCGTTTCCGAGTTGGTCTCTGGGTACATCTTTGAGAGGCGTGCGGCGGCCGCTATAAGATCTGCTTTGCCCTGCTCAAAGGTCACGCCATCCTTGAGGCGTCCTATCCCGTGAAGGTAGGTGTCGTCGCGGTCTTCGTAGTCGCCCGGCGCGAGTTCGAGTGGCGTCCAGACCTGAATTGCCCTGTGGGGGAACTGGAAACGAGGTGGCATCACCCCAATTACGGTGTGCGGGATGCCATTCAGGTTGATCGCGCGGCCGACAATGGCCGAATCGCTGCCAAAGCGCTCTCGCCAGAGCCCGTAGCCGATTACCGTGGTCCTCAGATCCTCAGTTGAGCCTCCCGCATCGAACACCCTCCCAAGCATCGGGGCAACTCCAAGCAGCGGAAGCACCTCGGCGCTTACGCCGATGCTTGCAACACGAATCGGCTCACCCGTGCCGGAAATGTTCACCGCGCCGTTGAGGTAGACTCCCAACGACTCAAAGGTGCTGCTCATGGCCTTCAGGTCGCGATAGTTGGCGGGCGAGAGCTCGTTGTTACATCCCCAGCCACCGCCAGTCACCGGTCCTTCACATAGTCGCACCAATTCGTCGGCGTCCTGGTATGGGAGCGGACGGAAAAGAACAAAGTCGGCCGCCGAAAAGGCCGCCGTGTTGGCACCAACGCCGATGGCAGTGACAACGATCGCCGTCATGCTAAAGGCCTTGGAGCGCCACAGTGTGCGCAGGGAAAAGCGTATATCCTGGCGCAAAAGCTCCCAGTGTGCGGCAAGCGCGTTAGGCACCTCTTCGGCAATCGCGCCCAGGAAGATCAGCAACCTGCCTACGGCGCTGCGCCCTTCGAGACGCGCGGCAAAGATCTCGACCATCTCTTCGCCATACGCGTTCCGAAACGAACCAGGAAAGAGGTGGAGGAGCGCGCGATAGAGCGTAGTCATGGTGACTCCGGAGAAAGGAGCCCAATTCCGCGCGCGACACGGACGAGATCGGAGAGTCGTTGGGACTCAGCGCGCGCGACCGCCCTGCCCAGCGGAGTTATGCGGTAATAGCGCCGTCTTGGGTCGTCGCGCAGCCGCGTGGAAGTGCGCGGCTCCGAGATGAGCCCGCGCTCCAGTAGCCGTTGGATGGTGCGATACAGCGTGCCCGCGCTGAGCGTGACGTCGCCGCCAGTACGCTCCTCGACATCCTGAATGATCCCGTAGCCGTGACGATCGCCAGCGGCGAGGGCGAGCAGTATGTGGAGGGTCGCCGGCGGCAGCGGTAGATGCTCGGCGATCTCATTGGGGTCGAAGGCCATGGGCGACGATATATCCACAGTGGATATATTGTCAAGGGATATA
The DNA here is from genome assembly GCA_964649855.1 of uncultured Gemmatimonadaceae bacterium. Taxonomy (GTDB): domain Bacteria; phylum Gemmatimonadota; class Gemmatimonadetes; order Gemmatimonadales; family Gemmatimonadaceae; genus CAZYTS01. The sequence continues at coordinate 7,159 of CAZYTS010000097.1, forward strand.
GTTGGTTCGACCCCCGTAGGCATCGCGCGCGATTACCTACATAAGTCGTACCGGCCCGTCGTATGAGTCCTTCAAAGATACCTGAGCCACCAGTCTTTGCGTTGTGCCTTGAGTTCGGCAAAGCGGCGACAGGGCCAGTACAACAGCAGTACGGCAATCAGCCAAACTATATAGAGCGTGCCTAGGCTCCACGTATATCCCTCGGGCGGAGGAGGGTTGCCCATGGGGTGATTTTCGAAAAGCCAGGGGCTGACACTTCCGTGAAGCATACGCGAAGTGACCAGCGCCAGTAGATGGATCAGCGGTAGGTGCAGCACATAGAACAGGAACGGCACTCGTCCAAAGGTTGAAATCCAGCCGGCAAAGCGTCCTCGTGCGCGATCCAGCAACGGCATCAGCGCAATCGTTGGACCCAACGTCATCAAAAGAAACGAAAGCGACGCGGGGTACTTTGTGGTATTGAGGAAGACGAGCGCCTTATAGAAACCCGGTGCGGGAGAGCCGCGCCAGGGCCGCGGATCGCCGTAAACATCAAAGGCGCGCAGCAGCACAAAGAGCGCCGTTGCTCCGAGGCCAATCATGATACAGAGGCGATCTCTGCGAGACTTCTCCAGCGTGAGCACTTGCCCAAAGGCGTAACCTGCCGCCATCACGCCGATCCATGGGATGAGCGAGTAAAGCACGATCAACGTGGGGCCGCCTTCGCCCCCAAACTGCAGCGGTCCCATGGAGAAGCCGAGGTAGAGTATCTTCCAGAGGCCAAGCCACGAGCTCTTGAGAATCGGTATCAGATCGGGCAGCCGCGGCCCAACGGCATTATGCAGCACAACTACGAGAATCCCGAAGGCCGCTGTGACCTTGAGTGGCAACCTGACAAAGAGTGCCAATAGAATCATGCACCAACCCAGCATCCATATGACGCCTGCCATGAGCTCCGCTGAGTGCGCAAAGTTGAACGTCCACGTGAAGTGGAGCACGGTGAGCTCGAGTACGATGAGCCACAGCCCGCGCGTCACGAGAAAGCGGGATAGCTCATCGGTGGCATTCCCACCGGAGTCGGCCACCTTTTTGGCATAGAGGTAAGCGCTGGTTCCCGCGAGAAAGACAAAAGCAGGGGCGCAGAAGTGAGTAATCCAGCGTGTAAAGAATACGCCGAACGTAGGTCCTCCGGCCGGTATTCCAGAGAATACCCGTACGTGGTCTATTGCCATCAGCACCATCACGGCGCCGCGGACCACATCTACTGAAACAACGCGATTGGCAGTGCGCATGAGCGCAAAGCTCACCTCGCCAAGGGTCCTCACTCAAAACCGTGCGGCGAACGGTACAATAGCCGCGGCTAACGGTCGGTCCGGCCTACTGCCCTGGTGCGGAGTCAGCTGCCGGGCAGCACCAGTTCCCGTACACGAGATATGCGACGCCGGCTCACCTGGACCTTGGCTCCGTTACGCAAAATGAGGATTGCATCGCGACTCGGACCGCTGTTGCGCCATTCCCTGACTTCGCGCAAGCGCACGATAGCAGATCGATGCACACGGGTAAACTCTAGAGGATCCAGGCGCTCTTCCAGTGCACTCAACGACCCGCGCATACGAAAAGTGCCTCCGCGCGCGTGAATGATTACGTAGTCGTCTTCGGCGTTGGCCCAGAATATCTCGTCGGAGTGAAGCAGAAGCTGCCCCTCGTGCGTTGGTACTACAATGGCGGATTCTCGTTTTGCCGCACATTGCTGCAACCTTTCGCGCACTCGTGAGATTGTTGCACGAAAGCGCGCTTCGTCGAGCGGCTTTACGAGATAGTCGATCGCCTGTGCCTCGAACGCGCGGACAGCATAGTCGAGGTGCGCAGTAACAAAAACTATCGGAGGCATCCGTGCTTCCCCATGCAACCGCACGACATCAAAGCCGCTTACGCCAGGCATCTGTATATCGAGAAAGATCAGATCCGGTGTGCGGCTGGCCAGTACACGTATTGCTTCGCGTCCATCTCTGCATTCACCCATCACGAAAAAGTCAGGATAGGGTTCGAGCAGTTGCCGAACGCCGCGCCGCGCCAGCGGCTCGTCGTCGACGATCAGCGTCCGGATTTCAGCCACGGTGCTCTCCGCGAAGTTTCAAGGGCAAACGGATCTCTGCAACGGCGCCTCCGCGAGGCGTCGAAGCCAGTGTCAGATTTGCGGCGTTCCCGTACATGGTTCTGAGACGCTCGCGCGTGTTTGTCAGACCAACGCCTGCTCCGGAACTCTCAATTGCGGATGATGGACCCGGGCCATCGTCGGTCACGCTCAAAATCACGGATTCATTTTCCCTGCGAGCCTGTATACGCAGTAACGTCGCTTCCATTCGTCTGGACAGGCCGTGACGAATGGCATTTTCGACCAATGGCTGGAGAATGAACTCGGGGACCAGTGCATCCATGAGCGACTCGTCGACGTCAAACGCAGGCCTCAGCCTGTCAGGAAAGCGGATCTCTTCGACGGCAAGGTATTGACGCACAAACTCGAGCTCCTCGCTCAATGGAACCTCAGGAGGCCGGTCACTTCGCATAACGCGCCTCAGCATGGCGCCGAGGTGATCGAGAATCCGTGTGGCGGTCACAGTATCGCGGTCGCGGACTATTACCGACACGGCGTTGAGGCTATTGAGCAGAAAATGGGGCTGGAACTGCATTCTTAGAGCGCCGAGCCGTGCATCGGCGAGCTGGGCCTCGAGCCGCGCGGCCACGGTTTCGCGTTCGCGCGCTTCCACAAAGTAGCGCGCAGCATGTTCAACGCCTAAAACGGCAAAGTATACTGGAACTCCAAACGGCAACGATATGAGGAACCACTCGATCGTGTTGTTCCCGTACGGGTGGGTGCCACGCAACAGAAGGCTCATGAGTACACCTCCCACAGCCCAGGCAGCACAGAACGCGACGGAAGAGACAAGGTGCAGCGGCAAGTGCCGGCTGAGCGCGCCGCGTGAAAGTGGAAAGCTGCGTGAAAGGGCAAAGACCCCGGGAGTGAGGACGGCGTAGAACAACCAGTCAGCACCTTCCCACACGATGTCGCGCCACGTGATGCTCGAATCGCGCAAACGTCCCTGCATGTAGCGCTGAAATACCGCAAGGATCGCCGGACCAATCCATGCGAGCGATATCAACAGCCAGATTGGCGGTCTTTTTCTGATTTCCATGGAACGCATTCGAGGTATTGCGCGTGTGCCGCGTACCGCGTCGGCTGAGACTGTATCACCATAAGTCGCAAACCGCGAGCGGCATCTCAAGTCAACAAACGGTTAACCTTGCCAGGCTGCCATCTCTACAGCTGTGCACGTGGATAAATTGGGCCCATGCTTTCTCGTGCCCTTTTTATTTTTCAGACTGGCGCCGCTGCCATTTTGGCCGCGCCGGCCGCTTCCCAGGAAGTTCGTGGAGGGGTGACGCCCTCCTTTGAGATCCCGCGTGTCGAAGCTGCCGACTCGATCACCATAGATGGCAATCTCACTGAGTCTGTCTGGGCGAGCGCTGCTCTCCTGACAGGATTCTATCAATACGAACCATCGGATGCTCAGCCCGCCGCGCAGGAGACCGAGGTTCGTGTGCTGTACACCCCGGGTGCACTGTACTTCGCGATTTTTGCACGTGTGCGACCGGGAGCGAATCTCAGTGCGACGGTCTCAAATCGCGACAACATCCTGAATGACGACCGGGTCCTGATCTACCTCGACACATTCAACGATCGTCGAAGGGCGTTTGTGTTTGGCGTCAACCCTTACGGCGTTCAGCTGGACGGAGTTCGTAGCGAAGGATCAGGCGCCGCTGGTCAGAGATTCGGCGGAGGCGAGGACTGGAGCCCCGACTTCCATTTTGAATCACACGGCACAATCACAGACAGCGGCTATGTGGTAGAAGTGCGAATACCGTTCAAGAGTCTGCGTTTTCCGCCTGAGAACAACCAGTCGTGGGGAATAAACATCTCGCGCATCACTCCTTCTTCCAATACCACCGACACGTGGGCCGACACCCGCAGGGCTTCGGCAAGCTTTCTCGCGCAGTCAGGAATGATGCGAGGCATTTCTGAGGTTGAGCGCGGGATCGTTACAGAATGGCAGCCTTTCTTTACAGCGGCAATGAACGGAAGCCGCGACGTGGTAGCTGACGACTTTTCGCGTGGCAGCGCTAAGGGTGAGGCCGGACTCAACGTACGAGTGGGCTTCCCCGCGGTCTCGCTCGACGCAACCATCAATCCTGACTTCAGCCAGGTTGAGACGGATGTGGGGCAGGTGACCGCCAACGAACGCTTTGCGCTGTTCATTCCTGAAAAGCGACCCTTCTTTCTTGAGGGTATCGAGCTTTTCAACACGCCTAACCAGTTGGTGTACACCAGGCAGGTTGTCTCCCCGTCTGTGGGGGCAAAGCTGACGGGCAAGGTTGGGCGTTTGAGTATGGCGCATATGACTGCGCTCGACGACCGCCCTGGCGACGACGCGCTCTTTAACATTTCGCGTTTGCGCACCGACTTTGGCGGGAACTCGTTTGCCGGTGTCACACTGACTGACCGGCGGCTCGAGGGGCACTCCAACACGGTTGTCGCAGCTGATACGCGCCTGGTTTTTGCGCGATTCTACTTTTTTGAGGCGCAGGCTGGGCAGTCACGCACAACCACCGCTGGCTCGACCTCAACGGCTCCCCTCTATCACGCGGTGCTCGACCGAACAGGACAACTCTGGGGATTTCATTACGAACTGACGGGCTTTGGTGAGGATTTTCACAGCGAAGCCGGCTTTGTCGAGAGGAACGACATAGTCGATTTCAGTTTCAACAACCGTCTGGCATTCTACGGCTCATCGCCTTCCTCGCTGGTGCAGAGTCTCTGGCTCTTTGGCGGCCCAAGTCGCATTTGGCGCTATGATGAGTTTGTCAAATCGTCGCCACTTGAGGGGCAGGAGGAACTCCGAGCCACATTCAATCTGCGCGGTGGGTGGAGGGTCAACGCCAACGTGGAGCGCAGCTTTTTCCAGTTAGAGCCGGAGCAATACGAGGGACTGACCGTCCCTTTTGCCGGCGGCGTCCTTAATCCTTACGAGCCGGCCCACAAACTGGACAATCTCTGGAACGGTGAACTCTCCGTGAATCTGCCAAGTCGGCGGATGTTCGATGCTTCTATCGAGCTGAGCGGTGGCGCGGTCGCAATTTTTGCGGAGGGGAGCGAGGGGCGCAGCACTCGTATAGATGTGGAACTGGGTATACGGCCGACGCCGAGCATAAGGGTTGAGGCTCTGGCGGCAGTGGCTCGCCTGACGCGCGAGCACGACGGCTCGGAGTTTTCGCGCACGATCATTCCCAGGCTCAAGCTCGAGTACCAACCGACGCGCGCGCTGTTCTTTCGCGTTGTCAGCGAGATGCGTGACGAGCGGAGGGATGCGCTACGGGCCGCGGGCACTCAGACTGAGCTTTTTATAGACGGCACGCGGTCGGTTCCAACGCACGGACGGAGTCTTCGAACTGATTGGCTGGTGTCCTACGAGCCATCGCCGGGAACTGTGGCGTTCTTTGGGTATGGCAACACCCTCGAGCGGCCTGAACTTCAGGATACGTCGCGTCTGCGTCTGGAGCAGGACGGGTTTTTTCTTAAAGTTGCGTACCGGTTCAGGAGGTAAATAGCCATTGTGTTCGCGAGCCATAGGAATCACAGACGGAGGACGTCCATGAAGCAGGAGTCAATCGCTGACAAACACCCAAGAGCCCGGCGTTTGACGCTTGTGCTGGGTGCATTTCTACTGTCTGGTTGTTCGATCTTTGAGGGCGCAGATTGCCTCCCGATCGGAACCTATGGGATTCACGTTGTGGTCGAGGATTCGCTCAGCGGTGGCGCATTGTCGGCTTCGCCGAGTTTGACGGTTGTAGATGGGAGTTATACGGAGACGCAACCGCAGCCCAATGGGGCGGGCGGTATAACGTTTCTCGCGGCTCTGGAGCGTCCGGGGAGCTACGACGTAACCGTTCGGGCGACGGGATATCAGGATTGGACGCAGAGCGACGTATTGGTTACCAGGCAGCCGGGTCGTTGCGATTATCTGACTTCGACCCGCCTGACGGCGCGCATGCAATTGGGGTCATAGGGTAATTGGGGTCAGATTCGAAATAGCACCGAGCCACGCCGCTTTGCGCGTGACGAGCTCCGATCGGAGCCCGGGATGGTAATTCGAATCTGACCCCAAATAGCCAGATCCTCGTTGACAAACCAAATCCATGGATAGACTGTCTAACCATCACAGTCAGACTATCTACCCATGGCGCCCTTACTCCCCGGTACACTCGAAATGCTCATCCTGCGTACGCTCACTCTTGAGCGCATGCACGGGTATGCAATCCAGCAGCATCTGGCACGCGTGTCTCATGACGTGCTACAGATCGAAAAGGGCTCACTCTATCCTGCGTTGGAGCGACTGCAGCGGAACGGCTGGGTGACTGCAAAATGGGCGCAGACTCCAACCGGCCGGCGCGCCCGCTACTACAGCATCACTGCGTCAGGACGCCGAGCTTTGGGCCAGGAGATCTCAGCCTTCAACGAGATGAGTGAGGCCATAGCGCGCGTCCTGAACGCGGTTCCTGAACCTCGATCCTGACGGAGGGAGGTTTCATGTCCTGGCTTGATGCCCTTAGACATCGCGCACGCAGCCTCTTCAATCCCGCAGCGGTAGAGCGAGAGCGCAAGGAAGAATACGACTTTCACCAGTCATTGGCCGCTGCTGACCTGGCCCGCGCCGGCGATGACCCTGAGTCAGCTCGGTATGCGGCGCGGCGCGAGTTCGGGAACTCAACCTACATAAGAGAAGAGGTGCGTTGGATGGGTGCGACACGATGGCTCGACCGCATTCGACAGGATCTCGTCTACGCGGCACGCACGTTCCGCCATTCGCCTGTTTTCACATTCGTAGCGATAAGTTCGGTGGCTCTTGGGATTGGCGCAAATGCGGCCATGTTTGGCGT
>CAZYTS010000098.1:0-14019 GCA_964649855.1 uncultured Gemmatimonadaceae bacterium
ATGCCAGCCCCGGGATTGAAATAAACGTGAGGGCGCTCGTCTCGGTTGCAACGATCGAAAACATCACCGCCCACCAGGGGATGTTGCGGTCCGCAACGAAGTAGTCTCGCGCGCTGGCCTGGCGGCGGCCCACCCAGATCCCCAGCAACGTGACCCCAAGGAGGTACGTCACCAGTACGGCAACGTCCAGTAAAGTAAAGCGGGCGTTCATGCGAGCGCTTCAGGCCACGACATAAGCCTCCATGGCAAAGTATTCGGCAAGGCCGAGTTTGTCGAGCGTGTGCGCAGTCTCCTTGTTGCGCGCTTCAACGCGCTGCCAGAATTCGCGATCGTCCTGGCCAGGGAAGGGCGCAGAGTCCTTTTGAGACTGATGCTTGAAAATCGCCTGGATCTTGAGTCTGAGCTCTTCCTGAGAGAGGGGTACTAGATAGGTCGCATCGGTTACCGGCCACTCCTGCCATGCTCCCCGGTACAGCCACACCTCCGGAAGCTTTGTTCCTGCAGTTGCCAGCTCAGCGAGGGCCCGATCGATGGCCTCCTTGCACATGCGGTGCGTCCCGTGTGGATCAGAGAGGTCACCAGCAACAAAAATGTAGTCAGGCCGTTTTTCTTCCAGCAGTGCGCGCACGATTCGTACATCGTCAGCGCCTATGGCGTCCTTCCGTACCTTGCCGGTCTGGTAAAACGGCATGTTGAGGAATCGTGCAGCGCTGGGTTTGAGCCCCAAGGTCTCGATGCCGCTCACAGCTTCCGCCTCGCGGATTATCCGCTTGATGTCCTGAATCTCCGGAATATCCACGTCACCGGCGCGTTTGTGCGCCAGAAAGTCATGAACGCGCGAGCGGAGCTGCTCGACACTATCGGCGTCAAGCCTGTTGTCCCGGGCGAGGCGGTGCAGAAAGTCGACGTAGCGCCGTACATCGTGGTCAAACACTGCGATGTTGCCACTCGTTTGGTACGCAACAGTGATATCGTTCCCGTTTTCCACCAGCTTGTGGAGTATTCCGCCCATCGAGATGACGTCATCATCAGGATGCGGCGAGAAACAGATTATCCTGCTGGTGCGAGGCAACTTTGAGCGCCCTCTGATTCGCGCGCCCAGCTGGTTGAAGACAAAACCGTTTGTCTCACCCGGTGAGCCAAAACGTGCCACAAGCGAGGAGAGCTGGTGCTCGGCGTAGTCACTCTGCGTGAGCTTGAGTATCGCGTTTTTGGTCAGCAGTGAAAGCCATACCACGGCGCGCACAGTGAGTGGGTCGGTCCACTCGACGGCGTCCAGAAGCCAGGGCGTAGCGACGCGAGTGAGGTCGGCAGCCGCGGCAGCATCGCAGTAGAAGGTGCAGTTGTCGTGTTGCTGCAGAAAGGTCGCCGCAACTTCAAGATCCATCTCACCTTCGACTGCCCGCCTGACGATTGCTGACTTGTGTTCGCCAGTTGCCAGGATCGCTATTTCGTGCGCCGCAAGAATGGTGGCAATCCCCATTGTGATCGCCTCACGTGGCACGTTCTCTTCGCCAAAAAAGTCAGCGGCCGCATCGCGGCGCGTAATGACGTCGAGAGTCACTTTGCGGGTGCGGCTCGCCGCGCTGGAGCCGGGCTCGTTGAAACCGATGTGTCCCGTCTTTCCGATGCCCAGGATCTGGAAGTCGATTCCTCCTGCGCGTTCAATCGCTGCCTCGTACTCAGCGACATATGAAGCAATCTCGCCTTGTTTGAGATCGCCGCGCGGGACGTGGACGTTCTCCTTCTGGATGTCGATGTGGCTGAAGAAGTTTTCCCACATGTACCGGTGATACGAATGAACGCTATCCGGTGCCATCGGGAAGTATTCGTCGAGATTGAAGGTGATCACGTTGCGGAACGAGAGCCCTTCATTGCGGTGTCTTCGGATCAGCTCACGGTAAACACCAATCGGAGTCGAGCCCGTGGCCAGGCCGAGTACCGTGCGCGCGCCCTGCTTGTTGCGCGAGTTGATTAAATCAGCGATGCGTGCGGCAACTTCCCGAGCGACGTCGTCGTGGTCTCCCAGTACTACCGTGTTGATGCGCTCGTGAGAATTCCGCCGATTTCGCGCCAAATGAGACGGCCCGCGATGTTGATTTCCATCGCGGGCCTCTCCGGCGGCGGCGCCTCTGCTAACGCCTGCTGCCGAATCCATCATAAGTCTGTCAGGCCGAGAAAGACGACCCGCAGCCGCAGCCTCCCGTGGAATTGGGATTCTTGAACGTGAATCCCGATCCCTGCATCGAGGACACGTAGTCGATCACAACCTCATTCAGATATTGCGCTGAAAAGGGATCGACAAACATGCGAAACCCTTCCTGCGACACGATGTAGTCGTCGTCAGCCGGTTGGTCTTCGATGAGGAGGCCGTACTTGAAACCGCTACAGCCGCCGGGCTGCACGCTAACGCGCAGACCCCCAACGTCTGGAGAAACGCCCTCGGCGTCCATGATTCACTTCGGTTGCCGCACCCGAGGTGACCGTTACTGCCAGTTCAGGCTGAATGTTTGTGCTCACTGAATCCTCCGTATTCCGGCCGCCGTCTGACGGCCATATTGGTACAAAATTAGCACCTGCTGACAACGCGTACAAGCGCGCTACTGCATACTCCGCAAGGGTTTATCAACGCTGCGAACCCTGGGCGTTGGCCCCCTGAGAGTCCCCAGTCGAGTTTCCTGCCACAGACATTACGGCGTCAGCCAGCGCAATCCGTACCCCTCCGATCCTTCGGTTTTCGCGGGTAGGGTTAACACGATTGCTCAGCAAAATCACAAAGACGTCGTTTCCCGGGTCGATCCAGATGGACGTTCCGGTAAAGCCCGTGTGGCCGAAGGCGTGCGACGACATCCTATGGCCTCCGGAATTGGCTCCGTTGGCCGTCTCCCAGCCCAGTGCGCGGTGGGAGAGACGTCGATCTGCGATGGCCGTGAAACGCGCGATGGTGGCCGAATCCAGAACCTGAACTCCGTCCAGAGACCCCCAGTTGAGATACATGCGAGCAATGCGCGTGAGGTCTGCAGCGGTGGAAAAGAGTCCGGCGTGCGCCGATATGCCGTCGAGTCTGAAAGCGTTTTCGTCGTGCACCTCGCCACGGACTTTGCGCTGCCGCCATGGATCGTATTCTGTAGGAGCAATGCGTGGTCTCAGGCTTTGCGGCGGCACGAACATTGTCTCGTTCATGCCTAAAGGTCTAAAGATGTTGCGGCCTACATAGTCCTGGAGCTTCTGTCCGCTCACGCGCTCAACGATCTGTCCAAGAAGAATCGCGCCAAGGTCGCTGTACACCATCCGCACCCCTGGAGTTGTGTCGAGCGGAGTGCTCAGCACCAGCCTCAAGGCCTCGTCGCGAGTATCTGTTTCTTTGTAAAGAGGGCGCCACGCGGGGAGTCCGGAGGAGTGCGTGAGAAGATCGCGCACGCGGACACGCTCCTTGTATTGCCCCTTCCATTCGGGGAGGTAGCGTTGGACGGGTGCTTCAACGTCCAGCTTTCCCTGCTGCGACAAATGCATCACAGCACTAGTGAGAGCAATGACTTTTGTGAGCGACGCCATGTCCCACAGCGTCCGCTCATCGGGAACCGTATTGCCCCCCCAGTCCAGTTTTCCTACGGCGTGGTAAGCCAGCACCCCCGAGTGCGTTCCAACAATGGCGACCGCCCCCGGAAAGGCGCTATCGCGGGCCGCGCGTTCCATGACGAGAGAAACCGTGTCCTGGAGTCGGCGAATCGAGAGGCCTCGCGCGTTGGCTTCTGCTTCGGAAACGGCAGGAAGGTCCAGCGGAGAGGGGATCTGGCCACGGGCGCTGCACGCCAGTGCTGCGATCACCGCGGTCGAGGTACCGAGCCGGCTGACAAAAATGCGAACCGTACGCATGAGTCTGTGTGCAGCAGGGTTTAGGATCGGACCGTCCAGCAAGCTTACCTCCAACCGGAAATTTCGAGCTCGAGATCACCCATCCACCTCTTACAGCGAGGCTCGCTTGTGCCGGTTATACCGCGCAAGTGTATAATCAGTCGGCCAAAGTGAACAGGCTGCACTTTCATGACGAACGGCTTGTAGCGAGCGGCACCGAACCGAACCGCCCGACAGGCCTCAACCATATCCTGAACATATGCGATTCCTACTCGCTGCGTTCCTCGTTGTTGCAGTTGCGTGCTCCCGCCAGGTGGTGGTCGAGACTGCGACGCCCGCTGCCTCGAATGCCTCACTCAAGGTCACCAACAACTCCACACAGGCGATTTCGGTGTACGCGACAGCTACCGGCACAGAACTCTTCCTTGCCACGGTGCAGGCCAATAGTACAGAGGTGATCCCCGTGCCCGGCTCGATTTCTGGAAGCACCGTCAGGTTGCGTGCGGCGCTGGCAGATGGGTCGAGGTCCTACACTCGTGATAATGTCACGCTGAGCGGGGTGTATGAGTGGCGCGTACCGTAGCCGGAAGCTGGTGTAGGGGCGAGCCTTACGAGGGTTGTAGAGGGCCGCTAAATCTCGTAGTTTCACACACTTTCGTTCGTTCATCCGCCCCGGTTGCGCGATGCTGCGTTGCCCGGGGCGATCCCCCTGCCACCATCAATGGGTAAGCTCTGGGAAGCAATAAAACGCGGGTACCTGCGCGTTATTTCCCCTGTCGCTGACTGGATGGTCAGACGGCGAATAAACCCAAACACGATTACGACGGTGGGGACCCTCTGCTCGATGACGGCAGGGGTGATCTATGCTACGGGCCACATTTCGATAGCAGGTTGGATACTGGGCCTCACGGCCCTTTTTGACGTACTCGACGGAACGGTAGCCAGACGTACAGGGCGCTCGACGGTCTTTGGCGCCTTTTACGATTCCACTCTCGACCGGGTGGCGGATGGAGCGGTGCTCGGCGGGTTGACGGTCTTTTTTGCACGCAACGACGTGCACTTGAGCGTTCCGAGTTGGACTTCGACGCCGATGGTAGGGGTGCTTCTTATGGGTATCATAGGCACCTTTCTCACTTCTTACACACGCGCGCGGGCAGAAGGTCTCGGAATAGATGCCAAAGTTGGTATTCTTCAGCGACCGGAACGCGTGACGCTTCTTTCTGCGCCGCAAGCCTTTTTTGGTCTGGCGCTGAACGGCTGGGTGCTGATCACGATATGCATTATCCTGTCGGTGACGGCGTGGATAACGGCTGTCCAGCGCATTGCTTTTGTCTATCGTGCAACGCGCGACACGCCGGCCGAAAGCGCGGAAGAAGTTCCCGGATCTGAAGAAAGCAGTCCGGCGTTATCCGGCGCGGGGCACACGGCGCCAGTATCATTAGGTTCGCGTTAGGTTCGGTTCCAAAATTCTCCCCTGGAGTCAGAGAAAGTGCAGGGTTCCACAACTACCCCTCGTAATTCAATTCGCCCTGCAACGGGCAAGCTTGGTATTCTCACTCCCGGACTTGGCGCGGTTGCGACAACGTTTATCGCGGGAGTTGAAAGCATTCGGCGCGGTCAATCCAGGCCCATCGGTTCGCTCACACAGATGGCCACGATAAGACTGGGTAAGCGAACCGAGAATCGTTCTCCGCTGATCAAGGATTTCGTTCCGCTGGCGTCGCTCCAAGACGTTGTATTTGGCGCCTGGGACCCTATACCAGATGACGCGTGGACTGCGGCAATCAAGGCGGGAGTATTGGAGGAGCGCGACCTCGCGCCGCACAAGGATTTCCTCAGTTCCATCGTTCCGATGCCGGCGGTGTTTGATTCACGCTATGTAACGCGCCTGACAAACACAACCAATGTAAAGCAGGGAAAGACCAAAAGAGATCTTGCAGAACAGCTGCGCCAGGACATACGCGACTTCAAGCAGCGCAATGGGCTAGACCGTCTGGTGGCGGTCTGGTGCGCGTCAACCGAGGCGTTCATCAAGCCGGGCCCGGCACACGCTACGGTGCAGCAGTTCGAAAAGGCTATGGAGCAGAGCGACGACGCCATTGCACCCTCGATGCTCTACGCGTGGGCCTGCATCATGGAGGGGGTGCCTTATTGCAATGGTGCACCCAACCTCGCGGTCGATACTCCGGCGCTGATTCAGCTTGCCAACGAGCGCGGCGTGCCGATTTCAGGCAAGGACTTCAAGACGGGCCAGACGTGGATGAAGACCGTGATTGCCCCGGGGCTCAAGGCACGGATGCTCGGCTTGGCAGGCTGGTACTCCACCAACATTCTCGGCAACCGGGACGGTGAAGTTCTCGACGATCCTGCTTCGTTCAAGACGAAGGAGGAGTCGAAGCTTTCGGTGCTTCATACGATATTACAGCCTGAGATTTATCCCGATCTGTATCGCGACTTTTCCCACGTAGTGCGGATCAATTACTACCCGCCGCGCGGAGACAACAAGGAGGGTTGGGACAACATCGATATTGTCGGATGGATGGGGTATCCGATGCAGATCAAAGTCAACTTTTTGTGCCGCGACTCGATATTGGCCGCCCCCATTGTCCTTGACCTGGCACTTTTCTCCGACTTTGCCATGCGGGCGGGCATGAAGGGGATACAGGAATGGCTATCGTTCTATTACAAGAGCCCGATGGCTGCTCAGGGTTTGCAGCCGGAGCACGATCTCTTTATTCAGCAGACAAAGCTCAAGAACACGCTGCGTCATCTGATGGGCGAGGAGCAGATAACGCACCTCGGCCTGGAGTACTACGCGTCATGAGGCTTGTTGCAGGCCGCGGGTTGTTGGTGTTGATGGTGTTGGTCCTGAGCGTGAGCTGTGGGCCAGCGGCCCCGATGCCGCACCAACGACTCTTTACAGACGATCTTGCAATCCAGGTTTGGATGACGCCCGTTCCTCCGCGTGCGCTGGAGCAGATCGAGTTCAAGGTGGTGGTGCGGGACAAGGAGACAGGGGAACCGATCGAGGGAGGTCAGGGACGCGTTTTTGCTACCAATGAGGATCGCAAGAACGTGGATAATGGCCTCGAAAAGGGTCCCGAGCTTGGGACGTACTACACACGCCTGATGTTTGTGACGGCGGGACCGTGGGCCGTGGGACTGCAGTTCAGGCGTGACTCTACGCAGTCGCTGCAGCGGACGAATGATTGGATGCAAGAAGTTTACCCCGAGGCGGCACCCGGACAGGAGTCGAAAAACTAGCACATGCGCCTTTTCTATCGTACTCATCAGACGCCCGCGGAGGTAATCCAGCTGGCGGACGTATTCTTTGCAGAGTTAGGGCTGGCGACGGTAGCAAGCGGACCGCGAACGCGGGTGTTCCAGGGCGTTGTCGGAACGCCGGAGGTGACCGCGCAACTCAAACTCACTGCAACGCCTGAGGGCGGTCACTATACGTTTGTCGAGGCCACAACCGACCAGATTGGCGAGAGTCGGCTGGACCGCAACGTCAAGCGGTTTTTCGTATCGCTACATCGAGCGGCTGACCCAAGACACGCACTCGAGGCCGCGTACTGATGTCAAAGCGTGGTAGCAATGGCGGAGGGCGCAAGGTTGCGCCGTCCGTCAGGGCAGGCACGCCTCGCCTCGGCGCGACTGCAAGCGCGGAACGGCGGCCATCTGACGCACTCAGCAGAGATCAAAAGCTGGATCTCTACTACTGGATGCGCCTCACGCGCACTTTGGAAGAGCGGCTGGTGGCGCTATACCGGCAGACCAAAGTGGTTGGTGGACTCTTCAGGTCGCTGGGGCAAGAGGCGGACGCAGTTGGCAGCTGCTATGCACTGGAAAAGCGCGACATCATGTCTCCGCTCATCCGGAATATGGGTTCCATGCTGGTAAAGGGAGCCACGCCACTGGAGATCCTGAGGCAGTACATGGCCCGAGGCGATTCTCCCACACGCGGACGCGAACTCAACATCCACTTTGGCGACCTTGAACGAGGGTTCATCGGCCAGATTTCGCCGCTTGGAGATATGGTGCCTGTGATGGCTGGCGTGACGTTGACCTTCCGCATGCGAGGCGAGGATCGTGTGGGACTCGTGTACGTGGGCGACGGTGCTACGTCGACGGGGGCCTTTCACGAAGGGATCAACTTTGCCGCGGTGCAACGCTGCCCGCTTGTGGTTGTAGTGGAGAGCAACCAGTACGCATACTCGACGCCTACAAGCAAGCAGACGGCGGCAAAGCAGATGATCGACAAGGCATCTGGCTACGGAGTAGCGGCTGAACAGGCTGATGGGAACGATGTCCTTGCGGTGTATGACGTCACCAAAAGAGCCGTGGACCGGGCGCGCTGTGGTGGTGGGGTGACCCTTGTGGAGCTGATTACCTACAGAAGGAAAGGCCACGCGGAGCACGACAATCAGTCGTATGTGCCGGAGGGAGAAATTGAGTGGTGGGCCGCGAACAACGATCCACTCGATCGCTATACCGGGTACCTCAAGAGCGAGCTCGGCGCAGCCGAGTCAGAGTTGGCTGCAATAGACAGCAAAGCGCAGCGAGAGGTTGACGCCGCCACCGAGGTTGCCGAACAGTCACCACCTCCAGAAGCACTCGATTCGCTAAACGGGGTCTACGCCGAACCTCCGGCAGAACTGCCTCTCTGGTTCCGCGACCCTGCAGTGAGCGTGGTTGAGACGCACGAGCGCGCAGAGGGCTGGGGTACCTGGAGCTCTAAAGGAGAAGGGGCGGGAGGGTCGGGCTCATGAGCGAAGTCACTTACCTGGAGGCAATCAGGCATTCGCTCTTTGACGAGATGGAGCGCGATCCAGCGGTCTTTTGCATCGGCGAAGACATTGGAAAGTTCGGTGGCGCGTTCAAGGTAACCGAAGGGCTGCAGGATCGCTTTGGAGAGGCGAGGGTCATTGACTCTCCCATTTCAGAAATAGCTATCGTGGGAGCGGCCGCCGGTGCTGCGCACATGGGTATGCGGCCCGTGGTCGAGATGCAGTTCATAGACTTTATCGCAAACGCGTACGACATCCTCACCAACTACGTTGCCACGGCGAGGTACCGCGCCTTTCTGCCTTGCCCAATGGTTGTGCGCGGGCCTTCGGGAGGCTACGTGCGTGGCGGTCCTTTTCACTCACAGAACCCGGAAGCCGGGTTTGTGCACACCCCTGGGCTCAAAGTCGTGTATCCGGCGACTGCCGAGGACGCCTACGGCTTGATGAAGTCCGCGATCAGGGACGAGGACTGCGTGCTCTTCTTTGAGCACAAGTATCTCTATCGTCGCATAAAGGGAACGCCCGATCGCAGTGACGGTGTGGTTCCCATTGGCAAGGCCCGGGTAGCACGGGAGGGGAAGGACCTCTCGATCATTACCTACGCCGCTACGGTATGGAAATCCCTCGAAGCGGCTGAGCAACTAGAGCGTGAGGACGGCCTCAGTGTGGAGGTGATCGACCTGAGATCGCTTGCTCCCCTGGACGATGAGGCGATAGTAGCGACGGTGCGCAAGACGAACCGAGTGCTGGTGGTGCACGAGGATACGCGTACCGGCGGGCTCGCTGGGGAGATTACGGCGCGCATAAACGAGACCAGTTTTGCCTGGCTTGATGCCCCCGTAATGCGGGTGACAGCACACGACATACCTCTGCCGTACGCGCCGCAGCTGGAGGATTTTGTATTGCCGCAGACGAGCGACATCGTGCGTGCGGCCCGCTGGGTGTCGGCGTACTGATGGCGGGTCCTGAGGGTGGTTCGGGATCGGAGAGGGGCCCTGTGGGGCGGGACGCCGCTGGGGCGGGGGAAACCCTCACGAATGAGGAGGCCATAGCGTTTGGGCGTCAGGTGGGGCTCGGGTGTTTTTCGCTTTTTGTGGGGGCTTTTAGCGGTGGCATGGTGGCGGTGTTAGTGGGCAAATTCATAGACGGAGCGCTTAAGGCGCCAACGTGCGAGGGTCTCCCCTCGTGCAATTGGTATGTTTATGCTGGAATCGGGGCGATAGTGGGTGCGGTTACGCTTACGACGCTGGTTATGTGGCGTCTGTGGCGGGGCAAGCGTGGTGCCCCCTAACTAGAGGAAAGACAGTGGCCCGAGTAGACGTGGTAATGCCCCAGATGGGGGAATCGATTGCCGAAGGGACTATGTCGCGCTGGCTCAAGAAGGTCGGAGACAGCGTCAAGCGCGACGAGCCCTTGTTTGAGATTTCGACCGACAAGGTCGACGCTGAGATTCCTGCTCCGACGGCGGGTGTGCTTGCCGAGATTCTGGTAAAGGACGGGGAAACGGTAGCCGTGCAGACGGTTGTGGCGCGGATCGAGACCGATGCCAGTGTTGGAGTTACTGCTGCTCCTGTTTTGTCTGAAGGCGGAGCTGCGGCAGGGGCTGGAGCCTCGCAAACAGAAAAAGTTGCAGTGGGGCCCCCCCCCGAAAAAGAAAATAACGCTACACCGTCACGCCCCCGTCAAAGCCAGCCCGTACCCGAACGCGCTGCTCCGCAGCCAGCACTACAACCGGGCTCGCTCGAAGAGCGCTTGCGCACTCGGTCCTCACCCCTCGTTCGCAAGATTGCCGCCGAACACGGCATCGAGCTCTCCGGACTAACCGGAAGCGGCGTTGCTGGTCGCGTCACCAAACGCGACATCCTCGGATTCATTGAGTCTGGGGAAGGCGCCACTGCAGCACCGGAACGAGCACCGGCAACGATCTCGGGGGCGCCGCGCGCGTCGCACTACGCTCCCGCAGGATTTGGCTATGAGCCGCCGCATGTTGTAGCGTGGCCCGGTGATGTCGTCGAACCGATGTCCCGAATCCGCAAACTCACGGCGGGACATATGGTTTACTCCAAGCAGACGTCGGCGCACGTAACGTCTGTATTTGAAGTGGACCTGACGCGAGTCTCTCGTATCCGAGCCAGGTTGCGTGCCGATTTCGAAGCGCAGTACGGAGAAAAGCTCACGTTCCTTCCGTTCATAACCCAGGCCGTGGTCCAGGGACTTCGCAAGTTCCCGGTAATCAACGCCGCGGTCTCTGGGAACGATATCGTCTTCAGAAAACAGTACAACATCGGGATTGCAGTCGCGCTCGACTGGGGCCTCATTGTTCCGGTGGTCAAGCAGGCTGACTCGTTCAACCTGGTGGGCCTCACTCGGAACATCAACGATCTGGCGGCCCGTGCGCGCGGCAAGAAGCTCAAGCCCGAGGACGTGCAGGATGCAACGTTCACCATTACCAACCCCGGCGTGTTTGGGTCGGTCATGGGAACGCCAGTCATTCCTCAGCCAACCGTGGCTATCCTTTGCCTCGGCGCAATCGAAAAGAGACCCAAGGTTCGCACTGGGCCCGATGGAGAAGACACAATTGCCATCCGCACCTGCGCCTACTTTGCGCTGTCTTTTGACCACAGGATTGTCGACGGCGCGGATGCCGACCAGTTCATGGCATTCGTAAAGGGCCAGCTGGAACAGATCCCCGAGAACGATTATTAATGTCTCGCGTGCTCACCACACACGGTTTGCATGTGAACCCGTCACAGCGCGACGCGGTTCTTGCTACGCTGCGCGAACGGAAGGCGGTGGTGCGTTCGAAAGGCTGTAACTACTGGGTGTTTGAGGATTCGACCTCAAGCGGAGTCATGCTCGAGTTTGTGGAAGGACCTGACGCCGAGTCGCTGGCCGCTGCCAGAGAAGCGGCCGGGATAAGCGCATCGCGAGAGAGTGTCGACCCCGTATTCATCGAAGTTGAGCTCTGACCATGCCTACGAGAACAATCGAAGTAGAAGGAAGAAGCTGGCGCGTGTTCCCATCAGGTTACATCACGCAGTATGACAGGGACGAATTCGGACTGATGTTTGTGAGCGGCACAGGCAATAGTCGTGTTGTCCGCGTTACTCGCTACGCGCCACATGGGTCGCGCTCGCGAGAGCAGTCCCTGGCCGAGCTTCCAGACATCGAGCTGTTGCGGCTCTTTGAGCAGTCGCAGTTCAGCGCCACTTCACCGGAAGCCGGGTACGCTACGTGACGGCAGCGCCGGCGTCGCCGCTGAGTGCGCCGCCCACCGTGGACCTTCACATGCACTCTACTGCCTCCGACGGCACCCTGCCTCCCGAGGCCGTAGTGCGCGCTGCTATCCAGGCTAAGGTCAAGGCGATAGCTCTCACGGATCACGACACGGTTGCGGGACTCGAGGAAGCGCGCCATGCGGCAGCCGGAACAGAACTCGAAGTCGTTGCCGGCGTCGAATTGAGCGTGTTGCGGGATGAAGGCGAAGTGCATCTGCTCGGTCTACACCTTCGCGACGTAGACGCGATGCATAGTGCTCTGGAGGATTTCAGAAACGCCCGTCGCGATCGCGCCGAAAAGATGGTTGCAAAGCTCAACGCCATTGGCGTCCGCATCACACTTGCCGACGTGCTTGAAATAGCGGGAGATGGAGCCATTGGGCGCCCGCATGTGGCTAAGGCTATGGTGGAAAATGGCTGGGCTCGCGACCTCCGCGACGCCTTCGATCGCTACCTCGGAAATGGAAGGCCGGCCTACTTCGACAAACGCAGGCTTTCGATCGGGGACGGCATTGCCATGATCCACCGATGCGGCGGAATTGCGGTGCTCGCACATCCGGGTAACGATGGCGGAGAAAAGCGTCTCGCCGCTCTCAAGTCGCAGGGGTTGGATGGCGTAGAGGTAATCCACCCAAGTCATTCACCAGACGACCGCAGGCGGTGGCTCGAAGCGGTGCGCGCTCTCGACATGGTACCGAGTGGTGGCTCGGACTCCCATGGAGCAACAGAAGGAGGGCGCGTGATTGGCGCAATGCAGGTTCCTTACGAGTGGCTGCTGGAGCAGCGGGAGCGCGTTGAAGAACGTCGGCACGGTGCGGCGGCATGAGTACCCGGGACGCTCCAACACGCGTTGCCCTGGTGACCGGGGGAGCCCGCCGCGTTGGCGCGGCCTTTAGCCGGGCACTGGCCGCACGTGGATTTGCTGTTGCAGTTCACTACAACAACAGTGCAGCAGAAGCAGAAGCTCTCGTAAAGGAACTGGGAAACGGCGCTCGCAGCTTTGGTGGCAATTTATCGCGGACTGGAGTAGCGCAAGATCTGGTTAGTCGCGTTGTACACGAACTGGGACCGATAGATGTTCTCGTCAATTCAGCGGCGAATTTTATCAAGGTCCCCCTTGATGAGGTAACGGATGAGGTGTGGGAGGAGGTAGTGTCACTCAACCTCAAGGCTCCGTTTTTCGTATCGCTTGCAGCTTCAAAAGCCATGAGCGACGGGGGGTGCATTGTTAACATCTCCGACCTGGCGGCCTTTGAGACGTGGCCGGAATACGTTCCACACGGAATTGCCAAGGCAGGGGTGGTCCAGCTCACCCGTGCCTTTTCAAGACAGCTCGCCCCGCGAATCCGTGTGAATGCGATCGTCCCCGGATTCATTCTGGCACCCGACGACATGAGCGATGACGAGGCGGAGCGCTACGCCCACTCCACGCCCCTGGCACGAAATGGCTCACCCGAGGACGTGGTCCGTGCCTTGAACTACTTCATCGATTCAACCTTCGTGACTGGAGAAGTGCTCTTTGTCGACGGAGGCAGGCACGCACGATGAGCGTAGCCGCGAACTTCTGGCCGCACTGTGGGATTATTCTTGTAACAGGGATCGTTCCCGGATCACCCCGCTTTAAAGGTTCAAGAAAGCAATGACCTCTCTGGATTACGACGTGGTAGTAATTGGTGCCGGGCCCGCTGGAATGACCGCGGGACTCTACGCCGGACGCTCGATGCTCAAGACGGTCGTACTCGAGCGCGGTGCGCCAGGGGGAGAACTCCTAAATACGGAAATGATCGAAGACTACCCGGGCTTTGAACACATCCAGGGCTGGGAGCTGGCGCAGAAGTTCGCCGCACACGCCGACAAGTTCGGCGCCAATATCAGGGTAGGTAACGTCGACACGGTCAAAAAACTGGACGACGGTAGCTTTGAAACAACAACCGACTCTGGCGAAGTGTACCGATCGCCTACGGTCATCATCACGGCCGGCGGCACACCAGTAAAGCTTGGGATTCCTGGTGAAGCTGAGTACGCGGGCAAGGGAGTCTCCTATTGCGCAGTTTGCGACGGAGCCTTCTTTCGCGGACACGAGATCGCAGTCGTGG
>CAZYTS010000099.1:0-13696 GCA_964649855.1 uncultured Gemmatimonadaceae bacterium
GTGGTACTGGGGCGGAAAGTACACATTGATACGGCGGACCTCTCCCATGATCTCAGACGTTATCGTAAACGTCTCGCCAATTGTGAGCGGAGCTGCGGCACTCCCGTCAACCTCTTGGCTTTGACCCGTGACGGGTGCGAGAAAGGTCAGCAAGGTGGCAAAGGACCAAGCCGCGAGACATTTCTGTGATTGACTCATACTCGATTCTCAAATTGCTGGCAGCGAGCAGGGAGTATGATGAGGAGCAACTCAATTATCCAGCGTCACGGGCTCAATTGCAGCAGATAGAATTGCGCCTCGTCACAATGTCATCAGCTAGTGCGCTCCCAGGGCCGATGCTGCGCCCCGTTGCGCAGCCACAGGATACGGCGGTGTGGCTACCTCTGCAGGCGCACCAGCAAGTGGAAGCCTGACAACGAATTCGCTTCCATGGCCTGGGCCATTGCTGTGAGCTGTTAGTGTCCCACCGTGCATCTCTACAAGTCGCCGCGCCATTGTAAGTCCGATCCCGAGACCTCCAGCGGTTCGTTCCAGCGAGCGATCGACCTGTGTAAAGACGTCAAAGATCCGGTCCAGCATCTCGGCGGGAATGCCCGTGCCATTGTCGCGCACTCGAACGACAATGTGACTGGCATTGCGCTCCACCGTGAGAGCAATGCGGCCGCGGTCCGGAGTATACTTGCAGGCGTTGCTCAAGAGATTGCCAAAGACCTGAGACAGCCGCGTACCGTCGGCAAGGAGTGGCAGTGGTTCCGGCGGTATCAGTACTTCCAGTTCGTGACCGCCGGCATCCACGAGTGGTTGTACCGCCTCCACCGCGTCGTGAAGTATGGCGTCCACAAAGACCGGCTCGCGTCTGAGGTCCAGCTTGCCCCTCGTTATGCGGCTTACGTCCAGCAGGTCGTCGACCAGTCTGATCATGTGCTTGAGCTGACGATCCATTACGCCAATTGCCTTCTGTCTGATAGACGCGTCGTCAGACATTGTCAGGAGCTGGAGACCGTTACGGAGGGGAGCAAGCGGATTTCGCAGCTCGTGCGCCAGAAGCGCGAGAAACTCGTTCTTGCGGCGGTCGGCCTCATGCAACGCCTGCGTCGCCATCCACATGTCCTGGATATCGCTCGTCGTGCCTACCCACTTGAGAAGATTCCCCTTTTCGTCCTTTACGGGCACGGCGCGTGCCACCATGCGACGGTACTCGCCGTCATGGCGTTTGATGCGCAGCTCAACCTCGTACGGTTCTCCACGTTTTACCGGCTCAGCGATTGCACGCAACACGTTAGGCAGGTCGTCGGGATGAACTACCGAAGTCCAGTTGCGTGATTCGAGTTTCGCCGAACCCATGCCCGTGTACTCTTCCCAGCGCCGGCTCGTAAACTCAATGACGTCGTGCGCCGGGCCCATCGTCCAGGTGAGGTGTGGACCCGTATCAGCCAGCAGACGATACTGACGCTCGCTCTCCTGAAGGTCAGCCGTGCGCTCTGCTACCCGTCGTTCAAGCTCCTCATTCAGTCGTTCGAGACGTCGCGTTTTTTTGTATAGGTCCAGAAATACCGATACCTTTGCCCGCAGAATCTCCGGAATGACGGGCACAGGAACGTAGTCCATCGCTCCGGCGTCGTAACCTTTGAGCCGGTCCATGTCCGTCATGAGCACCGCAGACACCATGATGATCGAAGTGCGCTGGAAGCGCGGGTGCTCCCTTACCATTGCCGCCAATTCCAGTCCATCCAACTCTGGCATGCAGACGTCGATCAGCATGACGGCCACGTCATTGTTCAACAGGAACTCCAGTGCTTCACGCGCAGACGACGCGTGCACGAGGTTCTGTCCCATACCCCCAAGCATCGCTTCGTAGCTGAGCAGCTTGGCGGGCTGATCATCCACAAGGAGAATATTGGCCTTCTCCTCGTCCTCCATTTGGGCCGCTATGGGGCCTAACGATGAAGCCATTTTCTCAGGGCTGATAGGAGTTGATCGGTGTTGACAGGCTTGGCGAGGTATTCAGAGGCTCCGGCTTCCAGGCATTTTTCGCGGTCCCCCTTCATGGCTTTGGCCGTGAGGGCAATGATGGGGAGCCGCCTGAGCGCAGGGCTCTGGCGGATGACCTGCATCGTCTCGTAGCCATCCATTTCCGGCATCATGATGTCCATGAGCACGATCGCCAGGTCGGGAGTCGCCTCCACGGTGCGTACTGCTTCGCGACCGGTGCTCGCGGTAAGAACGCGCATACCCCGTCGTTCCAGCACGCTGCTCAGAGCAAAGATGTTTCTTACGTCGTCGTCCACCACCAGGACTGCCTTGTCAGCGAGGATATCGTCCGAGCCGTGCAATCTCTCGAGCATGCGCTGTTTATCCGGAGGCAAGGAACTAATAACGCGATGCAAAAACAGCGCGGTCTCGTCGAGTAACCTCTCCGGCGATTCCACTCCCTTGACCACCACGCTTCGCGCCAGCGATTGGAGCCTTGCCTCCTCGTCGGGCTGCAGTTCCTTGCCGGTGAACACAACCACAGGCACGTCGCGCAACTGCGGATCGTCTCGCATGGCCTCGAGTACGTCAAAGCCGCTCATATCCGGGAGTCGCAGATCCAGAACAACACAGTCGTGCATCTCCAGACGCAAAGCGTGCAGAGCCTCATGCCCGGTTGAGGCAACAAACACCTCGATATCATCGTGCGACAGCAACGCACGTATGCTCATCTGTTCAGCGGGGTTGTCTTCTACGATCAGCAGCCTTCTGCGCCGCGGCGCCGAGAACTCTCGGATCCTGTCCAGCATCTCCTCAAGACCGCCCGCACTCGTTGGTTTGGTCATGAACGAGAAGGCGCCACGCGAAAGACCATGTTGCCTGTCTTCATCGAGCGTCACTACCTGAACAGGGATATGACGTGTGGTCGGATCCTGCTTGAGCTCGCTCAACACAGTCCAGCCCATCATATCGGGGAGGAAGATGTCGAGCGATATGGCCGAAGGCGAAAAGCGCCGCGCCAGATCCAGCGCGTCGCTACCACGCGATGCTACGAGCACCTTGAAACCCTTGTCGCGCGCCAGATCTACCATGAGACGCGCATACTGCACGTCATCTTCAACAATCAGGAGCGTCGAATCCGTGGATTCGATCGTGTCGCGGTCATCGGCGACAACCTCGACCTGGTTGCCAACCTGGCGTGCTTCGGAGTTCCCTCGCTGCGTGGCCCCGCTACCCACAGCAGGAGCCTGTTCTGCATCCTGATCCCGCCAGGCGGCGGCGGGCCCAACGTAGCGCAGCGGGAGAAAAAGTGTGAATGTACTTCCGACTTCAGGTGAACTCTTGAGCTGGATCTCGCCCCCAAGGAGCGACGCAAGTTCGCGACTGATTGCCAGTCCCAGCCCCGTTCCGCCGTACTTGCGACTCGTTCCGGCATCCGCCTGTTGGAAGGCCTCAAAGATGATCTTCTGTTTGTCCAGCGGGATGCCGATACCGGTGTCGGAAACCTCGAATGCAACTACCGTAGCTGCGGTGTTGAGGACAGGATGATCGGCTCCCCAACCTGACGACGCCACCGATACCGCGAGTCTCACGGCACCGTCCTCAGGCGTGAACTTGAAAGCGTTGGAGAGAAGGTTCTTGAGAATCTGCTGCAGACGCTTTGGGTCGGTGACAATGCTTCTGCCAGCGTGTGGATCGAGCTCCACACCAAAGGAGAGACCACGACGCTCCGCCTCGTGCTTGAAGGTGCGTTCTATAGTCTGGGTGAGACCGCCAAAGAATATTTCCTCGGCATCCACGGTAACCGTGCCTGATTCGATCTTCGAAAGGTCGAGGATGTCAGTGATGAGATTGAGAAGGTCGGTGCCCGCTCCGTGTATCGTTCGAGCAAATTCCACCTGCTTGGCGGAAAGATTTCCCTCTGGGTTGTCGCCCAGCTGCTGCCCAAGTATGAGAATGCTGTTGAGCGGCGTACGGAGTTCGTGCGACATGTTGGCAAGAAACTCCGACTTGTACTTGGACGTGAGGGCGAGTTCGGCGGTTTTGCGTTCGACCTCGACGTTTCGCTCTGCCAGCTGCTGCGCCTTCTGTTCGAGCTGCTCGTTGGACTGCTGCAGTTCCTTCTGCCGGTTCTGCAGTTCTCCGGCGAGTTCCTGCGATTGCTTGAGGAGCGACTCCGTCTGCATCGTCGCCTCGATACTGTTGAGAACAATACCGATGCTGGCAGTGAGTTGCTCCATCAGGGCCAGGTGCGAAGGAGCAAAGTCGTTGAGCGACGCCAGGCCCATAACTGCCTTTATTTCGTTCTCAAACATGACGGGAAAAACCACGATGCTTCGTGGTTTGGCCCTGAACAAAGTTGAGCCTACGGTAACCGCGTCCTCGGGAATGTCTCGCACGAGGAGGCGCTTTTTTTCGAGAGCGCACTGCCCGACAAAGCCGTCGCCAAAGTTGAGTCGCGGGGGATAGCCATGATCGGGTGAATTGGCGTAGCTGCCTAACAACGACAAGTGCTGGCGTCCGCTCTGCGTCTCGATACGATAGAGAATTCCCTGGTGTGCATTTACAAGCGGCACGAGTTCCGAGAGGAGCACGCGGCCGACCGTGGAGAGGTCGCGCTGTCCCTGGAGCATTCCGGTAAATCGCGCGAGGTTGGTCTTTAGCCAGTCCTGCTCGTTGTTGCGGTCGGTAGTCAGGCGGAGGTTGGTAATCATCGTGTTGATGTTGTCTTTTAGCTCCGCCACTTCTCCGCGAGCGTCCACCTGAACCGATCGAGTCAGGTCGCCTTTTGTTACAGCCGTGGCAACTTCGGCAATGGCGCGTACCTGGCCAGTGAGATTTGCTGCCAGCAGGTTGACGTTACCGGTCAGGTCGAACCAGGTGCCTGCCGCTCCCGGCACGCTTGCCTGCCCTCCGAGTCTCCCCTCCACACCGACTTCTCTTGCCACGGTGGTAACCTGATCGGCGAAAGTAGCCAAGGTGCGGGTCATGTTATTGATGGTCTCGGCGAGTGCTGCAACTTCGCCCTTGGCCTTGACCGTGAGGCTCTGAGTGAGATCGCCCGATGCGACCGCAGTGACAACCTTGGCAATGCCTCTCACCTGTTCCGTCAGGTTTGCGGCCATGACGTTGACGTTATCGGTAAGGTCCTTCCATGTGCCTGCCACCCCTGGCACCTGTGCCTGCCCGCCAAGCTTTCCTTCGGTACCCACCTCCCGGGCCACTCGCGTAACTTCGGCGGCAAATGCGTTGAGCTGGTCTACCATGGTGTTGATGGTGTTCTTGAGCTCGAGCACCTCGCCCTTTACATCTACCGTGATCTTTCTTGACAAATCGCCACGTGCAACAGCAGTGGTCACTTCGGCGATATTGCGGACCTGTGTGGTGAGGTTGGCCGCGAGAAGGTTCACGTTGTCGGTGAGATCCTTCCACGTTCCAGCGACCCCGGGTACAACGGCCTGACCGCCAAGTCGTCCGTCGGTGCCAACCTCGCGCGCTACGCGAGTGACTTCATTTGCAAAAGCATTGAGCTGGTCCACCATGGTGTTGAGCGTCTCCTTGAGCAGGAGCAGCTCGCCACGCACGTCGACCGTGATTTTTTTGGAAAGGTCCCCTCGCGCGATGGCTGTGGCCACGTCGGAAATGTTGCGCACCTGCGCGGTGAGGTTGGATGCCATGGAGTTCACGTTGTCCGTGAGATCCTTCCAGGTACCCGCGGCTCCAAGCACCTGCGCCTGACCGCCGAGTTTTCCGTCGGTACCTACCTCGCGCGCTACGCGCGTGACCTCCCCTGCAAATGCGTTGAGCTGATCGACCATCGTATTGATGGTGTTCTTCAGCTCCGAGATCTCGCCTTTCACGTCCACAGTGATCTTTCGCGACAAATCACCACGTGCAACAGCAGTCGTAACCTCGGCGATGTTTCTCACCTGTGCAGTGAGGTTTGAGGCCATGGAGTTGACCGAGTCCGTAAGGTCTTTCCATGTTCCTGCAACCCCGGGCACCTGGGCCTGCCCACCAAGGCGCCCTTCGGTACCGACTTCGCGCGCCACTCGCGTAACCTCGCCGGCAAATGCGTTGAGCTGATCGACCATACCGTTGAGCGTCTCCTTGAGCTGCAGAATCTCACCAGAGACGTTGACGGTGATCTTTTTCGAGAGGTCGCCACCAGCGATTGCCGTAGCGACGTCGGCAATGTTTCTCACCTGTGCAGTGAGATTGCCTGCCATGGAGTTGACGTTGTCGGTGAGATCTTTCCACGTTCCGGCAACACCTGGTACCTGGGCCTGCCCACCCAGCTTTCCGTCGGTACCAACTTCACGCGCTACACGCGTTACTTCCGACGCAAAGGCGTTGAGCTGATCGACCATGGTGTTGATGGTGTCTTTCAGCTCGAGGATCTCTCCACGCACGTCAACCGCGATCTTGCGCGACAAATCACCGCGTGCAACCGCTGTAGTGACCTCGGCGATATTACGCACCTGGGCCGTGAGGTTACCGGCCATTGCGTTTACCGAATCCGTGAGGTCTTTCCAGGTACCGGCGACGCCAGGCACGATCGCCTGGCCGCCGAGCTTTCCGTCTGTACCTACCTCTCGAGCAACTCGTGTCACTTCTGAAGCAAAGGAACGCAGCTGGTCGACCATTGTGTTAATGGCTTCCTTGAGCTGCAGGATTTCGCCTCGTACGTCCACCGTGATCTTTTTGGAGAGGTCGCCACTGGCCACGGCGATGGTGACCTCAGCGATGTTTCGTACCTGGTCGGTGAGGTTGCCGGCCATGGAGTTCACGTTGTCTGTGAGATCCTTCCAGGTACCTGCCACACCGGGCACCTGCGCCTGGCCACCCAGCTTTCCGTCGGTCCCCACCTCGCGGGCCACGCGTGTTACTTCGGAGGCAAAGGCATTGAGCTGGTCGACCATCGTGTTGATGGTGTTCTTGAGCTCGGAGATTTCTCCCTTTACGTCTACCGTGATTTTCCTTGACAAATCACCACGTGCAACTGCGGTTGTAACTTCGGCGATGTTACGAACCTGGGCCGTGAGGTTACCGGCCATGGCGTTGACGGAATCGGTGAGGTCTTTCCAGGTTCCTGCAACGCCAGGTACAATTGCCTGGCCACCGAGTTTACCGTCGGTACCCACTTCGCGCGCCACGCGCGTGACTTCGGAGGCAAAGGAGCGCAACTGGTCGACCATCGTGTTGATGGCTTCCTTGAGTTGGAGGATCTCGCCTCTTACGTCTACTGTGATCTTCTTGGACAAGTCGCCGTTCGCTACCGCAATCGTTACCTCGGCGATGTTGCGGACCTGCGCCGTCAGGTTGTTGGCCATCGAGTTGACCGAATCCGTGAGGTCCTTCCAGACTCCGCTCACGTCAGCGACCTGCGCCTGGCCGCCGAGTTTGCCGTCGGCACCGACTTCTCTGGCCACGCGTGTGACTTCGGAGGAGAAGACGTTGAGCTGCTGGATCATGCGGTTGACAATGGTAGCAGATCTCAGGAACTCGCCTTCCAGGGGCCGGCCTTCGACGTCCAGCCTAACGGTCTGAAGCAGATCGCCCTGAGCCACTGCAGAGATCGCGCGCGTGACTTCTGTCGTTGGCCAGACGAGGTCGTCTATCAGGGTGTTTACCGAAGTCTGCATCTCGCGCCAGGCGCCGCGCGGTTTGGCTAAATCCAGGCGTTGCCGCGTCCGCCCTTCTTTTCCGACGACCTGTCCAACGCGCTTGAGTTCGTTGGCCATGTGTTGATTGGCCGTTACGATGTCGTTGAAAGTGTCGGCAATCTTGCCATGCACACCGGTAAGGTGCGCCGGAAGCCTCACTGAAAAATCGCCTTCGCGAACCGCGACCATTGCGGTAAGCAGGAGGGAGAGGTCCAGTTGCTCCGGGGGCACTGCGGCCTTGCCGCTCGAGCCCTGCGTCACTCTGGTGGACGTCATTCGATCCCCGTTTCGATTGTTGGCAGTAGTCGCCACCCACCCCAGCCTCGTCAGAAAGCGGGCGTGCGTTTAGTACTTGCCGCCGTTGGGACAGCTGCGGCAATTGTCGGGGGGATGGCGCCTCCCAGCGTTATACCGTTAGGCACGGAAGACTCCTGGGGGGCCGTGCACTGGGCGGGGGGAGCGGCGCCGCGTCCAATCTCGCCACGCGGGCCTACATGAGCAAGGTCGCAGTTCGACCTGACCTACTCTTCCTCCTTCCCCTGAACGGCTCCTACAGCGCCTGAATCCAGCAGTCGGCCGTTGTAAATCACTGCGTGAATGCGTTTTAGACTCGACACACTCGCCAACGGATCAGCGTCCAGCAGCACCAGGTCGGCCAGCATACCGCGACTCACGGCACCGGCCGAATCTGAGATCCCCAGATAGCGCGCCGGCTCCAGGGTGGCCGACCTGAGCACCTCAAACGGCGTCAGTCCTGCGCGTGCCAAGAGTTCCAACTCCTGGTGGAGTCCAAACCCAGGAGGACTGTTTCTGAGAGGTGCATCTGTGCCCGGCATCACAGTTACTCCCGCCCGGTGCATCGCTCCAACCAGCTCGATCCTCTTTTCAAAGAGCGCTTCGCCCACAACTTCGGCGCCGGCGGGAATGCCGTCGGGCATCGTGAAAATGTGAGCTACAAAATCGCGCAGACTATCTGGCAGGAAACGTGCGTACTCGTCTCCCGGCAAATCGCGCTTTGGCCAATGGGCAATTTCAAAAGCTGCTACGAGAGTCGGTACTATCCTGGTTCCATTTCGGACAAACCGGGCAAAGAGTGTATCCAGAGGCTGCGAGGTGCAGCGCCCGAGTACCCGCTGCAGCGGATAGCGTGGCGCCAGCGACAGAGACTCCGCCGCTGTACACTGATTGGGCATCTGCAGAAGGTGTTCCAGACTTCTCTGACCTGAGTCAGAGGCTTCTGAAGGGGTTACGCTCCCCGGAATGTGCCCCGCAAATGCAAAGCCGCGCTCCCGCGCGGCGCGCGCCGCGGCAAAGTAGGACTCCCTCGTCAGCTGACCATGAATCTTGACAAAGTCCACCCCAAGCGCGGCGAGCGAGTCCACGGCACTCCCGGCTTCGCTGGCGTTGCGGACAAGGAGATGGGGGATAGGTACGTCTCCACCTTCGAGGTACGGTCCGGATGCGATGATACGCGGCCCCACTCGCTCACCAGAACTGATCTCACGGCGCCACTCCTGAATCCGTGTCCACTCTGCTGCCATGTCGCGCACACCGGTGATGCCGTTGGCCACGTAGAGGCCAAGGGTGGCTTCACCTCCCGGTGCGTCCGTGTGAACATGCATGTCCCACAGACCCGGTATGAGAAACTTCCCGCGCGCCGAAATCACGCGCGCCTCGGGGGGAATGGCCAGGACCCTAAAGGGTTCCACCGCCATGATGCGGTTCCCCTGTATGAGCACCGTCTGATCGTGGCGCGGCGTGGCACTCGTTCCGTCGACTACGTTGACGTGGGTGATCGCAAGGATTCCCCGCGGACCCTGCGCACTGCCTGTCAGTGGCCCAAGAGCCACCGCAACGCTAACTATGAACAGCAATAACCCGGGTTCGGTCTTCAACCGCGGTAGCAATTCTCCTCCAAAGGCTCGTCGATTCTCGCGATCAGCAGCAGGGTCAAGGCAAACTAACGCGCTGCGCGTGCCCTCGTGGCCGGGTTCCCTGCCAGAGTTGTTGTGTGGCGCCGAGGAGTAGCTGGCGGCGCGGAGTAGCTATGCCGCGCTACGCTCGAAGAATCCGGTAGATCGCAGGAGCGTTGTGGCTTCGTCCCCGTTCAGAGTCTCGCGCTCCAGTAGAGCGTCGGCCAATGCCTCGAGAGAAGTCCTTTCGCGTGCCAGCAGTGCTAACGCGTCGCTGTACGCAGAGTCGAGAAGTGACCTGACGTCCTTGTCCATGCGGGCGTGCAGTTCCTCGCTCACCGGTCCCGAGTCGGGGTCGAAGATCACCAAGCCGGTTTCGGCACCCATGCCCAGGCGATAGACCATCTGTTTGGCGACTCTGGTGGTGTGCTGCAGGTCGCTGCTTGCGCCGCTAGTCACACGATCCGCACCGTAAACGAGCTCTTCAGCGGCTCTGCCTCCCAGACCCTTGCGTAGCTGCCCTTCGAGATAACCGCGAGAGTGCAGGACCGAGTCTTGATCCGGCTGAAAGAAAGCAACGCCCATGGCGCCACCCCTCGGCTGGATCGTTACTTTGTGCAACGGATCGTTTGGTGCAAACACGAGCCCCGCGAGTGCATGACCCGCTTCGTGCAGGGCTATGACGCGCCGTTCCACGTCGCTTACTGAGACGCCTTCGCGCGCGCGGCCCAGCAGCACGCGATCACGCGCTTCTTCGATGTGGCTCCACGACACTGCATTGGCACTTCCCCGTACCGCAAGAATCGCAGCTTCATTCAGAAGACCTTCGAGGTCGGCGCCGCTCGCGTTAGGCATGAGACGGGCAAGCCTCTCCA
The DNA here is from genome assembly GCA_964649855.1 of uncultured Gemmatimonadaceae bacterium. Lineage (GTDB taxonomy): Bacteria > Gemmatimonadota > Gemmatimonadetes > Gemmatimonadales > Gemmatimonadaceae > CAZYTS01. The sequence continues at coordinate 10,426 of CAZYTS010000099.1, forward strand.
GTTCCACATCCTTGTCGAGAGGCATCTTTCGACGTGACGCGTGCAACGCCAGTATCGCCTTTCGCTCTTCAACGGTGGGAAGCGAAACAGTTACAGACCTGTCGAACCTGCCCTTGCGAAGAAGTGCCGGATCCAGATCGCTCCCGCGATTTGTGGCAGCCACCACAATGATCCCTTCGGTCGGACCAAAGCCATCCATCTCAACGAGCAGCTGATTGAGCGTGCGGTCGTCTTCCTGATGTCCTCCCTGTCTGCCGCGCTTTCCGCCCAGCGAGTCGACTTCGTCGATAAATATTACGCCGCCTCCAGCCTTACGCGCTCTCTTGAACAGCGCTTTCACGCGCATCGTACCAACACCCACAAACATCCCTGAAAAATCAGGACCCGAGGCAGCAAAAAAGCTCGTGCCGGCCTCACCCGCCAACGCTCTCGCCATGAGTGTCTTGCCAGTACCTGGTGGACCCTCCAGCAAAATGCCTTTAGGCACACGCGCACCCATTCCTGCAAACTTTTTTGGATCACGCAGGAACTCCACAACCTCGCGCAGATCCTGAAGCGCAGCGCTGTTACCAGCGACGTCCGCAAATGTGGTAGATGGAGTTCCCTTCTTGTTCGTTACGACGTCCACTCCTACGCTGCCGCCACCACCCTGCCTCATGGCAATCGTATAAAGGAGGACGCCCAGACCCGCGGCCACAAAGAGCGTGGCTATGAGGTTGGCAGTGTCAGCCTTGCTTCGTGCCGGGGTCGCAAAGCGAATCCCGACCTGGGCCTCCGTTGCTGCAGCCACGACGGCGTCGGTCTGGCTCTGTCCGTATTCCACATGGACCATCCGCGAAGCGCTGCTCGCTGAGGCGGCCAGCCAGACCCTGGCACTGGAGCCGGGCTGAATCAGGATGGAATCGACGCGCCCCTGCTTTAAGGCCCCAAGAAGGTCACTGTAGCGCAGGGCACGCACGCTCGCTGCCGCGTTCTCGTTGAGGCGATAGGCCCTCACCCCAGTCACGAGAGAGCAAAGAAACATTAAGGCGGCCAGCGACCAACGCGCTGAGCGCGAGCGGAGAATTCTTGCAACCTGTTGTAGCATCGGCGACGCAAACGAAACGGACTGCGAGAGGCCCCCGCCTCCCGACCTTTAGTGACGTTTGAAATGGCGTCGACGCAACACCTTGGACCGCTTTTACCAGCGGGTAACCAAAGCCTCGTACTCCGAATGTCGCTTTATGTAGGAGCGTACGAACGGGCAGTACGCCACAACCCCGAGCTTCTGCTCTCGGGCAAATTCGAGCCCCGCCTTGGCCAGCGCCCCTGCAATCCCCTGCCCCCGGAACGACTCCGGAACTTCCGTATGCAGAAAGGCGATCCGACTCGGCGACAAGTCGTATTGGAGGATCGCCTTATCGTCACCAGCAACTACCGTAAATTGTGAAGCGGCCTGATCGTGGATAACGTTTGGCAAGAGCTGGTGGGGGCAGAGTGCAGAAAGACGCGACGTGCGCACTTTAACAAATGGATCAGAAACTCTGAGAGTTCCTTTGCTCAGGAATCGGCGGGAATCGCCGACTTCAGCGTCTGATCATTTCGCCCACAGGTAGCTGAATTGGTTCGGCGCCACCACCACCTGCGGCAAGGCGGTTAGTGATGTAGCGCTGTCCCTCTCCGATGCGCTCGACTTCTATGGCAACCGCATCAACCGCCTGTTCCAGGCGGGTGAACCGCTCGGAGATTTCAGCACTCGCACCTGCTTCGAGTCGCTTTCCTCCGCGCACCAACCGGCGGGCCAAGCCAATGGAGAGCGGCAGGATGGCGCACAGCATGAACATGATGCCCAGGACAAACGCCTCTTCGGGAATGTCGTTGCGAGTAGGGGCTGGTGGGGGCTGCACGATTGCACCCGGCACACCCGCCGCGCGAGCCACGTTGGCGTTGGCAATTTCGAGATCTGCCGAGACTTTGGCGATCTGCTCATCGACCTGTCTTAGGCGGTCTTCGAGTCCTGTACGGTCTGCGCCGGTGACATTTTCCTGCCTGAGGCGCCGGCTGATGGCACTCCGCTGCTCTTCCAGACTCGAGACTTGCCGAGTGAGCTCTCGCCGTTGAGCAACGAAGGCCTGGTACGCGCTGGCGGGCGAGGTCACCGGTTGCCCACCCACTACGACCTGCGGGGTTACTGGTATGGGCGGCGTCGGCGGGGCTGGGGGTGCCGGAGCAATTTGCGTAGCCGGTACGGTCTGGCCTTCTGCTTGTCGCATGGCTTTGAGGAAGGCTGATCTGGAATCTTAGTCAGGGCGGATCGAGCCCGCGAGCCTTCCCTACGGGGTCCGCACGGGCGGAGTTGCGGTTCTAGTTTGGGGTCAGATTCGAACTAGGACTCGACCAGGATATTCCTCGTCGAGTCGCTAATTCGAATCTGACCCCAAAGTCCTAAACGAGAACTCAGGCCGCCGGCGCCTTCTTTTTGAGGAAGCTGCCGATCAGGGGAAGCAGCGCTCCAACAACGGCGGACACGCCGATCGTTCCTCCAGTTCCGCCGCCAACCATTCCATCGAGCAGTTGGCCTCCCCCAACACCGCCTATTGCTCCGAGTACGGTGTTGATCAGCGGACCGAGGCTGCGCGTTTTGTTGAGAGCTCCGGCCACGTTTCCACCCACGGCTCCAGAAACGAGTTGCAGCAATAGCGCCGTCATGTCCATACAAGTCACCAATGGTTTGGGGAGGACCAGAAACGTCAGGGACGCTCTATAATGCCTCCCGCTTTCAGGAGCGGAAGGTCTTTGGCCCAGTCTATTTGACCTTGGTGGCCGGCGGAGAATCGAGTAGCGCTGCCAGTTCCTGCCGTGCGACACGCACCAGCTCCGCCGCAGACTCGTCGGCGTGTTGCCAGCGATTAATAAAGTCGCGGTAGGTATCAATTGCGCGCTGTCGCTCCCCTAACTCCTTCCAGAGGCGCGCGCGCGTGAGCGTCGTGCGGACCAGTAACGCAAAACCGGGGTCCGTGAACGCCGCCGAGTTCACGCGACTTGGTACAATCGCTTCGTAGGTCTCCACGGCCTGACGTGTCCTGCCAAGCCGTTCCATCGTTTCGGCACGTGCCAGCGTTCTCATGCCCCCGCTGCCAAAGCGTACCCCCGGGCTTCTTAACGAGTCGGGAGTGGGGAAAGCAGCGGCCAGCCGTTCGGCTGTTGCCGTATCTCCGCGTTGCAGAGCGAGGAGTGCATCAAGATCGGTCCATTCGGTACCGGTCCACCTTTCCAGGACGTGTACGTAGCT
>CAZYTS010000100.1:0-13647 GCA_964649855.1 uncultured Gemmatimonadaceae bacterium
CCCCGACGGAGAACGATGAGTCAAAGCGAGACTTTGCGAATTGCGCTGGTGGGCTGTGGTCGCATCAGCCGGAATCATTTCGAGGCCATTGATCGGATCGACGGCCTCGAACTGGCCGCGGTTTGCGACATCGTTGAATCACGGGCGCGTGAGGCTGGCGAACGTGGCGGCGTGCCATGGTACACCGCCTACGCCAGGATGCTCGAAGCGACTTCCTGCGACGTTGTTGCCGTCTGTACTCCAAGTGGGCTCCATCCCTCGCACGGCATTCTCGCGGCAAAAGCGCGAAAGCATGTGGTGTGCGAGAAGCCCATGGCCATCAGTCTGAGCGCAGCCGACGAACTCGTGCAGGCATGCGACGACGCCGGTGTCCAGCTCTTTGTGGTCAAGCAGAACAGGCTCAATCCTCCCATCCAATTGCTCAAGAGGGCATTGGACAAGGGCCGCTTTGGGCGACTCTACATGGCGAACACAACGGTACGCTGGACGCGACCCCAGGAGTACTACGACCAGGCTCCGTGGCGAGGCACCTGGGAGTTTGACGGCGGGGCATTCATGAACCAGGCCTCTCACTACGTTGACCTGTTGCAGTGGCTCGCTGGACCGGTGGAGAGCGTTACCGCCAAGACCGCCACGCTCGCACGACGCATCGAGGCTGAGGATTCCGGTGCGGCCATCCTTCGCTTCAGGAGCGGAGCGCTCGGCGTCATTGAAGTCACCATGCTGACCTATCCCCGCAACATGGAAGGATCGATCACGCTTCTGGGCGAGACGGGGACAGTCAAGATCGGCGGAACCGCCGTCAACAAGGTTGAAACGTGGGTCTTTTCCGACTACGACGACGATGACAAGCTCATTGACCAGGTGAACTACACTCCTCCAAACGTGTATGGACACGGCCACGAGGGATACTACCGGAATGTCATGGCTGTATTGCGAGGAGAAGCTGTGGCAGATACAGACGGACGCGCCGGAAGAAAATCACTCGAACTTATTCTTGGCATATACGAGTCGGCACGTACGGGGCACGAGGTTCCACTCCCGCTGCGTACAAAGACCTGACCCCAGGAGGTCATGAAATGAGCAAGCTGCTTCGCGGTCTTGCGGCAGGCTATGGCGCAAAAAAGCTGGGCGGAGGATGCTTCTCCACCATTATCGTTTTTCTGATTTTGTGGTACTTGCTGGGAAACTTTGACCTCTTTCGCTAGGCAATGCCCGTACCTCTACTCGACCTTAAGGCTCAACACTCGCTGATCCGCGACGAAGTGGTGGCGGCGATGATGCAGGTAGTTGATGACCAGCTTTTCATACTTGGTGAAGCTGTCGAACGACTCGAAGCCGACGTAGCGCGGCTCTCGTCGGCCAAACACGCAATAGGTTGCGCCAACGGAACCGACGCCATCATCCTTGCGCTCCGAGCCCTGGACGTGGGGCGCGACGACGAGGTCATTACCGTGCCGTTTACCTTTTTTGCGACTGCGGGCACGGTGCATAACGTTGGCGCCAAACCGGTCTTTGTAGACATCGAACCCGGCACCTTCAACATCTCGCCAGACGCTGCTGCCGCTGCGGTAACGAGCAGAACCAAAGCAGTTATCCCCGTGGACCTGTTCGGTCAGATGGCGCCAATCGAGGAGATTCAGTCGCGACTACACGGCATTCCCCTCATCGAAGACGCTGCGCAATCCATTGGAGCCAGTCGCACCATCAAGGGAAAGAGGGTCATGGCTGGCCAGAACGCGACCATCGGCACGTTTTCCTTCTTCCCGTCCAAGAACCTCGGTGGCTACGGCGACGGAGGCATGGTCGTTACGCAGGACGATGAGCTGGCGACCCGGCTCAAGCGGCTCAGGGTCCACGGTGGTGCCAAGCAATACTACCACGACGAAGTTGGCTACAACTCCAGGCTCGACGCCCTGCAGGCAGCGGTGCTCTCAGCAAAGCTCCCGCACCTCTCCCATTGGAGCGCTGGTCGGCGAGCCAATGCTGCCTACTACTCGTCGGCCTTTGCTGACGTCTCCGAAGTCCGGACGCCGGTGATCGACCCAGCCAATGAGTCGATCTTCAATCAGTACACGTTGCGGGTGGAAAGGCGGGATGATCTCCAGGCCTACCTCAAATCCAAGGGGATAGGGAGCGCCATTTACTACCCGCTTCCACTGCATCTCCAGCCCTGTTTCGCCTACCTCGGATACAAAAAAGGGCAGCTCCCGGAGTCAGAAAGGGCTGCCTCAGAGGTGCTTTCTCTCCCGATTTACCCGGAATTGACATCGAGCCAGTTGGACGAGGTTATCGGCACGGTTCGTGCCTTTTACGGTCGGTGACCCGTCCTCGTGGGGCGGCCTAACCTCAGCAATAGCATGAAAGAGCAACTACTAGGCAAGATCAAAGACCGCAAAGCGGTCGTAGGCATAGTTGGATTGGGTTACGTGGGCCTACCGCTGGCCATGGAGTTCGCCAAAGCCGGCTTCAAGGTCATTGGCTACGACGTTTCCAAGCGCACGGTCGACGCCCTGATGAGCGGTTCCTCGCACATCCAGGACGTTCCATCGACCGAGGTGGCAGAACAGGTGCAGGCCGGGCGCTTTGAGGCCACGACGCTGGAGGGGCGGCTGGCCGATTGTGACGCGATTTCGATTGCCGTCCCGACGCCTCTGTCAAAGACCCGCGACCCCGACATGAGCTATGTGCAGCAGGCGACGGAGGCAATCGCCCGTAACTGCCATCCAGGCATGTTGGTGGTTCTGGAGAGCACTACGTATCCGGGCACTACTCGGGAGGTGTTGCAGCCCCGCATCGAAGAGCGGGGATACCGGGTAGGTCAGGACGTCTTTCTGGCGTTCTCTCCGGAACGGGTGGACCCAGGCAACCCAAAGTGGCACACCAAGAACACGCCCAAGGTGGTCGGGGGGGTCACGTCGGACTGCACCGAGGTCGCCGCTGCTCTCTACTCGGCGTGTATTGACCACGTGGTGCCGGTGACGAGCGCTGAGTCGGCTGAGCTGGTCAAGCTGCTGGAGAACACGTTCAGGGCGGTCAACATCGGTCTTGTGAATGAGATGGCGATCGTTTGCGACAAACTCGGGGTCGATGTTTGGGAAGTGATTGAGGCTGCAGCGACCAAGCCATTCGGCTTCATGAAGTTCACGCCCGGGCCGGGCATTGGCGGACACTGCATTCCGCTCGACCCGCACTATCTCGCGTGGAAGATGCGAACGCTCAATTACAAGACGCGCTTTATCGATCTGGCGAGCGAGATCAACTCGGAAATGCCGGAGTTTGTGGTGCGCAAAGTTGCGCGCGCCCTGAACGATGATCGCAAGGCGGTGAACGGGTCGCGCGTACTTGTGCTGGGCGTTGCCTACAAAAAGGACATCGACGATATGCGCGAGAGTCCAGCGCTGGACGTCATCAAGCTTCTGGAAGAGCGCGGCGCCGAAGTTCGTTATTCGGATCCATACGTCAGGCATCTCAAGGAGAACGGTCACGAAGTGCCTGGAGTGGATCTTACGCGCGAGGCTCTCGAGAACAGCGATGCCGTAGTGATCGTGACCGACCACAGCGGTGTGGACTATCAGTTGGTGGCAGATAACGCCATTCTGGTCATCGACACACGGCATGCGATGTCACGCACCAGACCCGGCCGTGCGCGTGTGGTGTCGCTCTCAGACGTCGGCGCCTCGGGCGAACGCGAGCTTGCGCATCTTTAGGCGATTCAGTTAATAACGTGATTCACCAGCTTGCTCGGATCATACAGTCGTGAAAATCACCGTCGTAGGGACAGGTTATGTGGGGCTCGTGGTCGGTGCTTGTCTTGCTGAGACCGGCAACGACGTTATTTGCGCTGACGTAGACGAGCGCAAGGTCAGCATGCTCCTGGAGAACCGGATTCCCATTTATGAACCGGGGTTGGAAGTGCTCGTTGAGCGCAACCAGAAGCAGGGGAGGCTGACTTTCACGACGGACGTGGCGGCGTCGATCGAGGCGGCCGAAGTAGTGTTCATAGCTGTAGGTACGCCGCCGGATGAAGACGGTTCGGCCGACCTGCGGCACGTGCTTGGTGTGGCGTCCATGATCGGCAAGCACATGACGCGCGAACTTGTGATCGTGACAAAGTCCACGGTGCCAGTGGGTACTGCTGCAAAGGTTCACGCCGAAGTCGCAAAGAACGCACGGTTCCCGTTCCACATGTGTTCAAACCCCGAGTTTCTGAAAGAGGGGGCGGCGGTAGATGACTTTCTCAAGCCTGATCGGGTGGTACTTGGAGTCGATTCCGATCATGCCCGAAGCGTGATGGCCGAGCTCTACGCGCCGTTTGTGCGCACCGGCAAACCCATCATCTTTATGGACATTCCGTCGGCAGAAATGACCAAGTACGCGGCCAATGCCATGCTGGCAACGCGCATTTCGTTCATGAATGAGGTGGCCAACCTTTGTGAGAGAGTCGGGGCGGACGTGGATCTCGTGAGAAAGGGGATAGGCTCCGATTCCCGGATCGGGCCCTCATTTCTTTTCCCAGGACCCGGGTACGGTGGCTCGTGTTTCCCCAAGGACGTTAAAGCGCTGATCCGAACGGCACGCGAGTTCGACTCTCATCTCGCGGTGCTGGATGCCGTGGAACTGGCTAACGAGAGACAGAAGCTCCGTCTCTTTGAAAAGGTCGCTGAGGCATTGGGCAGTATCGCCGGAACTCATGTCGCTCTCTGGGGGCTGGCCTTCAAGCCAAATACAGACGACATGCGCGAAGCACCGTCGCTCGTTCTAATCGAAAGGCTTCTCGAAGGTGGAGCGACCGTTACAGCGCACGATCCGGCAGCTATGCACGAGGCAAAGCACCGGCTCGGTACGCGCATAGGCTACGCAGAGACAAACTACGACGCGCTACCAGGGGCTGATGCGCTGGTCGTGGTGACGGACTGGAACGAGTATCGCCATCCCGATTTTGCCAGAATCAAGTCGACGTTGCGACGACCGGTGATTGTCGACGGGCGCAACCTCTATGACGCTCGCAAGATGCGCGCACTTGGCTTTACCTACGATTCGATTGGTCGCCGCTCAGCGGTGGGAGGCTCTGCGTGAGGGTGCTCATAACGGGAGCAGCCGGCTTCCTGGGATCTCACCTCTGCGACCGCTTTATTCGTGAAGGGCATAGCGTCGTTGGGCTCGACAACTTCATTACAGGTAATCCTGACAACGTCGCACACCTCATAGGCAACGATCGTTTTGAGTTCGTACGCCACAATATTTCGACCTACACCTATGTAGCCGGTGACCTGGACGGCGTTCTGCACTTTGCCTCGCCTGCGTCTCCGATCGACTACCTCGAGCATCCCATAGCGACGCTCAAGGTAGGAGCGCTGGGTACCCACAATGCGCTCGGTCTGGCCCGTTCCAAGGGAGCCCGCTTCTTCCTGGCGTCGACGTCGGAGGTGTACGGTGACCCGCTCGAGCATCCGCAGAAGGAGTCCTACTGGGGCAATGTCAATCCCATTGGACCGCGCGGTGTTTACGACGAAGCCAAGAGATTTGCGGAGGCCATGACAATGGCCTACCACAGAGCCCATCAGGTTGACACTCGCATCGTCCGAATCTTTAACACCTATGGGCCAAGGATGAGGCCCAACGACGGCCGCGTCGTATCGAACTTTATCGTGCAGGCGCTCAGGGGTGAGCCGCTGACTGTCTACGGCGAAGGCACGCAGACGCGCTCCTTCTGCTACGTCGATGACGAGATCGAGGGCATTTACAGACTCTTTCTCAACGGATCGTCTCAGCCCGTAAACATCGGGAATCCAAACGAGTTCACGGTCATGGATCTGGCCAGGATAGTGATCGAACTGACCGGCTCCACCAGCGTGGTGGAGCATCGCGAGCTCCCCGAGGATGACCCAAAGGTGCGCAAGCCGGACATTTCGCGTGCACGCCAGACACTCGGCTGGGAGCCGCGCGTCGACCTTCGCGAGGGGGTGCGCCGAACCGTGGAGTACTTCCGGAGTATTGTGTCATAAGGAAGGTGCAGGGGGACGCGCCAGCTTTCGACCGAGGTTCGGAGTCCGGAATATCGGGCTGTGTCTCCCCACAAACGCCTTGCTTTCATTAGCTTATACGGCTCTCCATAAAGCGTTGTGTGCGCTTGGGGAGCTGAACCGTTAGCCCAAACACGGGTACTCAACCCGCTATGCCAGTAAATCGGCTCTACATGCTCGGGATCCTTTCGCTCTGCGTCGCTGCTGGCGCGTGCGGGAGGGGCTTCAAACTGAGCCGCTTCACGACAAACGAAGCCCTCTACGCGGCCGCAAAGTCAGAGTTCGACCGCCGTAAGTGGGATAATGCCGTCACGGCGTTCGAGAAGCTCACATTTGATCTTCCCGCTCGCGATACACTATTGCCCCTCGCCCACTGGTACCTCGCCAAGGCGTATGCGGGTAGGCGCGAGCATATTCTTTCGGCGCAGGCGTACAACCGTCTCGCGGAGTCCTTTGCAACGGACACGCTTGCAGACGATGCGATGTATGAAGCCGCGCGCGAGTACCAAAAGATGTGGCGCAAGCCCTCGCTCGATGCAAACTACGGGGAGCTCGCGATCTCGGCATATCAATCAATGCTTGGACTTTACCCTGAGAGCGAACTCAAGGACGACGCCGAGAGGCAGGTCCGAGTGCTTCAGGAGTGGTTTGCCGCAAAGGACTACGAAAGCGGCCTCTATTACATGCGTCGCCGGGCCTACGACTCAGCGATCATCTACTTCAAAGACGTTGTCAAGAACTTCCCCCAGACCGACAAGTCTCGCGAGGCGTACCTTCGTCTCGCCGAAGCGTACGACGCCATCGAGTATCGCGAGGACAAGAAGGACGTCTGTACCACGCTTCATGAGCGGTATCCGTCAGATCGAGAGGTTCAGGATATCTGCGGAGCCGTCCCAACCACTGTCACTCAGCGTCCAGCGGCGGATACGACTTCAGGGCCGCCGAATTGAAGACGTGAGGGTTGGAATACTGGGCGGTACGTTTGACCCTCCTCACGTCGGACACATAATTGCCGCTTCCGACGCATTTGAGTCGCTGGGTCTGGACCGCCTCATCTTCCTTCCCAACTCCAGGCAGCCACTAAAAACAGGTAGCGTGGAAGCTGCACCCCAGGACCGCTTGGAAATGGTGCGACTGGCTGTTGCAGGCGACGATCGCTTCGAAGTCGATTCCAGGGAAGTCGAGAGAGGCGGACTTTCCTATCTGGCGGACACCCTTCAGCAGATGGCGGAACAAGCGCCGTCAGATACGCGTTTCTTTCTGATGGGGGCGGACTCGAGTCGCACTTTTGCTCAGTGGAAGAACCCTCGACGAATTACCGAACTGGCACGGCTGGCAATTCTGACGCGGGGCGAGGGGGGCGAGGAGGTTTCGGATGCGGAGGTGACGCGCGCGATCGAGGTTGCGACCGGGAACCAGGGGGAGTCTCCCATTCTGCTCAGGACGCGCAGGATTGACGTATCGTCTACAGAGATCAGGGAGCGTGTCCGTCAGGGTCGTTCGATTCACGGATTTGTAAACGATGCAGTTGCCCGCTTCATCCACGAGCGCGGGCTGTACCGATAGAGGCACCACTAATGGTCAAGGATCTCTTAACCAAAGTCTTCGGCACGCGTCACGAGCGCGAACGTAAGCGCATGCAGCCGATCGTTGATGAAATCAACGAGCACTACGCGAGACTTCAGCAGGTTTCGGAAAATGAGCTGCGCAATCAGACGGCAAGGTTCCGCGAGATACTACGCGAACGAACCCAGTCGCTTGAAACACGCATTGCCGATCTAAAGGAAGCCAAGCGAACGACCAAGGACGCGTCCGAGCGCGAGGCTCTCGACCAGGAACTGGGTGGTCTCGACGGAAGAGGTGGCGTAGAGAAGGAACTGCGCGACGCTATTGCCGAAGTGCTCGACGAGATACTGCCAGAGGCGTTTGCCACGGTTAGAGAAGGGGCGCGGAGACTGCTTGGCACGACCATGAGTGTCACTGGCCACGAGCTCAAGTGGGACATGGTTCACTACGATGTCCAGTTGATGGGTGGCATACAGCTTCACCTTGGGAGAATCGCCGAAATGGCGACGGGTGAAGGAAAGACCCTTGTAGCTACACTCCCGCTTTATCTCAACGCGATTCCCGGCCGCGGTGCGCACCTGGTAACGGTCAACTCCTACCTGGCCAAGCGTGACTCCGAATGGATGGGTCACCTCTTCAACTATCTCGGCCTAAACGTCGGATGCCTTGACAAGACGGAACCTGGGACGCCGCAGCGACGCGAGGCTTATCTCAACGATATAACCTACGGCACGAACAACGAGTTCGGTTTTGACTACCTTCGTGACAACATGGTGATCTCGCCTGATCAGCGAGTACAGCGTGGTCACTGGTATGCAATCGTTGACGAAGTGGACTCGGTCCTCATCGATGAGGCACGAACGCCGCTCATTATTTCAGGTCCGGTCGGCAACGAGAGCGACGTACAGTTTGCCGAGCACAACTCTGCCGTTCTAAGACTTTTCCGCAAACAAACGGAAGCAGCAAACGAGCTGGTGGGAGAGGGTGAAGAGGCGCTCGAACGAGGTGACACGGGCACTGCTGCGCTTGCCCTCTACAAGGCGCAGCTGGGAAGCCCCAAGAACAAGCGTCTCATGAAGGCGCTCAACGAACAGGGCGTAAAACAGCTTGTCAACAAACAGGAGCTTGCGTATCTCGCCGACCGCAAGTTGCCTCCGGGAAAGCAGCAGTTCCGGGACCTGGAGAACGACCTCTACTTCGTTCTCGACGAAAAGGGCCACACCGTTCACCTCACCGACCGGGGCGTCGAGGAACTGAGTCCCTCTGACCGGGATCAGTTCGAGCTTCCCGACATTTCAAGCGCGGTGCACGCGATCGACCACGATCCCGAAATGTCGCCGCAGGAAAAGCTCGAGGCGCGCAGGGAAATCGAGGCCGAGTACGCCATAAAGAGCGAGAAACTCCATATCGTGCACCAGTTGCTTAGGGCGCACGCGCTCTATGAGAAAGATGTAAACTACGTGGTGCAGGACGGTCAGGTTCTCATCGTGGATGAGTTTACCGGGCGTACCATGCCTGGCAGACGCTGGTCAGAAGGCCTTCACCAGGCGGTCGAAGCCAAAGAAGGTGTACAGGTAAAGGGCGAAACGCAGACCCTCGCCACGATCACGATTCAGAACTACTTCCGGATGTATGAAAAGCTTGGCGGCATGACCGGTACCGCCGAGACGGAGGAGGGCGAATTCCATCAGATATACGGTCTGGCAGTATCGGTTGTACCGACCAACAGGCCGGTGATCCGTGAGGACCGCCACGATCTGGTCTACAAGACACGGCGAGAGAAGTACAACGCCATCGTGGAAGAAACCAGAAGACTGCACGAACTGGGATTTCCCGTACTCGTCGGCACAGTAAGCGTTGAAGTCTCAGAAACGCTTTCGCGCATGTTCAAGCGCGCGGGCCTGAACCACAACGTACTAAACGCCAAGTACCATCAGCGCGAAGCCGAGATTGTAGCCGGCGCTGGTCAACCGGGTGCGATTACCATCGCCACCAACATGGCGGGTCGCGGTACCGACATCAAACTCGGTGCTGGCGTAACCGACCCCAAGCCATCGGTTGTAAAGGATCCCGATGGCAAACCACTCGACGTGGTGGAGTGCGGCGGACTCCACATTATCGGCTCGGAGCGTCACGAATCACGACGCATCGACCGACAGCTCAGAGGACGCGCAGGAAGACAGGGAGATCCTGGAGCGTCGCAGTTCATGATGTCGCTCGAAGATGACCTGATGCGCCTCTTTGGAACCGAGCGCATAGCTCGGCTCATGGATCGCATGGGTGCTCAGGAGGGCGAGGTGCTGACGCACCCGCTGATCACGCGTTCGATCGAACAGGCGCAGAAGCGCGTCGAGCTCCAGAACTTCCAGGCTCGTAAACGACTCCTGGAATACGACGATGTGATGAACCAGCAGCGAGAAGTGATCTATTCGCTACGCTCCTTTGCACTGGAAGGTGGCGAAGAGCTGCGTGGTGAAGCGATCAAGATGCTGGAAAAGGCGCTGGAGAAGAGGATAAGGACTTCCCTCGCCGAAGAGGGTGAGGGGGTCGAGTGGGATCTGGAACTACTGCGACAGGATCTGCTGATGCATTACCTGCTCACGGTACCAGAACTCGAAGGCGATGAGCGACCGACCACCGTGGACGGTGTGGTGAGTGCGGCGGTTCAGGCCGCCAGAAATGCCTTTGAGGCAAAAGAAGAAAGCCTTAACGGAGTGAAGGATGACAACGGAGTTGGCTATGCTCCGCGGCTCCTGTCACTCGTTATGCTCAACGTCCTGGACGAGAAGTGGAAGGACCACCTTTACGACCTCGACCAGTTGAGAGGCGCGATCCACTACAGGTCCTGGGGCCAGAAGGATCCGCTCATTGAATACAAGCAGGAAGCCTACACCATGTTCGTCGACCTCATGGCGGACATACACCATACGTTTACCGAACGCTTCCTGCGCGCGCAGCTCGTATTCAATCCGCGCGAGTTTGAAGGTTCTGCTCCGGAGGAACGTGGTGGCCGACGTGAGGGTCCGCAGGGTGGTGGCAGCGTACCCAAACGACGCTACAACGCGTTAGGCATTCTCGAGGAAGTGATGGAAGAGCCCGAGGAGCCAGAGGTCGAAGAGATTGTGGATGAGCGCCAGGAGCAGGAGGCCGAGGAGTCGCAGTCAAAAGAGGTCCCTCGTAGCTCCAATCCCACCGTGGTCGGTGCCGGACGAACTCGCTCGATCAAGGACATGGCGACGGGTCCCAAGGTCGGCGGACTCGGCAATGCCGCTCCAAGCGGCGGAAAGTATGCTGGCGTGGGACGCAACGATCCATGTCCGTGCGGCTCCGGCAAAAAGTTCAAAAAGTGCCACGGAGCTTGAGGAGGGCGAGGAGCTCAGGAGGGCGAATGATGGCGAGGAACTCAGGAGGGCGAGGAGCTCAGGATGGCGATGATGGCGAGGGTCTCAAGAGGGCGAGGATGGCGAGGAGCTCGGGAGGGCGACGAGGGTAAGGAGTGCCAGGGAGGCGATTTATGTGGGCCGACGATGAAATGGGTGGGGCCCACCTGCGCGCGCGCACATGCGCGCTGGTCGACCTGCTTGCGCTAAAATGGCACCATTGGGGCTGAAATAGACGTACGCTTTTGGCTGGAATGTGCTATCCATGGGATCTCGGAACTAAGGAGAGACGATGGGGGAGAACATACTGGCTCCAAAGGACTTACGTACACGCACCTCTGGTAGCGTCTTGAGCATTAGCGAGCTTCCGCGCGCCGAGAGGCCGCGCGAGCGGCTGGCGTCTCACGGCGCAACTCGGCTGAGCTCGATCGAGCTTCTGGCAATCGTGTTGGGTGCCGGAAACCGCTCGCAGTCGGCGCTGACGCTGGCGCATCACGCGCTGGCCCGAGTCGGTGGTTCGCTCAGACGAATGGCGTCAGAGCCGGTGGCGGTGCTAACGGAGGTCCCGGGGATCGGGCGAACCAAGGCCGCGATTATCCACGCTTCCCTCGAACTTGGGCGCCGGATGATGCAGGAAACGCGTCAGGAGGGCTTAACTGTGCGAAGCCCTCATGATATCTACAGAGTGTTCGGCCCAAGGCTCGAAGACCTGCCGGTCGAGGAATTTCATGTCGCTGTTCTGGATTCACAACAGAGACTGCAGCGCGACATACTGGTTTCCAGGGGGACGCTCAACGCCTCGCTCGTCCATCCGAGGGAGGTGTTCAGGGAGGCGATCGCGGAGCGCGCGGCGTCGCTGGTTCTGGTGCACAACCATCCCAGCGGTGATCCGTCGCCTTCGGCCGACGACCGCCTGGTAACGCGTCAATTGGCAGATGCCGGGGAAGTAGTGGGTATAAGCGTGCGCGACCATATAGTGGTAGGGCGCGGTAGATACGTGAGTTTTCTGGAAGCCGGTCTGATAACCTGTGACCGGATTCCAACCTGGTGAGGTCCGAATAAGAGAGTGACGTCAGCCGTTCCAGCTACTCAGTCCACGTTGTCATGGTGGCCCTCCGGCGATCCGATTCCGGAGAGGCTTGATCGCGCCCTTTTGAACCGTGCCTACGAGTTCAGTGCAAAGGCGCACGAGGCGCAGTTCAGGCGGAATGGCGATCCCTTTATCACCCACTGCGTGGAAGTGGCCAAGATCCTGGCCGACCTGCAGCTGGACACTGCAACGGTGGTCAGTGGCCTGATCCACGACGTCATAGAAGACACGCCGGTAACGGTAGCGCAGATCGAGGAGGAGTTCGGTTCCGAGATTGCGCAGATCGTTGATGGTTTGACCAAGATCGGTCATCTCCCACTGAGTTCAGGCGAGAACAGGCAGGTTGAGAACTACCGCAAGCTCCTGGTCTCGATAGCCAAGGACGCGCGAGTGATCATCATCAAGCTCGCTGACCGGCTGCACAACATGCGGACGCTGGACTGGCTCAACGAGGGAAAGCGACAGCGTATTGCGCAGGAGACAATGGATCTCTATGCGCCTCTCGCTCACCGTTTTGGTATGGCGCAGATGCGGTGGGAGTTGGAGGATCTGGCGTTCAAGTACCTTGAGCCTGAGGCGTACCGTACACTTGCGCGCATGGTTCAGGCCAAGCGCGCTGAACGAGAAGCGTTGATCCAGGCACTTAAGGAGCCGCTGGAGAAGACACTAAGTGCTGCGGGTATCAGGGATGTGGAAGTCACTGGGCGTCCCAAGCATCTCTGGTCCATTCATAAAAAGATGCTCAAGAGGCAGCGGCCTTATGAGGAGATCTTTGACCTGCTCGCGATCCGCGTACTCGTCAACACGGTACCTGACTGCTACCATGCGTTAGGGGTGATTCACGACGGCTGGACGCCGGTGCAGGAACGCATCAAGGACTACATAGCGCAGCCAAAGTCCAACGGGTACCAGTCGCTGCATACGACGGTGTTTGGCCCGGGTCGCCAGCTTTACGAGGTACAGATTCGTACGCGGGAGATGCACCGGACCGCAGACTACGGCATTGCCGCGCACTGGCGTTATCACGAGTCGGCCAAGGATACGGACGAACTCGATCGTCACTTGTCCTGGTTCCGCCAGGTGCTTGAACTGCAGCTCGACGCCAAGGATCCGGCGGAGTTCCTGGAGTTCCTCAAGCTCGACCTGTATCAGGATGAGATCTTTGTCTTCACGCCTACTGGAGACGTGATTCAGCTTCCGCGTGGTGCAACGCCAATCGACTTTGCCTTTGCGGTGCACACCGAAGTTGGGCAACGGTGCAGCGGAGCCAAGGTAAACGGCAAGATTGCCACTCTTTCGCGCGAGCTCAAGAACTCGGAGACGGTTGAGATCCTTACGTCGCCTAACGCGAAGCCGAGTCGCGACTGGCTGGCGCACGTACGCACGGGCAGAGCGAGACACAAGATCAGGCAGTGGCTGCGTCACGAGGAAGAGCAGTCGTCGGCCAAGATCGGGCGTGACATTCTCGACCGGGAGATCCGTCGCAGACGCCTTGCCAAGCTCGACGACGAGCGGCTCGAAGCGGCATCAAGGACTCTGTCGCTCAACAATGGGCACCACGTGATTGCGTCGCTGGGGCAGGGCG
>CAZYTS010000101.1:0-13450 GCA_964649855.1 uncultured Gemmatimonadaceae bacterium
TCAGTACCTCGCAGCCGCGCACGGAGCGATTCATGGACCGAGTCGATCCCGACGCTGTAGCCGCAGCCGGCTTCGTGTTGACTCTCGCCTTTGCAATACCGCTCGCAATAGCCTGGGCAAGGATGCTGTGGCGCAGGACGTCCAGAGCACAGCAACCTGCAGCGGACGCCCCCTCATCGGAGCGACTCGAGAGAATAGAGCAGGCTGTGGATGCTATAGCGATCGAGGTCGAGCGCATCTCGGAATCTCAGCGCTTCCAGACGAAGTTGCTGGCCGAGTCACAGGGACTGCCGATGTTTGCTCCTTCGGCTCGCGAGGCAGAGCGGGCGAGCTGAGGGGTCCCGCTGCACGAGCCCTAGCGAGCGGATCGATCCTGGGACTCGCGCCGGCGGCGGGGTAGGGCCCGTGCAGCGTGCAGCGTGCAGCTTAGAAGTGCAGCGTGCAGCGTGCAACTTAGAAGTGCAGCGTGCAGCTTTGGAAACGACACTGGATCCCGGCTCGCGCGCTTCGCGCTTGGCCGGGAACGCGGAATGCGAGCGACGTCCGTCCCGACTTCCCAACCTCCCAGCTTCCCAACCTTCCCAGCGTGCCGCGTCTATCAGGCCCCCAGCCGTTCCTTCTGTTTCTCACTCAGCAGTTTGGTCGTAAAGCGCTGACCTTCTGAGATTCTCTCCACTTCGACAGCAACGGCGTCTACCGCCTGCTCGATTCTCGTAAGGCGTTCTTCTATCCGGTCGCTCACCATAAGGTCTGGAGCCCGGTTCTTACGCGTGCGCGCATAGACAATCCCAAAGATGATGGCGATAAAGGACACCGTTCCGAGAATCATCGATGTGATTGCCACTATGGCCGTGTTGCGATCCATTTTATGGGACCTCCAGGTGTCTCATCTCTCTTACGGGTTAGCCCCGTACGAGGGTTCATTCAGAGTCTCTTGGGCCTGCCAGTGAGAGCGTGAGGATTGTACACCTCGACGCAACATTCTGTCGATGAGTCTTTGCACCGGGCGGTGTATGCGGTTACTAAAGCAGGCGTGATCAAGCCTACGTCGCGACGCAAAAAGGGCTGCATGGGTTGAGGCGCAAACGCCGCGTGGTGAGTACTTTGTCACTACGAGTCCACTTCTCACCGACCCGCGATGACCAACGCGCACGACTTTCTGCAGAACCTTGCACTGGTCCTGTGTACTGCAGCGGTCACCACGGTGCTGTTTCAGAAGCTGAAGCAGCCGGTGGTCTTTGGGTATCTCTTTGCGGGGATCATTGTCGGCCCGTATGTGCCGATTCCGCTGGCGGCCGACGAGGCAATGGTGCAGGTCCTGGCCGAGCTTGGCGTGATCCTGCTGATGTTCTCGTTGGGGCTGGAGTTCTCGCTCCGCAAGCTGCTTCAGGTTGGACCCACCGCCGGCGTTGTTGCTGTCGCGCAGAGCAGTGTTATGGTCTGGCTCGGCTTCATTCTCGGCCAGGCTTTTGGCTGGACCGTTATGGAGAGCGTCTACGCCGGAGCAGTGATCGCGATTTCGAGTACGACGATCATTGCAAAAGCATTTGAGGAGCAGAAGGTCTCGGGGAAATTCACGGAGGTCGTACTCGGTGTTCTGATAATCGAGGACCTCATTGCGATCTTTCTGCTCGCAATTCTCACAGCCGTTTCGGCGGGAGCAGAAGTAACGGCGGCCAACCTCGCCACGACATTCATCAGGTTGGCGACTTTCCTGATTGGGCTGATTGTCGTCGGACTCTTTCTGATTCCGCGCTCGGTGCGCGCGCTGGCGCGGATGAACCGTCCCGAGACGACGCTCGTTGCTACGGTTGGGATCTGTTTTGCCGCTGCGATGCTTGCGTTGAACTTTGGGTATTCGGTTGCGCTGGGTGCGTTTCTCGCGGGATCGCTGGTCGCCGAGTCTGGTGAGGCAACGATGATCGAGCACCTCGTGCGTCCGCTGCGCGACGTGTTTGCAGCAATCTTCTTTATTGCTGTAGGGATGATGATCGATCCCGCGCTCATCGTTCGATACTGGATACCGATCGTGTTCTTCACCCTTGCCGTGATTGTCGGCAAGGTCGTGGCGGTGTCTGTGAGCTCGTTTTTTACGGGCTATTCTGTGCGGACGTCGGTGCAAGCCGGGATGAGTCTGGCGCAGATCGGCGAGTTTTCTTTCATCATCGCTGGAGTTGGCCTGGCGACAGGGGCCACGGGCGAGTTTCTATATCCCGTTGCAGTTGCGGTTTCGGCCATAACTACACTCAGCACACCCTGGCTTATCAGGGCGGCTGCGCCAACCGCTTCTCTTGTCGACCGCAAGCTTCCACACCGGCTGCAGACTTTTACCACGCTCTATGGATCGTGGATCGAGCGCATGCGCGCGGCCCCGACGGCAGGACAAAAGCGCTCGCGCATGCGGCGGCTCCTGCACGTGCTTCTTGTCGATGCGCTGCTCATTGCCTCTCTGGTGATTGCCGTGGGAGTAGAAGCTCCGCGCGTCGTGGAGTTCCTGTCAGAACTGCTGTCGATCGACGCTGCAAAGGCTCGTTGGGTAATCATCGCCATCACGCTGGCAATGGGGGCACCGTTGCTCTACGCACTCGTGCGTACAGCCCGACTGCTCGCCCTGGACCTTTCGCTCAAGGCACTTCCTGCAGCCGAAGCAGGCAAAGTGGACTTTGCAGCGGCGCCGCGGAGAGCGCTTGTGGTCACCCTTCAGATTGCCATTGTTGCGGCGATCGGAATCCCGATTATTGCGGTAACCCAGCCATTCCTCCCACCGTTCAGACTGGCGCTCGTGTTGCTGCTGGTGTTGCTGGTGCTTGGGGTCGCTCTCTGGCAGAGCGCGGCCAATCTGCAGGGGCATGCCAAGGCCGGCGGAGAGATCATAGCAACGGCGCTGTCTCAGCAGATGGTGGCGGGGGACTCGCACGGCGTTGAGGCGGGAATGAAGCGCGTGCGCAACGTGCTGCCCGGCCTTGGCGAACCCGAGTCCATTACGGTGCCTGCTCAATCGAGGGTAGCAGGCAAGAGCCTGGCCGAAGCCGACCTGCGCGGACTCACCGGTGCAACTGTGCTGGCAATTCTCAGAGCTGGCGAGCCGATCATTGCTCCCGCAGGAAAAGTGGTAATCCTCGAAGGTGACGTCCTTGCTGTTGCCGGATCCAACGAAGCGATAGTTGGTGCGCGTGGGATCATCGAGGACACGAGTCCGGTCGAGAGCCAGGCCGAAGCCTGAGAGAGCTTCGCTGGTTAGTCATCACAAACGAGTTGTGAGACAAATCACCATCACGGAACGTGACTGGGTTGAGAGGTTTATCCTTCAGAGATGCGATTGCGCACCGCAGTGTTGCCGCGATCGTCTATTAAGAGAGCAAGACCCTCAACCAACAGGACAAAGAAAATGAACGCGCGTGTTCGATATCAATCGTTAGCGTGGGCAATGGTGTTGCCGCTGCTGGTTTCCGCTTGCGGCCTCAAGAACCGGGATCGTGGCGCCTTGATTGGTGCCGGTGCCGGAGCCGCAATTGGTGGAGCGATCGGCAAGCACAACGGTTCGACCGCAAAAGGTGCCATTATTGGTGCAGTGGTAGGCGGAGCTGCCGGTGCGATCATCGGCCACCAGATGGACCAGCAGGCTAAAGAGCTTCAGCAGAACATTCCCGGAGCGCGTGTGGAACGCGTGGGCGAAGGTATTCAGGTAACGTTTGCCTCCGGTCTCCTTTTTGACTTTGATTCAGATCGGGTCAAGAGCGACGCAGCATCAAATCTGCGCACATTGGCTCAGAGTCTCAGCAAGTATCCTGATTCGGATCTCCTGATCATCGGTCATACCGATAGCGTTGGAACCGACAGCTACAACATGACGCTTTCCGAGCGCCGTTCGGCCTCGGCCGCGAGTTTCCTGACAAGCGAGGGCGTGGACCGCAATCGTATCCACACTCAGGGTCTTGGCGAAACCGAGCCGGTGACGTCGAACGACACTGAGGCTGGTCGTCAGACCAACCGTCGGGTGGAAGTGGCGATCTACGCCAGCGAGAAGATGCAGGAGGAGGCCCGCCGCAAGTCGGGTTCCTGATTCAAGTTTGAGGAGGTGGTTAGGCCCGTTGTCCCCCACCACTACTCCCCGTGCGGAGTGAACGAAGTGAACGTAGACACGGGGCCCAGTGTCTTCTGCCTTTGACATAATTTTGTAGCAATTCCCGCCGCCGTCCTGGTTCGCCAGGCCGGCGGCTTTTTCTTTGTGCGCCCCTCTGCGGAGCCTTAACGGCACGGAGGTAAGGGATGCCCGGCGTCCCAACCTCCCAACCTCCCAACCCCTCTAGCGCCTCGCCCCACTCGCGCGTAGACGTGAGAAGTGGCACTGTTGTCTGGAGCCGAAACCTCCCCACAAGTCTTAAGGACGCCCCAAAATGCAAGCTCGCCGTTTCATTGGACTCGTCGTCCTGTCGCTGGCCTCTGTTGCCGGCGCACAAAACAACCAGAGGATCGACGAAGAGTACACCAAGCTGATCAAGGAAAACACCCGAGATCCGCGTATCACAACTGAACTCGTTGACCACCTTCCGTATTCGGCAACGGTTCCCTCGCCGCTCAAGTTCCACGGTCGCATTGTTGGCCAGCCTGGCGAACTGACGTACGCCAAGGACATTCAGCGCTACTTCGAAGCTCTAGACCAGGCGTCCGATCGCGTAAAGGTCTGGACGATCGGAAAGAGCGAAGAAGGGCGCGACATGATCGTCCTTGCCGTTTCTGACGAAGCGACCATCAGCAATCTCGATAAGTACAAAAAGGACCTTGCTGATCTCACGGACCCACGCAAAACATCTGATGCGGCGGCCCGTCAGATCATTTCCAATGGCAAGATGGTTTACTGGATCACCACCGGCATGCACTCTCCGGAGAATGGCGGCCCCGAGATGGTCCAGGAGCTTGCCTATCGCCTCGCAGTGGGTGAGTCGGACTTTATCAAGCAGATTCGTGATGGCGTAATCACGCTTATCACGCCGGTGATCGAAGTGGACGGTCGCGAAAAGCAGGTCGACACGTACTACTTCAACAAGAAGCGCCCGGAGGGTGCCACGAGGCTCCCGCTCATGTACTGGGGCAAGTACGTAGCGCACGACAACAACCGCGACAACATCGGTCAGTTCCTCCAGCTCTCAAAGAACGTCAACAAGTTCTTTCTGGAGTGGCATCCGCCGATCATGCACGACCTGCACGAAGCCTCCAACTACCTCTACGCCTCAACGGGAACCGGGCCGTACAACGAAGCCCTCGACCCGATCACGATTGACGAGTGGTGGATCCTGGCCAAGAACGAAGTCATGGAAATGACAAAGCGTGGCGTGCCGGGGGTATGGACGTACGGCTTCTACGATGGCTGGGTACCGAACTACATGTTCTTTGCTGCGCACGCACACAACGCGACGGGCCGCTTTTACGAGGTTCAGAGCTACGGCCCCGATACATCGACCGTTCGCCTTGGCGCGACGCAGACCAGCCGTGAATGGTTCCGCCCCAATCCTCCGCTCCCCTCGATCGCCTGGGGACCGCGCAACAACACCAACATCCAGCAGTCTGCGCTCCTGCTCACGCTCAACCACGTGTCCAAGAACCGTACGACCTACCTGGAAAACTACTGGCTCAAGAACAAGCGTCAGGTGGACAAGGGTAAGAACGGCCCCACCTTCGCCTGGGTGATTCCCGCTGCACAGCGTCGCAAGGCCGAAGTCGCCAGCGCGGTGAACGATCTGCGCGAGCAGGGTGTTGAGTTTCACACGGCTAACTCGGCCTTCAAGGCAGGTAACGTCGACGTCAAGGCCGGTGACTACATCATCCGTGGAGATCAGCCGTACCGCACGATCCCGGACATGTACTTTGCGCTGCAGAACTTTGCGCCGAGTAATCCCCGTCCGTACGACGACACCGGTTGGACGTATCAACTTATGCGCAACTTTGACGTTTCCACGGTAACCGACAAGTCGATCCTAACCGCTGCAATGACTCCCGTTACTGCACCGGTTAAGGCGACTGGCGGTATCGAAGGCAACGGAAATGTCATCGTTGTAAACCACAACACCGACAACAACCTAGTAACGTTCCGCTTCAAGCACGCCGGCATTCCGATGCAGGCGGCCGAAGAAGACTTTGAAATTAACGGCCGCAAGTTCCGCGCGGGTGCGTTTATTGTTGCTGGCACCCACAGAGCCGCAATCGAGCCCACGCTCCGCGAACTCGGTCTCTCTGCCGTTGCAACCAACACGGCTCCGTCGGTCAAGACGCATGACCTGGACGTACCGCGCATTGGCTATGTCCATGCGTGGCAGCGCACCCAGGACGAAGGATGGGTAAGAGCCGCATTCGACCACTTTGGCGTCCCCTACACGTACTTTGCAGATCAGAAGTTGCGTGAAGGTAATTTGCGGCAGAAGTACGACGTAATCGTGTTCCCGCATGTTGGCGGTAACGCGATTTCACAGGTCAACGGCATTACCAAGTCCGCCGACAGCCCGCCGCTCCCCTACAAAAAGACCGACTCCACACCTAACCTCGGCGCGCTCGATCAGAGCGACGATATTCGCGGCGGTATGGGTCTCGAAGGGCTCGGCGAACTGGCAAAGTTTGTAGAAGAAGGAGGCACGTTGCTTGTCGAGGGTTCGACAACGACGATCTTCCCCGAGTACGGTATTACGTCAGGCATAACGATCGAAGAGCCCGAAGGACTCTTTGCTCGTGGCTCCGTGATGCGCGGCATGATTTCGGATCGCAAGAGCCCGATTGCCTACGGCTACGAAGGCACTCAGCTCCCCGTGTATTTCAGCAGCGCGCCCGTTATCAACGTGAGCGGTGGTGGTTTTGGCGGGTTTGGGCGCGGTGGAGGGAGCGCTGGTCCCAGCCAGTGGATAACCCCCATGGCCAACCGGCTCACGCTGTCACCATGGCAGCGCGACTCTGCGGCCCGTCCGGCACGCGCAGCGGCCGACACCAGCGACGCAGAAGCAGCGCAGATGCGTCAAATGGCGCGCCAGTTCGGCGTCAACCTGGACGACAGCCGTCCGCGAGTCGTTATGCAGTTCCCGCGCAATGCCAGCGACATGCTTCTTTCTGGAACGCTGCAGAACGGTCAGCTGCTTTCCGGCCGAGCACAGATAGTAGATGCGACCGTTGGAAACGGACATGTTGTAATGTTCGCAATCCGTCCGTTCTGGCGCTGGCAGACCCACGGCACGTATTTCCTTGGCTTCAACACGATTCTCAACTGGAATGACCTTGGGGCAGGACGAGCCACCGAGGGGACTCCTGCGCAGGATCGTTAGTTTACGCGTTGGCTTGAATGGCAAAGGGGTGGGATTTCCCACCCCTTTGTCGTGCCGGTCGTTGCTGGGCTGAAACGGTAGAAGCCCAGGAGTCGTCTGGGTTGGGTGAGGAGTCGCTTCTATCCTTGCCCTCCTCGCCCTCCCAGCCCCTTTGCTCCCCTTGAACAGCGGCCGCCCCAATAACGAGTGGAGCCCTGCCGCCCTCGTGGCGGCACTCCTAATCCTGGTTTTTGGCTTCCTGCCGGTCGCCAACTGGATTCAGGGCGGGCACGCCTTTCCGCAGTATGGACTGCGCAAGGAAGAATGGCTCTCGGGGAGCCTCATTGTTGTTGGCGGTGCCGCAGTGCTTGCTATCCTTTCGCGGCGAGTAAGCGCTCTCTGGAAAGACGGGATGCTTTCAGGAGTTGGGGTTGGCTACGCGGCACATTCAACCGTCGTTGCTGCGTTCATAGCCGTTGGTGCCTTCGTTGCCTACTCGGGCATAGCGCAACTCGTGTTCAGTGGGCGGCCCCTCCTGATTGACGAGATTGTTCAGGTCTTTCAGGCGCAGATTTTTGCAGAGGGGAGGCTTTGGAGGCCGGCGGCGCCGCACCCCGAGTTCTTCTCCACGATGCACGTTGTGGAGACTCAAGGTCGTGTCTATGGACAGTTCCCGGCGGGGGGACCTGCAATGCTGTTGTTGGGAACAGTGGTGGGAGCAACCTGGCTCGTAGGTCCGCTCTTTGGCGCGGTGAGTGTGGCAGCTTTTCACTCTTTCCTTCGCTTTGCAGAGCACTCACCCAGGGTGCGGCTTGGAGCCACGCTCCTTTTTGCGGTTGCGCCATTTGTGCTCTTTATGTCGGGCTCGCACATGAACCACGTGACAGCGCTTGCCTGGATCCTGGTGGCGATTGCTGCGCTGGCCCGGATCGTATCGAGTGAAAGAGTGGGATGGATGATGCCAATGCTGCTTGGCCTGGGGCTTGGTGTGGCCGCGACAATCAGACCCACTGATGCTCTTGCCTTTGCACTTCCGGCCGGTGTCTGGCTGGTTGTGCGAGCTCTGCGCGACAAGTCGCGGTGGCGCGACGTTCTGCTGTCGGGAATCGCCATAGTCGTGCCGGTAGCGCTGCTGCTCTGGGTCAATAGTCAAACTACTGGAAGCGCACTGCGAGTTGGATACATCGAGATGTGGGGCAAGTCTCACGAGTTGGGCTTTCACGAGACTCCGTGGGGACCACCGCATACCCCTTTGCGAGGAGTGGAGCTTGTAAGCCTCATCTTCCTGCGGCTTCAGACGTACCTCTTTGAGACACCCATTCCTTCGCTCCTTCCGGCTGCGGCGGCACTCGCGCTGGCTCCCAGGCTCAAACCGCTCGATCGTTACCTTCTAGTCAGTGGTGCGCTGGTAGTGCTCTCGTACTTTGCGTACTGGCACGACGGCTTTTTTCTCGGTCCCAGATTCGTTTATCCGCTGGCGCCGATCCTGGTGCTCTGGACTGCGCGGCTCCCCGGCCTGGTCGAGCGTCGCTTTGGACGGGGCACCACGTACCGTGCCGTGATCTTTGGCGGTTTGATCGCCATGGCGTTAGGCGCAGCCTGGTCGCTCCCGATTCGTGCGCGGCAGTACCGAAACGGCTTGCTTACCATGCGCTGGAACGCCGATTCGGCGGCCGCCGCGTCAGGCGTCGAGAACGCACTGGTTTTGGTGCGCGAGAGCTGGGGTTCGGAGATCCTTGCCCGACTCTGGGAGCGGCAGGTCCCACGCACCGACGCGGAGCGTCTATATCGTACTGTTGATGCCTGCCGCCTGTTTGAGGGCCTGGACTCACTGGAACGTTCCGGTGTTTCCGGAACGGCTGCGCTGAGAGCGCTGCAGCGCTTAAAGGCCGATTCCGCTCTTCTGGTTCGCTCTCCTTTTTCGCCGGACACAACAGAGAGAATGCTGCCGGGCTCGACATATACGGAGCGGTGCGCGGCAAGGATTGTCAGCGATACCGCTGGTTTCACACTGCTCGCGCCGCTTCTTATCCGGCAGGGGAGCAACGTTTACGCGCGCGACATGCACGCCCGGGATTCCCTCCTTCTGGCGCAGTATCCCGACCGTCCGGTCTTCCTTCTCAAGCCCGCCACCTCTGAGGAGGGTGACGTTCCACGTTTCTGGCCGGCGCGGCGCGATTCGCTCAAGGAGGCGTGGAGCGCCGAGAGTCGCAGTCGTGACCACCAGGGCAGGAAGGCAGCCGGCGCTCCATAGCACGAGTTTGGCCCGGCAGTCGTCCAGGTGGATTTCAGCTGGAAGCTCAGTTGCTGACAAGTAGTGTGGCAGAGTTAAGCTTATGGCTCAACTCCGGCCACGGCCACGAATGCCACTACTTCAGACCAAGCGCGAACGTGCGGGACTCCTGATAGCGATACTGGGAGTCGCAATCGTCATAGCGCTTTCTCCCTTTGCTGTTGGACTTCTGGGAGCGGCAGTTCTTTATGTGCTTTGCGAGCCGGTCTTTCGCCGACTCTCGCGTCGCATGCCTCAGGGATTGGCAGCAGCTCTGACGCTGGTTTTTGCGATCCTGGTGATCGCTGTACCTGTCATGTGGATCGTGGTCCTGGTCGCTGATCAGGCTCCGCAGATGATACGCGGCGTTCAGAGTTCAAACGTATTTGCGCGACTCAACGAGCTTCCAAAGATCGGCAACATCGATCTTGGTGCTGAGCTGGCCAAGGCCAGCGGAACCTTTTTTCAGTGGTTGTCACAGCAGGCCTTTGACATCGTAGGCGGGGCAGCGCGAGCCACCCTCAACATGGTGATCTCGTTCTTTGCGCTCTATTACATGCTCGTTTCGGCTGAGAACTCGTGGAAGACTTTCAGGGACTTTCTCCCTTTCAGGGAGGATTCGGCCGAAGAGCTGAAGATGCGCTTCTACTCTCTGACACATGCGACTGTGCTGGGTACGGGGCTCACGGCGCTGGCGCAGGGGACGATCGTGGGGATCGGCTTCAAGCTGGTAGGGCTGCCTAACGCCACGTTCTGGGGAGTAATGACAGGATTCACCTCGATTCTCCCCGTGCTCGGCAGCGCGATCGTATGGCTACCAGCAACGGCGGTGCTGCTTATCCAGTCGCGCTACGGGGCAGCCGTGGTGATGGCTCTAATAGGGGCCGGTATCACCAGCAACATTGACAACGTGATTAGGCCGGTGGTGTATCGCCGCGTCTCCAACATTCATCCTTTGGTGACGCTTATTGGTGCCTTTGCCGGGGTAAAGTATTTCGGATTGCTCGGCGTGCTCCTGGGTCCTCTGGCGATCCAATACTTTTTTGAGTTTGTGCGGCTCTACAAGCGCGAGTATATCGACGACGGGACTTCGTCGGCGCCTAACGCTGATGGAGGGGCCGAGGCCATTGCAGCGGAGCCTGAGCCAGGGCCGGGATAATCGCGTCTCAGCGCCCGACCGGTCATCGCCGCAATCTGTGGTGGCAGGTGGGGCCGTCGGACTACGCAGCGACGCTGCGATGGTGCGAGAAAACACGTGCTGTCGAAGCGTCGAAGTTTCGCAGCGTCCAAACGTCGCAGCGTCCCTAGTCCCGCTTCAACAACTCCAAAAATCCTTCCGCGCTCACAGGCTCCGAGAACAGGGCGCCCTGGCCGTACTCGCACTTGAACCGCAGAAGCTCGGCGAGCTGTTCTTCCCGCTCGATCCCCTCGGCAACGGTGCGCAGACGCTTGAGCTTGCCTAACGCCACGATCGCACGGGTTGCCGCATGCTCCTCGGGACGACGACTCACCTGGCTCACATACGACCGGTCGATCTTGAGAATGTCCACAGGAATCTCGGCGGGATCGCCTAACGCGGAGCTCCGCGAACCGTAGTCGTCAATGGCTATGCGCACACCAAGCATGCGCACCTGTCGCAGCTTGTTGAGAGCTTCCACCATGTTCTTTGCCAGCGCGCCCTCCGAAATCTCCAGTACCAGACGGTGAGGCTCAATCCCCGTGTCCCTTATGGCTCCAGCCACGTCGTCCACAAAACGCGGGTGCAAGAGCTGCCGCGGAGTGATGTTGACCGTCACTGTCAGTGATCGGTCAGGGCCGATCGAGTCGTGCCAGAGCCTCGCCTGACGACAGGCCTCGTTCAGAACCCATCGCCCGATCGGGACGATCAACCCCGACTCCTCAGCGGCGGGCAAAAAGGCAGCTGCCGGGACCAGGCCGCGAGTGCGATGGTTCCAGCGCACAAGTGCTTCTACCCCGGCGATCCGGCGACTGCGCAGAATCACAATCGGCTGATAGACGAGCGAAAACTCGCCCGCTTCGATGGCGCGCCGCAGATCGTCTTCGAGACGCGTGTGGGCCAGGGCAGGTTCGTGCACCCGCGGATCAAAGAGTTCGCACGCCCCTCGCCCGCGGCGCTTAGCCGCGCGCAACGCAACGTCCGCGTGCCTGATCAGATCGTCCACGCTGTCGTCCGGCGTAGCGCTCGCTATCCCAAGATTCGCGTTGCCGACAAATCCCAGGTTGTCAACGTGGATCGGCGTCGCAAACGCCTGACCAATTCTGTCAGCTACCTGAACAAAATTGCTCTCGTCGGCCATGTCTTCGAGCACGATTCCAAAACGCGCGTTCTCAAACCGCGCCCCGGAGTCCGTCGAACGCAGAACTGTCGAAAGACGGATTGCGATCGCCGCGATGATGCGCTCGAACTGTACAACAGAGGCACGCTGAACCCCGGCGCGAAAATCCTCGAACTCGAGAATGAGTACAGCCAGTGGCTGCTGACGACGGTGCGCCCGTGAAAGCGCATGCTCCACGCGATCGCGAAAGAGAGCCCGCGTCGCCAGACCCGTAATTGGATCCTTGAGAGCGTCCAGCGCCGCTCGTTCGTCCTCGTCGCTGCTCGCCTGCTTCATTGCGATCACCACACAGCTATCCGCCGGAGCACCTGCGAGTCTTGTGGCCGTGCATTCGGTCTCAATCCAACCACCATCTGCCATTCTGACTTTCCATCTTTGGGGCAGATGCAGTTCGGTACCACCAGCCACTCTATTTACAGCCTGAGTCGCTTCGGCAACGCAGTCTTCGTGAAGGAGGCTCGAAACACGGCGGCGCTTGAGTGCAGAAGGATCGTATCCCAGTATCCGTTCGACTCCACGGCTGGCGCGCGAGATGACTCCGTCGCGATTGGTAATAAGAACCGCGTCGGTCAGCTTGGAGAGTACGGCGTCGTCGTTCATGTCGAGTTGGATCTCGGCGTTTGGATCAGGTTCGATTGGCACTTGCTGCTCGGTCGGAATTGCCTTGCTGCGGTTGAACATGGCAATCGCCATGCTCCCGCATGTCACTGCCGCGGCAAAGATTACCAGATTCGTCGTTTCAGGGGTTCTGGCCACCAATACGGCTACAATTGTCGCGACAAGCGTAAACGCCGCGACCGCATGTGCCGAGCGATGCGAAGAGGGTTGGACCCTTCTAATCGTGTTGTAAAGCCAAGAAGCCCAATGCTTTGACATCTCAGTTCCCCTGATGCCGCCAGACTACACGGAGCACTTCTCGTTCCAGACTGAACTCCGAGAGCACCCTCGCCTTTCTCGACCGGCTCAGAGCTGACCCCGGGCAGCATCGCACCGGGATCGTGTCTTTGAGCCAGGTTATCGGACCAATTGACGCATGGACAACGATTCATCCATCGAGTCGTGGGGGTCCTGAGCGACATGGTTGTAGACTTTGGCCTACGCGCATTCTGTCCCTAAATCGCGTTCAAGGGGTAAACTGTGCCTGTAGCAAGGTGACCGATCTCAACGATTTCTGATCTAGCGTGCCCTCGTACTTGGCCGATCTGCAGTTCCAGAGTCCCTGGGTCCTATTGGGCCTTCTTGTGCTGCCTTTCTGGTGGTATAAGCGGCGTCGCGGCGCGCCGGCGGCAATAACGTTTTCCAGGGTTGGTTTACTGGCGCGCGGGCCAAAGGCGGGGAGATGGCTTGCCACAATGCTTGTGGTGCTTCGCAGCCTGGTTCTCGCAGGTCTTGTCGTGGCTCTCGCTCGTCCTCGTGCTGCGGGTCGCGCAGAACAGTCCAACAGCGAAGGCATCAACATCGTGATTGCCTTTGACATTTCAAGCTCGATGCTCGCCGAGGATTTTCAGCCGCAGAACAGACTCGAAGTGGCGCGCGAC
>CAZYTS010000102.1:0-13342 GCA_964649855.1 uncultured Gemmatimonadaceae bacterium
GACGGCGTCAAAGCCAATAAACGCAAAGAAGATCACCCCTGCCCCTCTGAGTACCCCGCTCCAGCCAAACTCTCCAAAGATTCCGGAATTCGGCGGAATAAAAGGAGTGAGGTTGTCGCGCGAGATGTACGCAATACCAGCACCAACAAAAACCACAAGCACCAACGATTTTACGAGAACGAGCGCCGTGTTTGTGTTGGCACTTTCCTTGATTCCAACTACAAGGAGCGCGGATACAGCCAATACAATGAGAGTTGCCGGCAGGTTGAAGATGCCTGTTGCCAGTTCACCACCGGGAAGCACAACAGACACTCCCGGCGCGGCTGTGAGCTGCGGCGGGAGGTTGATCCCGATATCGCGCAAGAGCGAGACGGCGTACCCCGACCAACCCACCGCAACGGTGGAGGTCGCAAGAGCATACTCCAGGATCAAGTCCCAGCCGATGATCCAGGCAATGACCTCTCCCACGGTCGCGTAGGCGTACGTGTAGGCGCTGCCGGCCACTGGAATCATCGACGCCAGTTCGGCATAGCACAGACCCGCCAGACCACAGGCAATGGCAGCAATCACCATCGAGAGTACGAGGGCCGGTCCGGCGTGCATGGAGGCAGCAGTTCCGGTAAGGACAAAGATGCCCGTCCCGATGATCGATCCGATGCCTAACGCGGTGAGGTTGAGGGGGCCGAGTGATCTGCGCAGGATGCCCCTTCCAGCTTCGAGCTGGAGCTCGGCGACGGGCTTTTTGATGAATAGGGAGGCCATGGCGCATGATGCCGTGGACTCGTGTTGACATGCGTCAGCCCCTCGTCAGCGCTGTGACCGGTTGCTTATTCTGCCCAGCGATAGCCGCCTTTTAGTACGGTAAGTATGTGTCGCGGGTTGGCAGGGTCGCGCTCGAGCTTTCGCCGCAGTTCGGCAATGTGTGTATCGACCGTTCGGCTCATGACAGTGTCGTCATAGCCCCAAACTTCCTTGAGCAACTCGACGCGTGAGACAAGCTTGCCCCCCCGCGCGGCGAGCGCCACGAGCAGGTCGAATTCACGCGGCCGCAAGGGAACGACGCGGCCGTTACGCGCAACTGTGCGGTTGTCAGGATCTATAACGAGCTCACCAAAGACCATCCGCGCCGCCGTTGGCCGGTCACCAGTAACTCGCGCACGGCGCAAAAGTGCGTCTACACGCGCCACAAGTTCCATGAGGCCAAAGGGTTTGGTGACGTAATCGTCTGCACCAAAGCGAAAGCCGCGCACCTTGTCGGTTTCTTCACCGAGGGCGCTCAGTATGAGGACGGGAGTATGCAGCCCCTCGCTCCGCAGGTCACGCAGTACACGGTAGCCGTCGCCGTCAGGAAGCATCAGGTCGAGGATGACTAGATCGACTCCGGGAGCTCGCGCCCTTTCAAGACCTTCCGCGGCAGTGGGTGCGAGTACAACCTCGTGGCCCTCAAACTCCAGGTTCCCCCGCAATCCGCGGGCGAGCGCATCGTTGTCTTCGATGATGACGATCCTGGTCATTGGCGGCCCAAACAGTTGAGCCTACCGCCGGGCAGCGCCGGATGCAGTCGCACGCTAGCCTTGGGCATCATGCGACTGTTGCACGTGCCAGAGCCTCGTCGCGTTCACGAGACGGAGCCGGAGGTGGTTCTACCGGAATGCATTCCAGGATGAATGCCGCGCCGCCTCCCGGAGCGTCCTCCACCCAAACTCTACCGTGCATGGCGTCTATCAGCTCTCGAACGACTGTGAGACCGAGCCCTGTACCTCCGCGTTCGCTCCTGGCGGTTTCCGCGAGGCGCACATATGGCATCCAGACTCTTTCACGATCACTGGCGGGAATCCCCGGTCCCTGATCAGCAACAATCACTCGCGCCCGTTCTCCTGCCCGACTGACGCTAATGGTCACCGTCTGGCCGGCGCCACCATACTTGACGGCGTTGTCGAGGAGGTTGAGAAGCACTTGCCTGAACCATCCCGGGTCAATCAGCGCCCAGACGTTGCTGCCTTCGATACACACGTGCATACCCTCAGCGGCAGCGAGGGGCTGAAAGGTTGCTACCGTGTCGGTGATGGCGCGTTCGAGGTCGGTGGCCAGGAGATTGGGCTGATCCTTTGTCTCTTTAGTCCGTGCGAAGGAGAGCATGTTCTCGATCATGTGCATCAGGCGGCCTGCCTCCTGCACAATGGTGTCAGCGGCAAAACGGCGGTCCTCTGGAGTACGCGCACGCCCAAGCTGAAGTGTTTCACCGTAAAGAAGTATCTGTGTAAGCGGTGTCCGCAGTTCATGTGACACGCTGGATGTAAAATCGGCGCGCATGCGCGCCAGGTCGTGTTCGCGGCGGAGCTGCACCAGTGCTACTGCCCCCAGCGCAACAGTGAGCACAAGGAGGCTTATGAGGAGTGGGAGCCGGGAGCCAGCGGGGGGACCTACAGAAAACCTGTCAGATGCATTCTGTGTCAGGGCAGCACCAAGCCTGAGTCCGGCATCATCGAGATCGATGAAGGCGAAGTTATCGGCTTGCAGAGAGTCACCCACGTTCCAAACAAGAGATGAATCGGGGCGACTCAGCGAAAGAAAAAGGAGGTTGGCATTCTCGCCCGGTCCCGTTACCGAGGGCGGCAGGAGCGGCCGGCCCGCCGCAATCATGCCCGGGAGATCCCTCTGAATTGCAGAGTTGCAGACTGTGAAGGCGTAAATGCCTATCGGCGCGCCTAACCGTACAAAGCGTGCGCCGATTATCAGGTAGCCGTCTGCATTGGAGCGAGGGTAGAGAAAATAGGGATCCTCAGGTGCCGGGAGCCTCTGCGTGGCATTCCGTACGTCAGCGATGAGCGCTTGGCGAGACGCGGCGGACATGTCTTCGGGAAAGACGGCGCTCCGACCGGAGCGCAGGTCGAGCGCGATCAACTCGCGCCCGGAGTCCGCCCCTCCTGCACAGGGAAAGGCTCGCATCACCCCTGTTCGCAGCGCATTCAACGGAAGGAGTGGCTCGAACGGTGAGGCCGCGAGACCGGCGGTCGCCGAGCCTAACGCCTGGCGCGCACCAGCAATCCAGGCCTGCCTGAAGGCATCGCGGAACTCGGAAGCAGCCATCAGCGCGTACTCACTCCTGGCACGAGCGGCTGTAAGACGCTCAGAACGCGCGGCGTCGTGCGCTTCGTAGGCCAGCAACGAGGCCAGTAGCACAATTGCCGCAACGACTACAACGAGTAGCGATACCCGCGAACGCGAGAGTACCAAAGGCTGGCCGCCGTTGAAGAGCTGTTAAGTCCGTAGTCCGGCTTCCACTCCGCTACAAGAAGGCAGCGTCGAAGCTCAGTACTACATGCTAACATGCATGCACCCCGCCGTCCCTGGCCAGCGGGGACGTCAGAGCGGTGTCAGAACTCAGCTGTTTCTGGTGAGGACGCCGCGTTACCTAGAACGTGACCCGGTAGAGGAGATTTACGTTTCGACCGGGCTCGGGCATGATCTCCTTGATGCGCGAGAGGTGGTCGTGCCAGGTGCGGTCAAAGATATTGTCGAGCCTCAGCGTAACCGTGTGAAGCGTGCTCCCCGAAAGGAGTCGCCAGCCGATGTTTGCCCCAAGCAGGGCGTACCCTGCTGTAGGTGTCTCGAAATCTCCCAGACGATCCTGCCGGTCGGCCCAGCGGAGGGTGAGACCGTAATAGGTGCGGGGGCGATCGTAACGAATTGCTACGCTACCGTTGAGAGGCGGAATAAAGGGCGGGTGACTTGAAGCTTCGACAAAGGTGGTGTCGCTGCCTTCAAAAACGGGGATAGGTGCGCGCTCGGAGGTAAAGCGCGCCTGCACCATTGACGTAGTGGCCTCGAGCACAACCCGGTCAGACAGACCAACTTCGACCTGCGCCTCTGCGCCGCTAAAGACGGCGTCTTCGTTGGTGTACTGAAAGCGCGGCCTGTTGCCCTGCGACCCCAGTTCGGCCCGGCCCCTGCTCGACGGAAAGATGAAGTTGTCGAGCTGATTCCTGAAGATTGACAGCTCGGCGCGCAGGTTCTTCTGGTCGTAGCGGATAAAGGCATCGGCTCCGATGCCGGTTTCGCGGTCCAGCCGCGGGTCTCCTACGTCAAAGGAGTTGGCTGCGAGGTGGGGTCCGTTGGAGTAGAGCTCGTTGAAGTCGGGAGTGCGGTACGCTCTGTTGACGCTGGCACCAAAGTGCACGATCTCGTGCAAATCATAGATCACGCCTAACGAGCCCGAGACGGCCCCAAAACTGCGAGGTTCCACAGGAATCTGCTCACCACCTACAAAAATGTAGGTGCGGCGCCTGGGATCGTAGTGCGCGTAGTCATAGCGCAAACCGCCTTGTGCCCTGAGAGCCCCGGTCCCGACTTCTTCCACGACAAAACCTGCCAGCGAGTAGTCCCCAGTCGAAGGAGTTCTGAGCGAGCCACCGGTCAGTATGTCGCGGTACTGCGCGCGTACTCCAAAAGCTCCCAGCGCTACTGGCCCGCCAGGGCCGTGCCGTGCAACCACTTCGGCAACGCTCTGATATTGATCAAAGAGCGTTCCCACGCCGCCATCTTCCTCGAGCTCCTTGAGCACGTTTGTCGTGATCTGGCCCGTTGCCTTGATAGACGTAAAAGGACCGATTGGTTGCGTGCGTTCTGCCTCAGCGCGAAAGGTGTGCCGGTAGGTCTCGATGTCTATACCATGGTCGTGACCGCCAATAAAACCGCCCGGAATACCGTAGCGGCTATCGTAGTAACGGTATGAGCCACCTACATGCCCAAAGTCGGCCGCGTACGAAAGCGCTCCCGCAGCGTTGTAGACTCTTGCCTGGGTGTTGTCGAGCCGGCCGAGTGGGGTGTCAACGTCGCTGGCTCCGCGAATCGACCCCTCTAAACGCATGGCCAACGGCCCCACCTGCGTAACTCCGTAGCCCGCTGTGGTCACCCCCCGTGTAACGCTCGAACCTTCGGCCGTAAGCGAACCATGAAAGTGGTCAGCACGAGTTGTTGGGATCTCTTCGCGCACGACATTCACCACGCCACCTAACGCGCTGCTGCCGTAGAGGAGCGACATCGGACCCCTGACCACTTCGATCTGCTTTGCGGTCGCAGCCTCAATAGCAACTGCGTGATCCCCAGAGACAGCGGAGAGATCGCCCGGACGCTGGCCATCTTCCAGCATCAATATCCTGTCCCCTCCCAATCCCCGGATAACGGGCCGAGCCGTCGTGGGACCCATGGAGGTGACAGCAACACCGGGCTGATTCTGGAGAACACCTGCAACCGTTGCCGAAGACTGCCTGTCCAATGCCGCTCCCGAGACCACAGAGGTCGCGCTCAACACCTCGCGCCCTCCACGTTCGTCGATCGAACCAGTGACTATGGTGGGCGCGAGCTGAATTGCCGCTGCATTGAGCTGTACTACGACATTCGCAGTCTGACCAGCGATAACCTGCACACTTACGTTGGCAGGTCTGTAGCCAACGCGCTGAACGGCGACCGTTACAGTCCCCGCGGGGATTCCGGCGAACTCAAAGGTGCCGTCCTCATGGGAAACGTCGGTTCGCCTGAGTTCGATGATACGCACATGTGCAGCGGGTATGGGCCGCTGATCGCTGGCATCACGAACGATTCCTTTGACCGAACCGACACCCTGGGCGCAAACCACTACAGGCGCTGCGGCTACCACCGCGGCGGCCAGAAGAACTATCGAAAGAGTTTTCATTAACAGGGGTGGAACACTGCAAACGTATACGCGCGCGTACCGGGTTTTGTTCTCTCCTGCCCCTTTTTGCAGGACAAGGCGTTACGCAGCGGTGCCAGCGTCCGGCTCGTCAGGCGTCGTGGACCGTTTTACAAAGTTCCAGACCATGAGCGCACCGGCCAGTACACCCAAAACAGGCAATGCATAGACCAGGAGATTCAGGCCCCGCGGCTCGGGCTCCAGGAGCACCCATTCTCCGTACTTGTCGATAAAGTATTGACGCACTTGTTCGGGCGATTTTCCCTGGGCAAGTTGCTCGCGCACAAGCGCCTTCATCTCGATAGCCAGCTGTACGGGCGACTCATTTATGGAAAGGCCCTGACAGACCGGACACCGGAGTTGCGAGGCAACTTCACGCGCCTTTTTGTCGAGAGCGCTGTCTGCGGCACTTTGTGTCTGCGCGCCAACCGCCGCAGCAGACACAAACGCAACGATTAAAAAGACCCTGATCATGGACTGGCCCGCGCCGCGCCGCTTGCCAGGAGCGAATCGAGCTTGAACCTGAGAAGCTCGTCCGAGATGGGTCCTGTGTGCTTGTAGGCGACAACGCCGTCGCGACCGATCATGAAAGTCTCTGGAACTCCGTACAATCCGAAATCGATTGCAGTCCGCTTGCGAGGATCATCAATGGAGGGATACGACTGCCCCCCCATGGTTTCTATCCAGCGAAGCCCGTTGGAAGGCGTATCGTCGTAGAGTATCCCGAAGAACCTTACGCCTTTGTCTACATAGCTGGCAGCAACCTCTGACAGATCTTTGTGCTCGTAACGACAGGCAATGCACCACGACGCCCAGAAATTGAGGACGACGACCTCTCCCCTGAACTCAGAAAGCCGGATAGTGTCTCCCTGCGGACGTGCAGCGTCTGCCTGCCCCTGTGCAAAAACAGCGAGTTCAAAATCCGGCGCCTCGCGTCCGCGCAGCGGCGAACGTATCTCGCCAGGGTCGCGCGTGAGACCCCACCCTAACAAAGCGATGATTGGGAGTGATATGCTCCCCGCGATTGCGGCACGCCTGAGATTCATGTGGCAGCCACAGGTTCGCGCGCGGGAATTGAAGGCTCGGCACCTTCAGCGGCAGTCGCTCGTGCCTCGAAGCGCCGCCGCTGCGGTATGATCGAAACCAGCGCACCACAGCAGATGATGAACCCGCCGATCCATATCCACGGTACCAGTGGCTCGACAATAACACGAAGTGTGGCGCTGGCGCCGTCAGGCGTGTAGGCCTGAAGGTTGACATAGATGTCGCCCCACGGCCGACTCCGCACTCCGGGTGTAGGTATGGGTTGTTGAGACGAAGGATAGAAGTTCATCCTGGGCTGGAGCGTCCCCGCGGTCTTGCCGTCTTTGAGGAGTGCGACCGTTACGCCAACCACGTCGCGCTGCACCTCCCTGCGCGCCCATACATCCACGAGCCGCACTTCCATTCCGCCCACATTCATTGATTCGCCACGCTTGAGCGTTGCATCGTGCTCAGTCTTGAAGGTGGAAGACGCAGTAATGGCCACTGCAACTGCCACGACTCCGATGTGAGCCACGTACCCGCCAAAGCGGCGGCGATTGGCATTGACGAGTTTGCCGAGGCTTTCGAATGCGGTTTCGCCATGAGCACGCATGCGCGCCCTGCTCCCAACTGCAAACTCCCGCACGTTGGCTACAAGCGCAAAGCCTGCGCCCGAGAACGCCAGGAGAGCGTATACATCACGCGCACCTGCGACGAAGCCAATAATGCATGCAAGAATCGCACCAACGGAGGGTGGTAACAACTGACGCTTGAGAGTCGCCTTATCGGTGCGCTTCCACGGCAACGAAGGACCGACTCCCATCAAAAAGATCAACGTCGCACAGATGGGTACCGTCATCCTGTTGTAAAACGGCTCACCTACGCTAACCTTGACACCCCTCATCGCCTCGGCGACCAGCGGGAAAAGCGTGCCCACCAACACCGTGAAGGTAAACGCCGTCAGCAAGAGATTGTTGAGAAGAAACACCGTGTCGCGCGACACGACAGCCGCAAGCTTGCCATTGCTCTTTAGGGCATCAGAGTTGCCCGCGACGAGCGCGAAAGACGCAATCAGCACAACAGCAATAAGTCCGAGAAACCAGTACCCGATGTTCCCGGAAGTGAAAGCGTGCACAGAAACCACCACCCCTGAGCGCGTCAGGAAAGTGCCGAGTATGGTGAGCGCAAAAGTCGCAACAATGAGGTTAAGGTTCCAGAGCTTGAGCAATCCCCGTCGTTCCTGCACCTGTACCGAATGCAAAAAGGCGGTAGCAGTAAGCCAGGGCATGAACGACGCATTCTCAACGGGATCCCAGGCCCAGTACCCTCCCCAACCGAGCACCTCATACGACCACCACATCCCCGCAATGATGGCGGCCGTGAGCAAGCCCCACGCCCCCAGTGTCCAACGTCGCGACAACCTGATCCACTCGGAATCGTCCACCTTGCCTGCAGCCATGGCCCCGACCGCAAAGGCAAAGGGAACCGTCATCCCTACGTAGCCGAGGTAGAGAAGTGGCGGATGCACCGCCATGAGAATGTGGTTCTGCAGCAGCGGATTTGGGCCCGGGCCGTCGGGCGGCACCGGAGAAACAAGCTGGAAGGGGTTTGCCGGTCCAACCAGAAGCAGCAAAAAGAACACTCCAACCGCGAGCAGCGTTGCCGTAGTAAAGGGAATGAGCTTTCCTGCGCGGTGCTGGTTCCAGAACACAACCAGCGTGGTCAGAAGGCCGAGTACCCAAACCCAGAAAAGAATGGACCCTTCGAGCGCTCCCCAGAGGGAGATGACGGTAAAGAGCAGCGGAGTCGCCCGGCTCCCTACCTGCGCCACGTAGCTCACGCTGAAATCGTGGGATACGAGCGCGTAAATCATGGCAAAGGTGGCCACGGTTATCAGGCCGAACTGCAGATGCACGGCGCCGTAGGCCAGGCGGAGTACGTCTGAACGCTCCCGACGACCTCCAATGACCGAAAGCACAAAGGCAACGACAGTTGCCAGCAGTGCCAGCACCAGGGCATTGTAGCCCAGCAATCTCGTCACGATTCTGCGCCCTTGAGTAGTGACTCGTACATCTGTTGTGGACGTTCGCCGTGTTCAGGAGCGCGATACTCCTCAGAGTGCCGGATCATGAGATTCGTGGAGTTGAACACGCCGTCGCGTCCGTACTTGCCCTCGACAACCACTCCCATGCCGTCGCGAAACATCTGCGGCGGCGCGCCCTTGGACTTTACAAAGACAGCTCCGCTCCCCCCAGTGTCCACCACCTGAAAGGAGAGATCGAGCGTTGCCGCGTCCCACTTGACCGAACCGGGAGCTACCTGCCCACCGAGTCTTACTGGAACGTCGTAGGCGCGATCACCGCGCGCCAGCAGCTCCTGCGGCGTGAGAAAGTAGACCACGTTGCTTTCGAGGCCGCCAAACAAGAGATAGCTGAAGGCTCCGACAACGATTGCAAGAGCAACGATCAGAGCGGCTCTGCGCCGGCCCTTTTTCTGGTCGCTCATACCGACCCTCCCGAAGCCTTCCTGACTTCTTCGTAACGACGCTCCGCACGACTCCGCGTGCGGCCGAGCTGGATCAGATAGGCCACTACTGTAATCCACATGACTGCGTAAGCAGCAATGATGTATCCGTTGTTAGCGTGCATCGGCCGTTCCCCCAAGGGCAATTCTATCAGACAAATCGTCAGCAGCCCGTTCTATCCTGGCGCTGGCGTAGCGATGCCGGATCATGAAAATCAGCATAATGAGCATGGCAATGGCATTGGCACGCAATCCCCACTTGTACGCCACATCGACAGTCTCGGGACTGGACTGCACCTGGTGCAAAGTTCGCCACCACCTGACCGACATGTAGACGATGGGAACATTGAGAGCACCAAGAATCCCCACAACAGCGCTCCACTGCGCTCGCCTTTCGTGATCCTCTACAAAAGCGCGAAGCAGCAAGTACGCTACAAACATGAAAAAGAGCACCGCGGTCGACGTAATGCGCGGATCCCACGTCCACCACACACCCCAGGTCGGTCGACCCCAAATCATTCCTGCAGCCAAGGTGAGCCCGGTAAGCACCGCGCCTACCTCTGCGGCAGACGCCGCCAGAAGGTCGTGCTGTGCTTTTCCCTTCCATAAGTAGGTCAGACTAGCGACGGCCACGACAAAGAAAGCGAGAAATGCGCTCCAGGCAGCGGGCACGTGGACGTACATGATCTTTTGCAGATGCCCCATGTCCCTGTCTGGGGGGCTCGTGAGGACGCCGTACAGTTGGGCCCCGATTACCGCGAGCACGGCCACGACTCCCAGCCAGTTTGCCGGCCGTGGAATCTCGGCTGCTGCGGTGCTGCTCATGTCAATCGTCGAAGTTGCCATCAGGCCTCAATGATGTACTCGAATGTTACTAGCGATGCAGTCAGAAAGATGACATCGAACGCCGCCAGCATACCAATCCACGCCCCTGCCTCGCGCATGGGGTCTCCCACCATCAGCGAAGACGACGCCTCGACCGCTCCTATCAACACCGGCACCATCATCGGGAAAAGGAGTAGCGGCAGCAAAACCTCGCGCGAGCGGCTGCGGCTGGACATCGCCGCGTAAAAAGTCCCCAAAGTTACAAAGCCAACGGTACCCAGCAGGAGCACTGCAAGCTGCGACAACCACGTTGCCACTCCTTCTGCTCCCATCCCTCCCCCGATCCCCGAAACCTGAAAAAGAATCAGTGCCACCGGAATTACTACGCACTCAACCAAGAGTACGAACAGCAGGTTGGCGAGTAGCTTGCCAGCAAAAATCGCCCATCGGCCGCCGGGGTAAAGCAGCAGCCATTCCAGCGCGTTGCTATCGAGTTCGATCTGGTAGGAGCGGTTAAAGGCAAGCACGCCGCTAAAGAGGATCGCGAGCCAAAGCGCCCCAGCGCTGGCCGCCCTGAGCGCTTCACGATCTGGCCCAAGCGCAAAGCCAAAAAGCATAAGGATGAGGACGCCAAGAAAGATCACGGCGTTGAGCCCAGCCCGAGAGCGGCGCTCCGCGGTGAGATCCTTCCATGCAATTGCCCGCATCCTTCTCAAGTCTGCTGACATGCTCATAGGCGCAACTCTACAGCTTGAGCGGGCAAGTCTGTGACTGCGCGATTGCTGACGGCTGGCCCCTCAAAGAGACCGTTGCTCAGGGTTATTGCGCGGTCAAAGAGGCCCTCGGCGTTCTGGAGATCGTGCACGACCACAAGGGCGCTGGCGCCGTTGGAGCACGCGTCGCGGAGGACCTGGTTAACCAGGGCCACACCCTCCGCATCAAGGCTGTTGTACGGCTCATCGAAGAGGAGGATGGACGGCCTTTGAAGCAGAATCCTCCCCAGCGAGAGGCGCCGTTGCATACCAGAAGAAAATCCCCGAATGCGTTCCTGAGCAAAATCCGCAAGGCCAACACGCTCAAGCACTTCGCCGATCCCTGCACCTGCACTGCCGAGCATGGAGCTGACAAACCGAAGGTTTTCCCAGGCGGTTAGATCTTCGTAGAGGCCGCTCTGAATCGCCAGGAGTCCGACGCGGCTTCGGCCCTTGTCGGACAGCTCGGCGGCAGCCTTTCCGCTAAAGCACACCCTTCCCGAAGTAGGCTTGAGGGCTGAGGCTCCGATACGGAGGAGCGTACTCTTACCACTCCCGTTGTGCCCAAGGACTCCGACAATTTCGCCCGGAGCGACGGCAAGTGAGACACCACGCAACGCCCAGCGTCGGCCGAAGCGGCGAGTGACCGATTCAAAGGCGAGCGCTGCGCTACTGGTGCTTGTGTGGTCTGGGTTGGCCTTGGCGAGCACGACCCAAATCTAACCGGCTGGCGCTCAGGTACCCGTTGGGTCGTAGTATTAGCGTGAATCGGCACGCTTTGTCCCTCTCACGCCAGACCAAGTGACCACACCCGAAAATTCCGCGGCGCGCCCAGACACCAGACATCCCCGGTCCTTTTTCCTAAAGGACGGGTCGATGACGCGTGATCTGCAGTTCAAGGAGATCGCGGCTGCGCTGGCAGAGAAGCAAGGATGTCTTTGGGTCAACATTGACACGACGAGCCGGCAGCAGTTCGCGCTGATGGAAAAGGTCTTTGGGTTTCATCCACTGGCAATCGAAGACACCCTCAACCCAGGTACCCGACCCAAGGTCGAGCAGTACGACGGCTACCTCTTTGTCACTCTGCGTGTCGTTCGGTTGGTTGACGAGACAACCGATCCCTACGATCTGGACACCCGTAACATCTATCTGTTTTTAGGCAACAACTATCTCGTAACCGTTCACACTGAGCCGTCACCTGACCTGGAGCGAATAGTTGAACAGGCGGTGAGAACCCCTGATCTCCTGAGTCGCGGAGCCGCGTGGCTTGCGCATTACGTGATGGACAACGCCATAGACGCCTACTTTCCGATCCTGGACAGGGTGGATGATTTTCTCGATGGGCTCGAAGAGAGAGTCTTTCAATCGTTTGACGAAGCCGCGCTGCGTGACATCTTTGCGGTCAAACGACTTCTTTTGTCATTGCGACGTTATCTGATGCCGCAGCGCGAGGTATTCAACACGCTTTCAAACCGGCCGTCGCCACTCCTGTCCCCAGACCTGCAGCTCTACTTTCGCGACGTGTATGACCACATGCTTCGCATCAACGAGTCGCTGGACAACTACCGCGACCTCCTGAGTTCCACCATGGAAAGTTACCTGTCGCAGGTTTCCAATCGTTTGAATCTGGTGACCAAGGGGCTTACGGTCGTGGCAACTCTCAGCGTTCCGTTTGTCGTCGTCAGCGGAATGTGGGGGATGAACTTTTCGCGCATCCCTCTGGCGTCAAACCCGTTAGGCTTTGAGATAATGCTCGTGGCGCAACTTGCCCTGGGAGCACTGCTTATTGCCGTACTCAGATGGCGTAAGTGGCTCTAAGGAACGGGGGCGCGCCAAGCCAGAATCAGCAGCTCGCAAAGAAGCGCAACGATTGCGACGCCGAGGGGCCAGCGGAAAAGTTCGGAATAACGCGTGTATATGCGCTGCCTGACGGGAGTTCGTTCGAGTCTGTCGATTTCTTCTGTGATCCGTTGGAGTGCAGCGGCGTCACGCGCCCTGAAGTAGCGTCCTCCGGTTTTCTCGGCGACTTCGGTGAGGAGTTCATCATCGATCTCCACGGGTCGGTTTTCGTAGCGTAATCCAAAGACGCCACGACCCACGGGTACCGGAGCCATCCCCTCGGTGCCCACTCCAATTGTGTAGATCTTGACGCCAAAAGCTGCGGCCGCCTGCGCCGCTGTACGCGGATCGATGGTTCCTCTGTTGTTGACGCCGTCGGTGAGCAACACCATGACTCGAGACCTTCCCGGCGCTGAACGAAGACGATTTGCCGCGGTGGCAATGGCAGTACCGATTGCAGTACCGTCCATGAGCTGCCCCGGTTGCAAATTGTCGATTGCCGCAAGCACGACCGGGTAGTCAGTGGTGAGCGGAACCTGCGTCAGAGCTTCGCCCGAGAATGCCACGATCCCGATGCGATCGCTGGTTCGCAATGCAACAAACTGTTTGACTTTGTCGCGCGCCACTTCGAGTCTGTTCTGCGGCTGAAAATCCTCGGCGAGCATCG